>CALUGW010000013.1 GCA_944320305.1 uncultured Prevotella sp. | reverse complement strand
CCGAACAGAGAAGTTAAGCCCGGTTGCGCCGATGGTACTGCGCAGCAATGCGGGAGAGTAGGAAGCCGCCGTTTTTTTGTTGATGTGGGTTCCCCGTAGGCCTGGCGGCCTTTCGGGGAACTCTTTTTTTGTGCCACGCCGCCAGGGGCGTGCCTGACGGGTGCGGCCTGGCGCGGGTGCGTGCCGGCGATGGAGTCTGCGGGAAGTGGCTTTGGGACTTTGTAGGAAAGAAGAAATATTTTGCAATATGATGGATGTCAGAGTGTCAGCGGTAGCAGAGGCTGTGGGCAAGCGGTTGAGCGTGTGCCATATTCTTCTGTTGGTGTATGTCGCGTGGATGTCTTTTGGCGTCTTTCCGCTTGTGTGTTATGAGGGCGACAGTCTTCATTTGATTATGGGGTGTTCGATGATGGCAACCGGGGCGTGGGAGATTCCGCCCCTTTATTCTTATGCTTATGACATGCAGCCACTTGTCACATGGACTATTGTTGTTCTAAAGAAGTTGGTGCCCGTTCTTGCTTGTGAGCAGATTTACTGTCTGTTGTCAGCTTGTGCTTCCGTCATCATGATGCTTGGCGGGATGCGTCTTATATGTCGTTTGTCGGGTGTGAGCCGCTCGTTGGCGTTTTTTGCCATGTTTCTGTTTCCCGAGACTTATGCTTGCGGAATGTATGCAAATTCGGCTGTCATTGCGGGTGCAATGATGGTTTGGGGATGTTGTTTTTTCTTGTCTGGTAAATGTGTCTGGGCTTCGCTGCTGTTCTGTGTCGCCCCGCTGTTCAGGATTGACGTGCTGACGGTTTATCCGTCTGTATTACTCCTTTTTCTGCTTTCGGGTGACACTTGGCGCCGTGCGTGGCTCAAGTCGTGTGTGCTGGCTGTGCTGGTCGTGTCTGTGGTGGGTCTCGGGTGTTGGTTTTTGGGTGCCAATCCGCTGGAGAAGACCATCGGATGGTATGATGAGATGAACCAGACGCAGCAGTATGCTGGCGACGTTCCGTTGGCAGTATATTCCTTTTACACGGTTGTGAACATCGTGCTGGTGCCTGTCGGGGCGTGGCGGCTGTTCCGGCAGCGCAGGTTCCTGTTGCTGTCGTTCATCCTGCTGCCGATGGTTCTGCTGCATATTGTGCAGCGCAATTCAGGATGTGCGTCGAAGCATTATTTGTATCTGCTGCCTTTCGCAGCCATGTGCTCATCGGTTGCCCTTGATTTTCTTTGGCGCTGTTTCCGCCGCAGGGCGCTTGCCGGCTGGATTGCGGTTGCGGCAGTGGCGCTGTTCATGGTCGTGTCCGTCAGGTTTCCGTTCCGCAACACACCTGCTCTCAATGTGAATGGCAGCGTTGGAACGGTTGGACCGTGCAGTGTGCTGTTTACAGGAACCATTACTCCGTTCCGCGTTTCTTTCGGAATCGGCGCCGGACGGCTGTTGCCCACGGCCGACGAGCAGATGCTTCTGACGGGCAACGCCTTTTATCCGTTCTTCATACGCGAGCTTAAGACAATGTATGCAGACTCGCGCGACGCCGTCTGTGATTATTTTGAGCGGCACAAGGCACCCGCGAATATAGTGACGGGCGGCTGGGAGAGTGCCGCGTTCTATCCGTTGCCATGGGTTGACAGCGGATACAAGTTTGAGCTTCTGAATCCGGATCCGATGGCCTTGCGTATCTTCCGCAGCGGGTCTTCAGAGGGCGTGGGGGAGCTGACATTCGTTTGTTTTCATCCTTACATGGAGGATGGCTCGTGGAAAAGGCTGTTTGCAAGCGTGCGTGACCCTCATGCCGACACATATCTGATACCAGATTTCGTGTCTTCTTATGACCTTGACAAAAGTGCCGACAGCGGCAGAGCCGTGAAGCTTGCGGACAGATTCTACAAGGCCGTTCCGCAGCGTATTGCCGGTCGGCTGCGGTGAATGCCTGCGTGCGCAGCGCGGCAGAAAACTTTCTTTTATATTCTTTTTGTCTGTTTGATTTCCGCTTTTGTGAAATTTTCGCTATATTTGTGGCAGGCTAATTGTCTTTGCCAGCTTGTTTTTCAGATTTTGCTAGGCAGAGGCGGTTGCGCTGACGTAGAAAAACGGGCGATGATGGTCGGACTGGACGATATAAGAAGAATCATGGTGTGGGTGGCGCGCAGTCCGCACAGCCGCGGCTTTGGCGTTCAGTCGCCGTGGGCATACCGCTTTGTGCGCTATGTCATCAACGAGCATTACCCCTATTACGCTTATGGCCGGTTGGCCTCCGAGTTTGGTCTCTGCGGCAACGTCAGACGACTGTTCGAGCTTTATTTCCGCATTTCAAACTTTCTCAGGCCGCAGCTTGTGGCCGACTGCGGCACCCGTTCCGACGCTTTTTCCGCCTATGTCGCGGCCGGATGCAGCCGCGCGAGGGTCGCGGCCTGTGCTGGCTGCATTCCGGACGGTATGCCGCCGGCCGACATGGCGCGCTTCTCTCCGTCGCCGCATTTGCGCGGGCATTATGCCGCCCTTGCCGAGAAAGCCGGGCCGCAGTCGTTGTTCATAATCGAGGGCATCGGCCACAATGCCGCCGCACGCCGATTGTGGCGCGAAGTGAAGGCCGACCCCCGCACCGGCGTCACGTTCGACCTTTACTACTGCGGCATAGTGTTTTTCGACAAGAAGCGTTTCAAACAGAATTACATCATCAACTTTTAAATACCTTAACGACCATGGCAATTAATAAAGTTTATACAAAGACAGGCGATGACGGCACCACAAGCCTCATCGGCGGACTGAGAGTGAAGAAGACAAACTCGCGCATCGAGGCTTACGGAACGGTTGACGAGCTGAGCGCGCAGCTCGGCCTGCTCGTGTCGTTTATGAAAGACGGCGACGACAAGAACCTCGTCGTGCGCACGCAGCGCAACCTTTTCACCGTGTGCTCCTATCTGGCCACTGACACGGCCAAGACGCCCCTCGCGCCGTCGTACACACTCGACCCGGCCGAGACCAAGCGCCTTGAGGACGCCATCGACGCCATCAACGCCAGCATCCCGCAGCAGAAGAGCTTCATACTGCCCGGCGGCTCCCACGAGGCGGCCATAGCCCACGTCTGCCGCACGGTGTGCAGGCGGGCCGAGCGCCGCATCTTCTTCCTTGCCGAGGGCACCAAGATCGCCCCCGAGGTGCTGCAGTATATCAACCGGCTTTCGGACTATCTTTTCGTGCTTGCGCGGAAATTAAACTTTGTTGACGGCGTGAGAGAAAAAATATGGGATAACTCTTGCAAATAAGAATAAAATTATTACTTTTGCGGCTGATTCTAACTGATAAAATTTACGACTATGTATTGGACACTTGAATTGGCTTCAAAGCTTGAAGACGCCCCATGGCCCGCCACCAAGGATGAGCTTATCGACTACGCCATCCGCTCCGGCGCGCCGCTCGAGGTGTTGGAGAATTTGCAGGAAATAGAGGACGAGGGCGACGTCTACGAGAGCATCGAGGACATCTGGCCCGACTATCCCACAAAAGAAGACTTTCTCTTCAACGAGGACGAGTATTAAGCCGAAAATCGGCGCAAAGCATTGAACAACAAACAGAAATCAAAGGAAGTGGGGACAACAAAAATCCCCACTTTTTTCGTTTTACCGCCTTTTATGGCATAATAACTGTCCCCAAAATCGTTATCTTTGCATCGCATATCCCTAAATTTGCCAGGTATGCGAGACACGCCCCTTATGGGGGAATATTAGTGAATAATCGGCGGTGGTGCAAGACGGCGCGTCACAGGCAGCTCCCTCCGCCCGCTACACACGGGCGAGACGTTGTGCAAGACGGTGACGTATGATGAGAATGGCGTCGGAACAGAACAACAATAGCCCCAAATAGCTCTTTGCGTGCGGTCAGAAGCGCTCTGTGACCAAGAGTCTTACGCCTTTGTCCAGGGCGTCTTTCACCTCCTTTTCGCCCCGGGTCACCTTGCAGAGGCTCAGCTCGTCGCCCATCACCTCCTCAATCTTCAGGCGTCCTATCTCCATTCTGGCCTCTTTGCCGGCGATGGTTCTGGTGTAGTAGATGTTGAACTGCTGCCCCTTGTGCGCCTGCATGGCAGAGCCGAGGTCGATGTACACCTTTTTCTGTTTGTCCTTGCTTATCTGGTCGCGCTCCACTATCGACGCGCTGAGCGGGTAGAGCGAGTTGTAGTAGTTTGTGATCACGGCCGACAGCCTCGACAGCGATGACGTTATGGCTTTCTGCGCAGACGACATCCATCCGCCCATGCCCTCGCTTATGTTGAACGTCCGGCTGTCAACGACGGCGTTCGTCCGGGCGTCCGTGAGGTTCAGCGTCACGTTCACGAGGCAGTTGTACTCGTCATATGGCTTCTTGTCCTTGGCCTTGTCGCCGGGTATGGTCCTTGTCGTGGTGCTTATGTTCGTTATAGTGCCCTCGGCTTTCAGCTCGGCCTCAGGCCGGCCGCCGCCGGAGTCGTCGGCGTTGAACACCTTCAGGCGTGTCACGTTGCCCAGGCCCTTCACTATGCTCGCCCTCACGCCGTCGGCATAGTCGGGCTGCTGCTGGCTTGTCTTTCCCGTCACTAACGACGTGGCCAGAGCGCCCAGCACGTTGCCCACCGTGGCTTTCTCGTCTTTCGCGGTGTAGCCGATGTCGCCTATAGCCACGGTGTGTATCACGTTGCGCTCCACCTGGGCCTGTGCCGCCGTGGCGGCGGCTGCGAGAAGCAGCGCGGCTGAAAACAGTTTGCAGAGTTTGTTCATAACATATTTCGCTTTTTGTTTATCTGCCTACAAATTTAATATAATTTTGTTGACGGCGCAAGCCAAACACGGTTTAAATTCCAAAGGAAATCAGCTTTGGATATATTAAAATGTTGATAATCAGCACTGTAGAGTCCGCATTTGTGTTAATTCTGTTCAAAAGGCTTGGCTGTATGGCTGTTATTTCGTAACTTTGCACCCGAAAATCGAGGACAGATGGCGCTGGGCATCCCGCGAGGGGATGGGCCATCAGCAGTTTTTAAACACTAACAGGAGTGGGGCGGCAGCGGCTTTGTATCACCGGCGGCCCCGGCGGGCGGAGAGATTCCGTCCGGGCTCCGCTAAATAAATGATGATGAAGAGGATAGCGAGAATTGTTGTTGTCGCCCTCTTCGCGGCAGTTCCCTCGGCCGTCCTTGCACAGGATAACGTTAAGGCGGCGCATTTTGACTGGGAACCCGTGATGGAGGCGATAATCCAAGTGGAAAGCAATGGAAACCCTAATGCGCGCAGTGGCAGCTCGTGTGGAGCTATGCAGATCACTCCCATTCTGGTTAAAGAGTGCAACCGCATTCTCAAGCGCAGGAAGAGCAAGAAGCGTTTCGCGCTGAGAGACAGGTTCAGCGTTGCAAAGTCGAAGGAGATGTTTCTCCTCATTCAGTCGTGCTTCAACCCGACGAACAACGTCGAGAAGGCCATCCGCTCGTGGAACGGTGGCATGAACTACAGCGTGAAGCGCACACAGCGTTACTTCGAGAAAGTAATGAGAGCTATGAAATAGTATTTTCACTGATTACAGAAGTCTGGCCGGCAGGGCGTTTGCGCGCTGTCGGCCAGACTTTCTTTTTGCCGGGGCGCCGGGCGCGGCGCGTGCGGCTGGCGTTAATATTTTTAAGTTAAAGGGCGCGTTCCGTGCTGCCCCGCGTAACGCGCTGGCTGTCAGTGTGTTGCGATATGGTCCGTTTTTGCCTCCGATATAGGCCGTTTCGGCGTGCGAAATGGGTCATATCGCGATGCGAAAAGAGCCATGTTGCGGCCCCATATGGCAGGTGTGTTAAAACGGGCGGGCGCGGGCGGCGTTTTAGTTGCATATTTTCAACTAATGAATATCTGCAATTTGCCAAATGTGCAAGTGTCAGTAGGGCGTGTCTCGCATACAGTCATTCCGCTCCGACGCGGAATCCGGCAACCCTTGCTCTATTCTGGATTCCGCTTTTCAGCGGAATGACAGTATGCGAGACACCCCCCCCCTTATATAAAGAGGGCACAACTCGGCAAATTGCGGATGTTCATTTTCAATTAGGCCTCATTGCGGACATTCAATTTAAAAATCAGCCGGCAGTTGCGGTTTTTCGGATTTTTGACAGTAAATTTGCAGGAGATAAGAGCGGAGCGGGCAGGGCGGCGCAACGCCGCGTGCGCCTCTCCGCCAAGCAATATGCCGGGTTATGCAGAGAATACATTCCGTTGGACACATCTTGCGCGCGCGGCTGTCCGCGCGCGCCTTGCGCGGCCTTGCGGCGGTGGCCGTGTGCTGCTTGGCGCTGCCGCTGCCGGCCCAGGTGCCGGCGGTGGCCTACCGCCCGTTCCGCCACTACGGAGAGCGGACGGAGCAGTTCGCCCGCGAGGAGCCGATAGACAGCTCCGACATCGTGATGCTGGGCAACAGCCTGACGGAGAACGGTGGCGACTGGAGCCGCCTGCTGGGCGCGGCGGGAGTGGTTAACCGGGGCATCTCCGGCGACGACGCCACGGGCATGGCCCACCGGCTGGTGCAGATTCTGCCGGGCCGTCCGCGCGCCGTGTTCCTCATGGCCGGCGTCAACGACCTGAGCCACGGGCTCGCGCCCGCCGCCGTGGCGGCGGGGGTGGAGCGCGTCGTTGAGCTGATACGCCGCGGCTCGCCCGCCACGCGCCTCTTTGTGCAGAGCCTGCTGCCCATCGACGAGGGCGCTGGCCGCTGGCCGCGGCTGGCCGGGCGGTCGGCCGCCATAGCCGAGGTGAACAGGCTGCTGGCCGGCTACTGCCGCGCCAACGGCATCGTGTTCGTCGACCTCTACCCCAAGTTTGTGCGCCGCGGCACGCGCGAGCTGCGCCGCGAGCTGTCGCGCGACGGCCTGCACCTCACGCCCCAGGGCTACAAGCTCTGGGCCTTCGAGCTGCGCCGCCATGTGCGTTCCCTCGGAGCCGGGGCTCCGGGCGTGGCCGCCGGCGCGTCCGCAATATATAAATAAGGTGTGGCGATGCAGTGGACAGACAGAATACGCCAGGTGAGGATAGGGCTTGTGGTTGTGGCCGCGGCCATAGCCGCGGTGTCGCTGTCGGTGTCGCACATCCTCGTGCGCGACCTCTCGGCCGAGGAGCGCAAGAACATGGAGGTGTGGGCGCAGGCCCTGCACGCCCTGAGCAGCGCCGACGGCGACACCGACCTCACGCTGGTGCTCAGCGTGATACGCGGCAACAACACCATACCTGTGATAGTGACAGACTCCGCAGGCCGCGTGACGGACTTCCGCAACGTGAGCATCGACGAGCGGACCGCCGCCGACTCCGCCGCCTATCTTGAGCGGCTGGCCCGCAGCCTGGCCCGCAGCGGCAAGTGCATCCGCGTCGATTATGGCGACTCCGCCGCCGGCGGCGACTATCAGCTCGTGTGCTACGACGAGTCCACCATGCTCAAGCGCCTCTCGTCCTATCCCTACGTGCAGCTCGGCGTGGTGCTCGTCTTCGCCGTCGTGGCCATCTTCGCCCTGCTCTCGTCGAAGCGCGCCGAGCAGAACAGGGTGTGGGTGGGCCTGTCGAAAGAGACCGCCCACCAGCTCGGCACCCCCATATCGAGCCTCATGGCCTGGGTGGAGATACTCAAGGAGAGCTATCCCGCCGACGCGCTGATACCCGAGATGGACAAGGACGTCAGGCGGCTGGAGCTGATCGCCGACCGGTTCTCAAAGATTGGGTCGCTGCCCGAGCCGGTCGAGAGCGACGTCCGCGAGGTGCTCGCCCACGTGGCCGACTACATGGACCGCCGTACGTCGGCCCGCGTGAGCATCGTGCGCGACTTCCCGCCCCATGCCGTCAGCGCCCGGATGTGCGCCCCGCTCTTCGAGTGGGTGGTGGAGAACCTCTGCAAGAACGCCGTCGACGCCATGGAGGGCAGCGGCACCATCCGCGTCACGCTGCTCGACGAGCCGGGCCGCGTGGCCGTCGAGGTGGCCGACACCGGCAAGGGCATCCGCAAGAAAGACCTCAAGAGCGTGTTCGCCCCGGGCTTCACCACCAAGAAGCGCGGCTGGGGGCTGGGGCTGTCGCTGGCCAAGCGCATCGTCGAGGAGTACCACCGGGGGCGCATCTTTGTCAAAAGCTCGGAGCTGGGCCGGGGCACCGTCTTCCGCATAGAGCTGCGCAAGGGCTGACACATTTCGCGCGCTTTTGCCGCCTGCGGGTTTCACTTTGTCGGCGCGTGAGCAAAAAAACGCGGCATATCCTTGCGCGGTATGAAAAATAATTCGTAACTTTGCAGCCCGAAAGATTGTGCCCGCACGTGCCGCCGCCGGGTGGCGGGGAGTGGCGGCGGGCGGCGCTTTCGGTGTTCACAAGAACGGCAGATGAGCAGTTTGGAGCCTTTCAACATAGACCTGAAGGCCGTCGGCGCGGAGCCGGCCACATTCAGCCTGCGCGTTGACGACGCCTTCTTCGAGGCCGTCGGCGCGCCTGATGTCCGCAAGGGCGACGCCAGCGTGGAGCTGACCGTGCGGCGCATGGCCGGCGGGCTGTTCGATTTGGCGTTCGCGATCAGGGGCGAGGTTACCGTGCCCTGCGACCGCTGTCTCGACGACATGCGCCAGCCCATCGACACCGAGGGGCACATCACGGCTCGTCTGGGCGACGGATACTCCGACGACGGCGACACCGTGACCGTCAGCGAGGACGAGGGAATCGTCGGCGTGGCCTGGTTCGTCTACGAATTCATCGCGCTCGGCATCCCCATCAGGCACGTCCACGCGCCCGGCGGGTGCAACAGCGCTATGACAGCGATGCTCGGCGGCCACGCCGCAGGCCGTGACGGCGACGGCGGCGGGGCGCAGGCAGTGGATCCGCGATGGAGTGGATTGGAGAAATTAAAGAATAAATAATTAAAGGTAAAAGAAAATGGCACATCCTAAAAGAAGACAGTCTAAGACTCGTACACGCAAAAGAAGAACCCACGACGGAGCCGTAGCTCCCACACTGGCAGTATGCCCCAACTGCGGCGCATACTACATTTACCACACTGTCTGCCCTACATGCGGCTACTACCGCGGCAAGGTGGCTATCGTTAAGGAAGAAGTGGCAGAATAATGGAGAAGATAAACGCGGTAATAACCGGTATCGGAGGCTACGTTCCCGACTACGTCCTCAACAACGAGGAGCTGTCGAGAATGGTCGACACCAACGATGAGTGGATTATGACGCGCGTTGGAATAAAGGAGCGCCGGATCCTCACCGACGAGGGTCTCGGCACGTCCTATATGGCGCGCAAGGCCGCCAAGCAGCTCCTTGCGAAGACCGGCGTTGACCCGGACACCATCGACGCGCTCATCGTCACCACGTCCACGGCCGACTACCAGTTCCCCTCCACGGCTTCTATCGTGCTGGGCAAGCTGGGACTGAAGCACGCCTTCGCCTTCGATATGTGGGCCGCCTGCTGCGGTTTCCTCTACACTCTCGACGTGGCAGCGTCGATGATACAGAGCGGCCGCTACAAGAAGATAATCGTCATCGGCGCCGACAAGATGTCGTCGGTGGTCGACTACACCGACCGCAGCACCTGTCCGCTCTTCGGCGACGGCGCGGCCGCCGTGCTCGTAGAGGCCACCACAGAGCAGAACATCGGCCTGATGGACTCGCATTTCGGCACCGACGGCAAGGGTCTTCCCTTCCTCCATGTAAAGGCGGGAGGCTCCGTCTGCCCCCCGTCGCCGTTCACCGTTGACCACCGCCTGCACTACCTCTATCAGGAGGGACGCACCGTGTTCCGCTACGCCGTGACCAACATGAGCGACGACTGCGCCCTCATCGCGGAGCGCAACGGGCTTGACAAGGACAACATCGCCTACATCGTGCCCCACCAGGCCAATATGCGCATCATCGAGGCGGTGGCCAAGCGGCTCGAAGTGCCCATGGACCACGTGATGGTGAACATCGAGCACTACGGCAACACCAGCGCGGCCACCATCCCGCTGGCGCTCTGGGACAACGAGAAGAAGCTCAAAAAAGGCGACAACCTCATATTCACAGCTTTCGGCGCAGGCTTTGTGCACGGCGCGTCCTACGTAAAGTGGGGCTACGACGGCAGCTCTGTGCATGAGGGGAAGTGAGCAAGCCATGATATATAAAACACGTCGCGCCGCCTGCATTTGCAGGCGACGCGATGTGTTTTTGCGGCCTGCGACAAGAAATTTCTGTTAATTTGTTTGTGCATGACGCCTGAATATGTTAATTTTGGCGGCGCAAAAGCGCCTGCCCTTTGGTCGGAACCGTCGGGCGGGGCGTATAATATTAAATATGTGAACAATAAAAACAATTAGCAAAGCATGAAGAAAACATTTACAGCAGTGTGCCGCGCGCTGCTGCCGCTGGTGGCGGTTGTGGCGCTGGCGGCGGGCTGCGTCGAGAGCGAGCAGTCGCCGTTTGGCGGCGGCGACGGTGGCGGCGGCGCCTACGTGGACGCCATGCTGCCGGCCTACGGCGAATTTTATGTCGGCTCGCAGGTGACGCTGCGCGGCTCCGGCTTCACTTCCGGCGACCGCGTGGTGGTGCGCAACGGCTACGAGCACGACGCCGATGTGACCGAGGTTGAGGCCGAGGTGGTGGCCTGCAGCGACTCGGAGCTGACGTTTGTCATTCCCTCCGGCGTGGTGGCCACAGAGGTGACGGTCTATCTTGTGCGCGACGGCGTGCGCCACAGGCTGGGTGTTCTGGCTGTCATGAGGACGGATATGCAGTGGGGCTACATCGGCGTTATCGACGGAATGCCCACCGTCGAGTTCTATGGCAGCGGCTTGTCCAATGGCGTGAGGGTGCTGTTCCAGTGCCTTCACACCGACGAGTATGGCAACAGGACGCCCGTGGGCGAGGTGCGCGATGCCCAGGTGGGCAGTCTGGACGACTCGCGGCTGACGGCCGGGGTGCCCGTGATCGGCGACGCCCTGATAATTTTCGAGCGCGGCGGCCTGCAGTCTGTAGTCGGCGAGGTGCACGTCGATGTGCGCGATGTGGTGGAGATGCCCGAAATCCCGCAGGGCTTCGGTCCCGGCTCGGAACTGACCATACGCAGCAAGTGCTTCAATCATGACGACAGAATCATTGTGCGCTGCTCCGACGGAAGCGGCGCGGAGGTCATCGACGCGCCCAAGGGCGGAGATAGTCTGATGTTCAACATGCCATCGTTCGGGAATACCGGCTGCGACTTTGACATCTGTCTTGTGCACAACGGAGTGGAGTATTATTTGTTTACAATCCCCAACGGAATGATGGACTGGGAAGAGTGAGCTGGCATAAAATAAAAAACGGACACACTATGAGAAAGAAGATATTGACTGCAATGGCCGCTCTTGCCCTGGCCTCGGGCCCGGCGGCGGCCCAGGGGGTGCCCGAGGTGGCGCCGGGAATGCACACGGGCGACTCGCTGACCATGCTTGTGGACTCGCTGCAGCGCGAGGTGAGGATGCTCCGCGAGAGCGGAGCCGAGCTGGAGGCCGACGCCCGCGACCGCCGCATCTGGAAAGACCGGGCGAAGTATTTCAACGTTGCCTACGTCAGCCAGAGCCTCTCGCTGAAGGACGCTCCCGGCACGTGGCGCGCCGACTACGGCGTGGCGCTGACCCGGGGCCGCACTTACTATCTGCACAAGAAGCCACTGCTGGGCATGATAAAGTTCGGAATCGACTGGACCCAGATTGACATCAACTTCGCGAAGTATGAGGACAAGTGGGGATTCTTCAGCGGCTACGGCTACGGCGACTACGACGGCGGGGGCAACTACTACGACCCCTACGACGACTACGACACCGGCGGGCCGGAGGATATGTATCAGGCGGAGCTGGCGATGGCGGTGGGCCCGTCGGTGACGGTCAATCCCGTGGACGAGCTTAAGGCCGCGCTCTACTTCCGCGTGGCTCCGTCGCTGGCGATGCTCTACGTCGCCGACGAACTTAGCATGAGCTACGGCACGTTCTTCACCTTTGGAGGCTCGGTGTCGTGGAAGGTCATCTCGCTGGGCATCGAGGGCCGCTGGGGCAACGTGAAGTACGACAGCCTGTTCGACGTTGACGACTACGACGGCTCCGGCGGCGAGACGCCCGAGGAAGAAGCCTCGCCCAAGTGGAAGGTCGGCTCCATGCGCTTCTACATCAGCCTGCGGTTCTGACCCCCGCGGCGTTAAGAATGAAGAATTAAGAGTTAAGAAAGACAGCCGCAAAAGCTATTTTTCTTGACTCTTAATTCTTCATTCTTAATTTCCGCGGGGCTGTTGTCTGTCTCCCGCCTCCCGCCTTCTGTCTCCTTGAATTTAACACTTCGTTTTCCGCTGAAATAGAAATTTCAGGGCGGCTTTTGCCCCCTTGCAGGGCGGCAGAAAGCGTCTGGTTTTGCAAAACGGCCTGTATTGCGCTGCGATATAGGCCGTTTTGCATTGCAATATGGCCTATATTGGAGGCCGATATGACCCTTTTCGCAGGGGCGGAAAAGGCTGTTTTGGGGCTGAAAAGGGCTGTTTCGGGGGCTGATTTTATTGCACAATAAGACCAATTGGACTAATAAGTCTAATAAGACCAATAAGTTACGGCTGCACACTCATATTGCGCGAATTTGCGGCCAAATGGTTTTTGTTTTCAAATTCGCGAAATTTGAGAGGGCTGAAGAGTCCGGTTTTTAACCTATGTGAATAAGTGTTAGCTCCTGTGGCGCCGCTTCAGCCGCTTCCGCCCAGCGGGCGTGAAACCGCGCTCCGGGGCTGATTGTGCGCTGAAAGTTTGGATTTCTGCATGAAAAATGCTATATTTGCAGACTGATTCGGCAGCGGGCGCGCCGCAAGGACGGCTCCGCCCGCCGCCATAACCCAACCGTAAAGACCATGCACAAGGCAGGATTCGTAAACATAGTGGGCAACCCCAACGTGGGCAAGTCAACCCTGATGAACCAGCTCGTGGGCGAGCGCATATCCATCGCCACGTTCAAGGCGCAGACCACGCGCCACCGCATAATGGGCATTGTGAACACGCCGGAGATGCAGATAGTGTTCAGCGACACGCCCGGAGTGCTCAAGCCCAACTACAAGCTGCAGGAGTCGATGCTCGCCTTCTCGGAGTCGGCGCTACAGGACGCCGACGTGCTGCTCTACGTCACCGACGTGATTGAGGACCCGACGAAGAACAAGGACTTCCTCGACAAGGTGGCGCGCATGAGCGTGCCCGTGCTGCTGCTCATCAACAAGATTGACCTCACGGACCAGAAGCGCCTGGGCGAGACGGTGGAGCGGTGGCACTCGCTGCTGCCCGACGCCGAGATACTGCCCATATCGGCGCAGAACAAGTTCGGCACCGACCTGCTGCTCAAGCGCATCGGCGAGCTGCTGCCCGACAGCCCGCCCTATTTCGACAAGGACCAGCTCACGGACAAGCCCGCCAGATTCTTCGTCAGCGAGATCATCCGCGAGAAGATACTGCTCTACTACGCCAAGGAGATACCCTACTCCGTGGAGGTGCGCGTGGAGAGCTTCAAGGAGGACGACACCCGCATCCGCATCAACGCCGTGATATACGTGGAGCGCGACTCGCAGAAAGGCATCATCATAGGCCACCGCGGCGTGGCCCTGAAGAAGGTGGGCACCGAGAGCCGCAAGGCCCTGGAGCGCTTCTTCGGCAAGAGCGTCTATCTGGAGCTGTTCGTAAAGGTGGACAAGGACTGGCGCAACTCCGACAAGGAGCTTGACAGCTTCGGCTACAACCCGGAGTGACGCCCGGGGGCTTACTTCATAAAAATCATCAAAACAAGACACAACATGGCAAATCTCGTAGCAATAGTGGGACGCCCCAACGTGGGCAAATCGACCCTCTTCAACCGCCTGACGCAGTCGCGACAGGCCATTGTGAGCGCCGAGGCCGGCACCACGCGCGACCGCCAGTACGGCAAGTGCGACTGGAACGGAGTGGAGTTCTCCGTGGTGGACACCGGCGGATGGGTGGTCAACTCTGACGACATCTTCGAGGAGGAGATACGCAAGCAGGTGCTCATCGCCACCGAAGAGGCCGACCTGATACTCTTCCTCGTTGACATCGGCAGCGGAGTGACCGACCTCGACACCGACGTGGCCAACATACTGCGCCGCACAAAGCTGCCCGTGATTCTCGTGGCCAACAAGACCGACGACAACGCGCAGCGCTACTACGCCGCCGACTTCTACTCGCTCGGGCTGGGCGACCCCTACTGCATCAGCGCCATATCGGGCGGAGGTACCGGCGACCTGCTCGACGCCGTGGTGGAGCGGCTGCCCAAGGGCGGCGCCGAGACGCTCGAGGAGGGCATCCCGCGCTTTGCCGTGGTGGGCCGGCCCAACGTGGGCAAGAGCAGCATCATCAACGCCTTCATCGGCGAGCAGCGCAACATCGTCACCGAGATTGCCGGCACCACGCGCGACAGCATCTACACACGCTACGACAAGTTCGGCTTCGACTTCTATCTGGTTGACACCGCCGGCATACGCCGCAAGAACAAGGTGACGGAGGATCTGGAGTTCTACTCCGTCATGCGCTCCATCCGCGCCATCGAGAACAGCGACGTCTGCATACTCATGATTGACGCCACGCGGGGCATAGAGGCGCAGGACATGAACATCTTCCAGATAATACAGAAGAACAACAAGAGCCTCGTGGTGGTGGTCAACAAGTGGGATCTCGTGGAGGAGAAGAGCCAGAAGGTCATCGACACTTTCACCGCCGCCATCCGCAACCGCATGGCGCCGTTCACCGACTTCCCCATAATATTCGCCTCGGCGCTCACCAAGCAGCGCATATTCCGCGTGCTCGAGACCGCCAAGCAGGTCTACCAGAGCCGCAAGATACGCATCGGCACCACCAAGCTGAACGAGATTATGCTGCCGCTGATAGAGGCTTACCCGCCGCCATCAATCAAAGGCAAGTACATCAAGATAAAATACTGCTCGCAGCTGCCCAACACGCAGATACCGTCTTTCGTGTTCTACGCCAACCTGCCGCAGTATGTCAAGGAGCCTTACAAGCGCTTCCTTGAGAACAAGATACGCGAGAACTGGACTCTCACAGGCTCGCCCGTCAACGTCTTCATACGCCAGAAGTGAGCATGGGGGCGCGTGTTCTTGCCGCCGCAGGCCTTGCGGCGGCTTTGCTTGCGGGCTGCGGTGAGAGGCCGGCCGCGCCCGACGCGGCCGCGCTGGCCGCCCGGCAGTATTACGACAGCCTGCTCTGCGGACGCTACGCCGCTTTCGTGGGCGGCATGGCCGGCGCCGACAGCCTGCCCGAGGCTTATCTGGAGCAGCTGCGGACGAACGCCAAGCAGTTCATGGCCAGGCAGAAGGAGGAGCACGGCGGCATCAGCTCGGTGAGCGTTGTGCGCGTTGACACCGACTCGGTGAACCGCCGGCGCGACGTGTTCCTGATGCTCTGCTACGGCGACAGCGCGCGCGAGGAGGTGGTGGTGCCCATGGTGGAGACCCCCGCCGGCTGGCGGATGAGGTGACGCTTAAATTTTTGCTTGTAATAAAATAACTTTTGTTTTTATGAAAGTCACAAATCTTTGTAACATAATTTGCTCTTTGCTGTTGGGCATTGCTATATTTTGTTCTTGTTCAAAAGATGATGATTCCAGCTATGGAATTACCAATACGCCTCCAAACACATCATCTTCGACAGAAAATAATGATGATAATTTAGGTGGAAAAGATGATGATAAGATTGATAATGAAAAAGAAGAAGATGTGCGTTATTATGTAAAATACAAACTTGATATGCCGTCTTTGCACATTAATGTAAGAAAAACTATACGGTTTGTTACAGAAAATGGTGTTCAATCTTTTGATACAATGGATATGCAATGGGAGGGCACTTATGGTCCGTTAAAGAAAGGGACAAAGCTGTTTTTGGAGTGTGCGTCCCATAGCCAGAGTGAATATAATTACTCACAAACTAATTATCATGGTTGTATTTATGTTTGCAGAGAAAAAGAGCCTTTCGTGATTAAAGCCGAGGATAGTGGCAAACATGATATATCTTTATTGTATTTTATAGATTTCTAATATAACCTTAAAATGTAATTTAAACAATACGGCATTTCTGTTTATGTGAACGACGAAACAGAAATGCCGTATTGTTTAAATCATTTTATCTCCACCATATTCACAGGCTGCACCCTCACGTTGTCGAGCGGCGCCGTCTGATACTTCACTTTGGCAAAGTCTATGGCGCGGAGGTCTATGCAGCGTATGGCCGAGTTGCGCATGGTGCGGTAGTAGATGCGGCCGTTCCTGATGTCGGTGGCCGACGTCCACTGTGTGGCGCTGGGCAGGTCGGCGGGCTGTTGGCCGCGCGCTGTCTCGATGCCAATGGGAATGTCGAAGTTGTTCAGAATCTGGAAGCACTGGCGCACGGCCTCGTCGGCCGTGTCTGCCAGCGGCGTGGCCGTCTGGTAGAGGGCTGCGCGGACGAAGCGCGAGGGCGGGGTGACGTCGCCCGGCAGGCCGAGGAAGCCGCTGCCCGCGCCGAACGAGGTCAGCGTCAAGGCTCCCAGGTTGTTCTGCGCGGCGGTGCCAGGCAGCAGGTTCACGTAGTTGTTGAGGTTGGTGAGCTGCCACTCGTAGCCCGGCGAGTTGGTGAGCACGCCCAGAGAGGACTCGAAGAAGCGGGCCTTGCCGTCCGTGATTTCCAGCACCACCTGCCGTCCTGTGGCGTCGGTGAAGCGCCAGTGCGCCGTGCTTGCCCTCGGGTCCACGGCGACGACGTGCGCCCCGGCCACGGCGGCCTTGACCTCGTCAACCGTCTTGCAGCTGCCCAGAATCCACGGCACCAGCTGCAGGTCGGCTATCGAGGTGGTCCTGCCGGCCTCGCTGTAGGGCTCATACCCGCCGTAGCGCGGAAAATAGAACAGTCCGGCTGAGAGTCCGGCCTCGTTGAGGCCCTCGGCCACGAACTCCTCCTGCTCCACGGCCAGGCCGACGTAGCCATAGCGGGCGGTGAACTCCATGCCCCGCTTCGCTCCGCCGGGCACGTAGGACGTCTGCCTGTGGCCGCGCGGCACGATGACGTAGCGGCTGGCCAGGTCGCTGCCTCCCCATTCGATGGTGCGGGCGGGCACGCACGCCCCGTCGGCCGCGTGCAGGGTGATGCCCGTGCAGGCTGCGGCCTGCTGCGCTCCGGCGGCCATGATGACGGCGGCCAGAGCCTTTGCCAGTGTGGTTTTCTTCTTCATAACGCTTTGTTTTAGGGATTTTCTGTCGGTGGGCAGCGGGCCTACGGGCGGTCTTCGCGGCGTTTGTCGAGCACGGCGCGGCGCATGTTCTTCAGCAGGTCGCTGGCGAAGATGAAGTCGGTGAGCCTCTTGTTGTCAGACTCCATGATGTCAGCGCTCACCCCCTGCCACTCTTTGCGCCCCTCGTAGATGAAGATTATGTTCTCGCCGATGCCCATCACGGAGTTCATGTCGTGGGTGTTGATGATGGTGGTGATGTTGAACTCCTGGGTGATGCCGTGCAGCAGGTCGTCGATGACGAGCGAGGTCTTGGGGTCGAGCCCTGAGTTCGGCTCGTCGCAGAAGAGGTATTTGGGGTTCAGGGCGATGGCTCTGGCGATGGCCACGCGCTTCTGCATTCCGCCCGAGATCTCTCCGGGGTACTTGCTCTCGGCGTCGGTTATGTTCACGCGGTCAAGGCATGTGCGCGCGCGGCGCGTCCTGTCGCGCAGCGTCATGCTTGAGAACATATCGAGGGGGAACATCACGTTCTGCAGCACGGTCATCGAGTCGAAGAGCGCCGAGCTTTGGAAGAGCATCCCCATCTCGCGGCGCAGCATCACCTTGTCGCGCTTGCTCATGGTGCCGAAGTCGCGTCCGTCGTAGAGGATGTGGCCGTCCGACGGGCTGAGCAGGCCCACGAGGTTCTTCACCAGCACGGTCTTTCCCGACCCGCTCTGGCCTATTATCAGGTTGGTCTTGCCGCTCTCGAAGACCGCGCTGATGTCTTTCAGCACTTCCTTGTCGCCGAACGACTTGCTTATGTGTCTTATTTCGATCATACTCTCAGTATCCAGTAGTCAGTAGACAGTAGTTCAGACGTATGCGTTGTCTGCGGTCTTGAGGATTCCGTTTGCCGGTTGTTTGTATCGTCATAGCCCACTTTATGGTGCTTTCCGTCTGTTTCCTGTTCCACTTGCTGCTTTGCTTTAACTTTTAGTCCGTTATTGTGTATTATGCCGTTGCAGTAGCCGTGCGGCAATTTGCCGGCTTGTTCGATGTTGTCGGACAACAAATCGAAATCATCCTGTCCTATTATACCCAAGGTCTTTGGACAGAATTATACAGTCTCTGCATTCGTCTGTCTCCCGTCTCCTGTCTCCTGTCTCCTAAGCCGCGGCTTTCAGCTCAGCAGCTGCGTGAGGAACACGTCGGAGCAGAGGATGAGAACGCTGCTGCTCACCACGGCGTCGGTGCTGGCCTTGCCCACGTTGACCGAGCCGCCCTCGACGGTGTAGCCGAAGTATGAGGGAACGCTCGATATGATGAACGCGAAGAACAGGCTCTTGATGATGCTCATCCACACGAACCAAGAGTTGAAGGAGTGCTGCAGGCCGGCGGTAAGGTCCTCTGGCGAGAGCACGTGGCCGATGTAGGCCGTGCCGTAGGCGCCGAGTATTCCTGTGGCCGACGAGAAGATGACGAGGAAGGGCATGATGGTTATCAGGCCCAGAATCTTGGGCAGGATGAGGTAGCACGCCGAGTTGACGCCCATGATGTCGAGGGCGTCTATCTGCTGGGTGACGCGCATGGTGCCTATCTCCGAGGCGATGTTGGAGCCCACCTTGCCGGCCAGGATGAGGCACATGATGGACGATGAGAACTCCAGGAGCATTATCTCGCGCGTGACGTAGCCGGTGGTCCAGCGCGGCATCCACGGGCTCTGGATGTTGAGCTTCATCTGGATGCATATCACCGCGCCGATGAAGAAGGATATCAGCAGCACGATGCCGATGGAGTTGACGCCGAGCTGGGCCATTTCCTTCAGATATTCCTTGAAGAACATCCGCATGCGCTCCGGCCTCTGGAACGTGCGGCCCATCAGCATGAGGTAGCGCCCGAGGCTGTCGAGCCATTTCATTATTATCATTGTCTGCAATGTTTGTTCCTGCAAAGATAGCCATTATCCCACAGAAACTCAAATGTTGGCGCGGGTTTTTGCCCGCCCGGGGTTAAATAACGTGTAGCGGCCGGGCCTGCTCGCGGCCGCGCGGAGTGCATAAATATGCGCTTTGCTCCGCCGCCCCGCGTGGCGGCGGAGCGCCCCCTTGTGGCCCGTTTTTATGGTGCTGAGGAGCGTGGCGGCCGGAACGGTTTTCCAATATAGGCCATTTTGGCCTGCGAAATGGCCTATATTGGCTTGCAAAACAGGCTATTTGGGAGGCCAAAATGGCCTGTTTTGCAACGTGTTGATTATCAGTGGGTTGCGCAGGGCGTTTTTTCCTGCTCCGCAAGGCCGCTTTTGGCGGGCGGAAGCGTTGCGCAGACTGTCCGCCGGTTTGCATATTAATACGTCTTTGCCGTATGTTTATGCGCCATCGACGCGGCGCCGGCAAAATGCTAATATTCCCATTATATTATATAAATAATGTGCATTCGTTTCGCCCGCTCGGTTTTTTGCACTAACTTTGCAGAAGTTAAGCTGCGCTCGGGAAATCGAAAGTGAACTTTCTTTCCTCTCGCTTGCGTTAACTTTGCAGAAGTTAAGCCGCGCCCGGGAAAGGTGTTGCCGCCTGCGGGCGCGGCGCATAATGAATTGTATGGAAGAGACAAACAACATATCGGCGGCGCCTGCGGGCGACGAGGTGAAGACCGGGGGAATGGTGCTGCGCACCGAGGGCCTGGTGAAACGCTACGGCAAGCGCACTGTGGTTAACGACGTGTCGATAAACGTGAGGCAGGGCGAGATTGTGGGGCTGCTGGGACCCAACGGGGCTGGCAAGACCACCTCGTTCTACATGACCACCGGCCTGATTGTGCCCAACGCGGGCCACATCTATCTCGACGACCTCGACATAACAAAGTTTCCGGTCTACAAGCGGGCGCGGGCCGGCATCGGCTATCTGGCCCAGGAGGCCAGCGTGTTCCGCAAGATGAGCGTCGAGGACAACATCCTCTCCGTGCTCGAGATGACGGGCAAGCCCCGGCAGTATCAGATGGAGAAGCTGGAGAGCCTCATAAAGGAGTTCCGCCTGCAGAAGGTGCGCAAGAACAAGGGCGACCAGCTGTCGGGAGGCGAGCGCCGCCGCACGGAGATTGCGCGCTGCCTGGCCATAGACCCCAAGTTCATCATGCTCGACGAGCCGTTCGCCGGCGTTGACCCCATCGCCGTGGAGGACATCCAGCAGATTGTGTGGAGGCTGAAGTACCGCAACATCGGCATCCTCATCACCGACCACAACGTGCAGGAGACGCTCTCCATCACCGACCGGGCGTATCTGCTCTTCGAGGGGCGCATTCTCTTCCAGGGCAGCCCCGAGGAGCTGGCCGCCAACAAGATTGTGCGCGAGAAGTACCTGAGCAACAGCTTCGTGCTGCGCAAGAAGGACTTCCAGCTGATGGAGGAGGAGCGCAAGGCGCGCGAGGCGGAAGAAGAGAATTGAGTTTTGAGTTTTGAATTTTGAGTTTTGAGTTGGGGCTGCGCCGTTCGAGTCTGGATTTTTGAATTAGGAATTTTGAATTGGGGCCGCGCCGTTTGAATTTGGAATTTTGAGTTTTGAGTTTTGAGTTGGCTGCGCCGTTTTGGTGCTCATGGTGCGAATGCGGCAATGAATAAAAAATGATAGGGCCGCGCGTTCCCACGTTGGAGCGCGCGGCCCAATTCAAAACTCAAAACTCAAAATTCCTAATTCTATATCGAATAGTTCCAGTCCTTCAGCGCGTAGCCCCAGTTGTCCTCCACGAGGCGCACCGTGCGGTCGTCATACTTGTAGGCGTTCTTCTTGTATCCCTTCTTCCTTTCGGTGTAGGCGCGTATGGCGCCGTCGGCCTCCTTGAAGCCGGGCAGCGAGAGCGCGTCGTAGATGTGGCGCGTCATGCCGTAGGCGTCGGCCTCGTAGTCCTCGAACTTCACCTCGATGAGGTTGCCCTGCGGGATGAGGCTCTTGTCGGCCTCGTAGCGGCGGTAGAGCCTTGTGTAGACGCTCAGGATGTTCTGCTCAAGCTCCTCGGGGCTTATGTCCTCGAGCTTCAGCGGCAGGATGGTGTTGCTGAAGAAGCTGCGCGTGCTCTCGAACACGGTGTAGGGGTTGCGCATCAGATAGATGAACTTTGCGTCGGGGAACATCTTCACCAGCTCGCGCACACGCCCGGTGTGGGGCGGGTTCTTCGATAGGAACTGCGTGCCGTGGGTGTTCCACAGGCTGATCTTTATCAGCTTGGTAAACACTTCCTCAAAGACGCGAAGTTCCTCGGGCGTTATCCGCTCGAAGGTGAGGAAGCGGTCGCAGTACTCCATCATGTATTTCGGGAAGAACCAGAAGTTGTAATACGTGTAGGGCATCATGTTGGCCAGGGCGAACTCCTCCTCCTGCGGCAGGTCCACGGCCAGCTCCATGTTGTCGGTGGGGCGCTTGTCGGGCATCAGCCAGGCCATGTTCTTCTTGAAGAACGCCTGCCCGAACATCATCAGATGCGGGAAGACGGTCTGGTAGGTGGTGTTGTAGCCGAAGTGGCGGTCGCACGACAGCACGTTGTGCATGAACGTGGTGCCGCTGCGCCAGTGGCCCAGTATGAACACGGGCGGGTGCTCCAGCGGCTTGTCGGCCAGCAGGCGGCGGTAGCGCGCGTCCTGTATTGGCGTGAGCAGGCTGAGCATCCGGCACACGCCCTTGGTCAGCCGGTACTTGCGTCGGTAGCCTTTGTCGATGTCGCGCCCGGCGCACACGGCCTTGAAAGTATGCCAGTCGGCGCCCACAAGGGTGTTGATGGGCAGTTTGTTGAATTCGAGAAGTCCCATTGTCTTATGCTTCTTTGATTATGTCGTCCACCGCCTGCTGCATCCGCTCAGGCTCAATCGTTCTCACATCGCCGCCGCAGGCCGCCTCGGCGCCTATGCGGAGGCGCACGTCGCCGGCCGCCTCGGCACCCTCAGCCGGGGCTGCGCAGCAGGCCACGGCCACCCCGCCGTCGGCCAGGCGCCGCGCCGTCAGGGCCGCGCCTGCGCCGCAGGCCAGTCCGCCGGTCAGTGCCAGGGCGTATTGCCCGGTGTCAAACAGGCGCCGCTCGAGCGTCAGCGCGAGCACGTTGCGCTGCGCCTCGCTGCCGCCGCTGATCCAGTAGACGCGGCCCCGCTGGCCCAGCCGCTCCGTGCGCTCGGCCGCGCTGACTATCGGCTCGCCGCCCTCCATGCGCCGCCTGTCGCCGTCAGAGATGGGCGTGAACAGCTCCGCCGCGTCGGCTTTGGCCGTTATCATGCCCACGGCCGACGTGTTGTTCGTCACGGGGTCGATGATGATGAACGACCCGCAGGGCTTGTTCCTGCTGTAGGAATCGAAGAACAGCTCCTTGTTCGTGGTTATCACCACCTTCCCAATCTCGTTGAGCCTCAGCGCGCTCACGTTGCTCTGCTCCATGGTGTTCACGTCCACCTTGTAGCGTATGCCGTCTATGCGGGCGCGGGTGGTGCTGGTTGTCTGCTTCAGATAGAACTGCTTGGTGGTGTCCATCGGCTCCTCGTCCATCCACACGAGCATGGCCTCGAAGCGGCGGCCCCTTTCCGGCAGGTTGTCGGGGGGGGCGAGCATCTCTCCGCGCGACACGTCTATCTCGTCGTCGAGTGTCAGCGTGACGCACTGCGGCGGGAAAGCGTAGTCCAGATTGCCGTCGGCGGTAACGATTTCCTTTATGCGACTGCGCTTGCCCGACGGCAGCGCCACCACCTCGTCGCCCTTGCGGACAACGCCCGAGGCCACCTTGCCGCAGAATCCGCGGAAGTCCAGATTGGGGCGCAGCACATACTGCACGGGGAAGCGGAAGTCCGCCATGTTCTGGTCTGTGCCCACGCGCACGTTCTCAAGGAAGTCAAGCAGGGCCGGGCCGCCGTACCACGGCGTGCGCTCCGACCGCTCCACCACGTTGTCGCCGTCGAGGGCGGATAGCGGAATGCACTGTATGTCGGGTATGCCGAGCGGGCGTATGAAGTCCGTATAGTCTGCCACGATTCTGTCGAACACCTCTTTGCTGAAGCCTGTGAGGTCCATCTTGTTGACCGCCAGCACCACATGCTTTATTCCCAGCAGCGACACGAGGAACGAGTGGCGGCGCGTCTGCGTGATCACTCCGTTGCGGGCGTCCACCAGTATTATGGCCAGCTGCGCCGTTGAGCCTCCGGTTATCATGTTGCGCGTGTACTGCTCGTGACCCGGCGTGTCGGCAATGATGAACTTGCGGCGGTTGGTCGAGAAGTAGCGGTAGGCCACGTCGATGGTTATTCCCTGCTCGCGCTCGGCCTTCAGCCCGTCGAGCAGCAGGGCGTAGTCTATGTGGTCGCCGGCGTTGCCCATGCGCTTGCTGTCGCGCTCGAGCGCGTCGAGCTGGTCCTCGTATATCTTCTTGCTGTCGAAGAGCAGCCGCCCTATCAGCGTTGACTTGCCGTCGTCCACCGAGCCGGCGGTGAGCAGGCGCAGCAGGTCTTTCCTCTCGTCGTTGTCGAGAAACTCCTCTATCGTCATGCGCCCGGCTGTTGTATTGTTTGTCTCGCTCATGCTTTTGTTGTCAGTCACGGTTTCTTAATTCTTCATTTTTAACTTTTCATTCAGAAGTATCCCTCGCGCTTCTTCTGCTCCATGCTCGAGTCCTGGTCGAAATCGATGACGCGCGTGGTGCGTTCCGACTTTGTTGTGGTCATCATCTCCTCCACAATCTTCTCTATTGTGTCGGCGCTCGACTCCACGGCGCCCGTGAGCGGCCAGCAGCCCAGTGTGCGGAAGCGCACCATCTTCATCTCTATCTGGTCGCGGTACTTCTCCGGCAGGCGGTCGTCGTCGGGCATGATGAGCGTGCCGTCGATGTTGACCACGGGCCGCATCTTGGCGAAGTAGAGCGGCACGATGGGTATCTTCTCGATGCGTATGTACTGCCAGACGTCAAGCTCGGTCCAGTTCGAGAGCGGGAACACGCGGATGTTCTCGCCCTTGCGCACCCGGGTGTTGTAGATGTCCCACAGCTCCGGGCGCTGGTTCTTGGGGTCCCACTGGTGGAACTTGTTGCGGAACGAGAAGATGCGCTCCTTGGCGCGCGACTTCTCCTCGTCGCGGCGGGCACCCCCGAAGGCCGCGTCGAACTTGTATTTGTCCAGCGCGTGGAGCAGCGCCTGCGTCTTCATCAGGTCGGTGTGTACCTTGCTGCCGTGGGTGAACGGCCCCACGCCCTCGCGGAACGCCTTCATGTTGGACTCCACGATGAGCCTCCAGCCGTGCTCGCGGGCGTAGTCGTCGCGGAACTTCAGCATCTCCTTGAACTTCCATTTGGAGTCGATGTGCATCAGCGGGAACGGCGGGCGGCCCGGATAGAACGCCTTTTCGGCCAGGCGGGCCATCACCGACGAGTCCTTGCCGATGCTGTAGAGCATCACCGGATTCTCAAACTCGGCGGCCACCTCGCGTATGATGTAGATTGATTCTGCCTCTAATTGCTTTAAGTGGCTAAGGTTGTAGTCTTCTGCCATATCTGTTCAGTTTTGCTTCTTTATCTTTGGTAAAATGAGTTTGAGCACATCTTCCACGCAGTCGGCCAGCGGGCGGGCCGACGTGTCGATGCTGAGGGCTGGCCGCTGCGGCGCCTCGAAAGGGGCCGACACGCCCGTGAAGTCCTTTATCTCGCCGCGCCGCGCCTTGGCGTATAGTCCTTTCACGTCGCGCTTCTCGCAGACGCTGAGCGGCGTGCTGACGTAGACCTCGAAGAAGTCATCGGCGCCAATGATGGCGGCGGCCATGCTGCGCAGCTCCTCGCTGGGGCTTATGAAGGCCGCTATGGTGACGATGCCCGTGTCTACAAATAGCTTTGCCACCTCGGCTATGCGGCGTATGTTCTCGCGCCTGTCGGCAGGCGAGAAGCCCAGGTTGTTGTTTATGCCCGAGCGGATGTTGTCGCCGTCGAGTATGCGGCACAGTATGCCGCGCCGCTGCAGCTCGCGCTCCAGGGCGATGGCCAGCGTGCTCTTGCCCGACCCGCTCAGTCCGGTCATCCAGACCATCAGTCCGCGCTGGCCGAGCAGGGCCTCCTTGTCGGCGCGGGTGAGCATTTTGTCGAATATGGGGTATATGTGTTCCATTGCGTTTTGTTCAGTTTAGGGGTGTGAAGGGCCACACCATCGGGATGAGGCTCACGGATATTGCCATGACGATGAGGTCCATGGGCAGTCCTATCTTCAGGAAGTCGGTGAAGCGGTAGTTGCCCGCGCCCTGCACTATGAGGTTGGTCTGGTAGCCGATGGGCGTGGCGAAGCCCGCCGAGGCGGCTATGCAGATGGCTATGAAGAACGGCATGGGGTCCACGCCGAACTTTGCCGCCGTCTCCAGCGCCAGCGGAAAGGCCAGCGCGGCGGCCGCGTTGTTGGTCACAAGCTCGGTGATGAGCAGTGTCACGAGATAGAGCGCGGCCAGCGCGCCCCACGCTCCGAGGCTTCCGCTCACGCCCTTTATGAACCCGGCGATGAGCGCGGCCAGCCCCGACTCCTCCATGGCGGCGCTGATGGCAAAGGCGCAGGCGATGGTGATCAGTATGTCCCAGCTGATGTATTTGGTGTATTTCTTGGGCGGGAATATCTTCAGCCACGCCATGAGCACAGCCGTCACTGCGGCGAAGAAGAACATATCCATCCTGACGCCGGGGAAGCGCTCCTTCACGGCGGGCAGCTCGCCCACGGTGGCTCCGGCTATCATTATGAGCAGCAGGGCCAGCGCCGTCCACTTCTTCCATGCCGCCACGGGGCGCGAGGGAATCTCGCTGCCGTTGGTCATCATCAGGAACACCGACGAGTCGCCCCACGTCCGGGTGAACGCCTCGTCGGCCACGACCACGAGCGTGTCGCCCTCCTGCAGGCGCACCTCGCCCAGATTCTTGGTGATCACCTGTCCGCCCTGGCGTATCTCCTTCACCTCGGCGCCGTAGCGGCGCTTGAAGTCGAAGTTCTTCAGCTTGCGCTTCAGCCCCGGGAAGCGCGATGCCAGCACCACCTCCACCACGTGCTTGCCGGAGGCCTCGCCCGCCTCGGCCTCTTCTTCCTCAATGTTGTCGGGCCGTTCGGCGGGCAGCAGCCGCTTTGAGGCTATGAGGATGTAGGCCAGTCCGGCCACGGTCACGGGTATGCCGATGTAGGCCAGGTCGAACATCTTCAGCCCCTCCATGCCCCGGTCGAGCATCATGCCGTGGACAACGAGGTTGGTCGATGTGCCGATGAGGGTGCACAGGCCGCCCAGGATGGTGGCGTAAGACAGCGGTATGAGGAACTTTGTGCACGGCAGGCCCACCCGCCTGGCCCAGTTCTTGATGATGGGGGCGAAGATGACCACCACCGGCGTGTTGTTCAGAAAGGCCGAGAAGGCGCTCACTATGGGCAGTATGCGCAGCTGCGCCCCTGCCACCGACGCGCCCTCGCGGGGCAGCAGCCGCTTCACCACGGCGCCCAGCGCGCCGCTCTGGCGTATGCCCTCGCTCACGAGGAAGAGCAGGCCCACAGTTATCATGCCCCTGTTGCTGAAGCCAGCCACCATCTGCGCCGGGGTGATGATGCCCGCCGCCATGTAGACAACGACAAGGCTGAGCAGCACGATGCCGGGCCGCATCTTGTCCATGATGAGCGCGGCGAGCATGCACACCAGCCCGGCCAGAACGAATAGAATCTCGAATGTCATACGGTCTGTCTTTCGGTTGGCGCCGGAGCTGCCCCCTCGCAGCTCACGATGAACCAGGGGTTGTGCAGGTCGGGCTTGTTGTAGGCAAGGCGGCGGCCGTCGCCTGCGCTCGCCACGCGGCACCCCGCGGCCTCGGCCACGGCCTGTCCGGCGGCGGTGTCCCACTCCATGGTGGGGGCGAAGCGCGGGTAGACGTCGGCCAGCCCCTCGGCCACCATGCACAGCTTCAGCGAGCTTCCGCGCGCGGCGGTGGCCAGGCCGGGGTGCTCGCGGCGCAGGCTGTCTATGCAGGCCTGCGTCTCCGCGCTCAGGTGCGAGCGCGAGGCCACGACAGTAAAGGGCCGTCCGCCGGCGGCGCACGGCAGCGCTGCCGACTCCCGGCGCACCTCGGCCGCCGAGGCGAAGCTCCGCCCCGGCTCCACATCACAAATCTTTCCGGCCCCGATGCCGCGGGCGCCCCAGTACAGCTCGCGCGTGGCGGGCGCGTAGACCACGCCCAGCGCGGGGCTGCCCGCCTCGGCCAGGGCGATGTTCACGGTGAAGTCGCCGTTGCGCTTGATGAACTCTTTCGTGCCGTCGAGCGGGTCCACAATCCACAGCCGCCGCCACTCGCGCCGCTCGTCATAGGGCGCGTGGGCGCTCTCCTCGCTCAGGATGCCGATGCCCGTGGGGGCGAGCGCGGCGGCAATGACGCTGTCGGCCCGCCTGTCGGCGCGTGTCAGCGGCGAGTTGTCGGCCTTCAGCTCTATGCCGAAGTCCTGCGCAGGGTCTTCATAGACCTCCATGATGGCGCGCCCGGCGGCTGTCGCGGCGTTCACGGCGGTGCGGAGCAGTTGGTCAGTCGTTTCCATTGTCCATGTTGTTTTTAATGTCGGCGGAAGCCGGCCTCGCGGCTTTTGCCTTATGCAAAGGTAACACTTATTTCCCGCTGCGGGCAAGACAATAAACCTTTGTTGTCTGTTATTAACATAAAAAGATTAAACCACGGGAAGTTTAGAACACATTGTCAGACCAAACGAAACACCGCCCGCCCCTTTGCGTTTGTTTGCAATGGTTAAAAAACCGCGGCTTTGCCCCCTCAAATTTCGCGTTTTTTGAAAACAAAACCGCCCCGGCCGCAAATTCGCGAAATATGAGTGTGCAAGCGTAACTTATTGGTCTTATAGGACTTATAGGTCTTATAAGCCCTATTGTGCAACTTTTTCAGCCCCCGAAACCACCCCTTTCAGCCACGAAAACGGCCTTTTCCGCCCCGCGAAAAGGGTCATATCGCCCTCCAATATAGGCCATATCGCAATGCAAAACGGCCTATATCGCAACGCAATACAGGCCATTTTGCAAAACCATCCGCTGTTCTTGGCGGAACAAGGGGGCAAAAGCCGCCCGGAAATTTCTATTTCGACGGAAATCGAAGTGTTAAATTCAGGAGACAGGAGGCGGGAGACGGGAGACAGACAACAGCCCCGCGGAAATCAAGAATGAAGAATTAAGAGTTAAGAAAGACAGCCACAAAAGCTATTTTTTCTTAACTCTTAATTCTTCATTCTTGATTCCTTTCAGGTGGTGTTTTCATTGTTGTTTTGTTTTTTAATGTGCGAATTTGTCTCTGATTGGAATAAAATTAGTAATTTTGGAGCGCAAAACCACGCCGGCCCCCACGGCCAAACGCCGGTGGAAACGGTGGAGGGGATGCGCTATATATAGAAAAGACGTTTGCTGACGTTTTTATCTGTGACGTGCTAAACTCGCAATTTAACTGACTGTCACACGGTAAAAGCAACCGCAGATGTCCATGGGTATGTATTGTACCGCCATGTTCCGGCTTGGGTCGCCAAGTGCGGAATGTGGTTGCATTTACATATCGGCGTGGGCTTCTTGCGTTGCTTATCCTTGACAGTTAGGCAATGCGAGGCCAAGCACGTGGGATAAGCGACATGCACAGACTCCCGCGCTTTTTTGTATATTGGAGAATGATAGACAACCTGTAACCGTCCGAATCCGGGAGCCGCGGACAATGGAAAAGAAGTTGAGAACGTCCGCGCCCCTAATCCAACCGCCAAGTAAGGCCTGCCGCTGCGGCGGCCCCTCCATCCGGGCCGCCGCAGTATCGGGTGACAGCGCGTCGCGGGCAAGAAACAAATCAAACCACGAGAGACTTATGAAAACATTCAGAACAGCATGCCTGGCGCTGATTGTCGCCGGCGCTTCCGGCCTCACACTGTCGTGCCGCAACGAGAGCGTTGACGTCTCGTCTTATATTGCCGAGCGCGACTCCATCATCAGAGACAACCAGCAGAAAGAAAGAGAACTCAGCGAGCTGACGTCCGTCATGACGGCCATCGCCGCGGGGCTGGACAGCATAGCCGCCCAGGAGGATGTGCTGCTGACCAACAAGACCAAGGACGGAGTGCTGCTGTCGAAAGAGCAGATCAGGCAGAACCTGGAGTACTTCAGCCGGGTGCTGGAGAGCCAGCGCCGCCAGATAGCGCAGCTCGAGGACTCGCTCAAGGGGCGCGGCGGGCAGAACGTGGAGAAGATGAGGCGCATCATCGATTTCCTGAACAGCCAGCTCGCCGAGAAAGACGCCACCATACAGTCGCTCCGGCGCGACCTGAGCGACAAGAACAAGAGCATAGGCGAGCTGCGGGCCTCGATAGCCTCGCTGCGCACAAAGACCGAGCAGGCCGAGAAGAAGAACGAGGTGCTCACGAGCGCGCTGTCGGCCCAGGACGAGATGATAAACGAGTGCTACATAAAGGTGGGCACAAAGAAGGAGCTGCAGCGCGCCGGGCTGCTCAGGGGCGGATTCCTCTCGAAGAAGCGCGTCAACTACACCAACGTGGACAAGAGCAAGTTCAACGCCGTTGACATACGCAAGTTCAGAGACATAACGCTCCGCTCTGACAACCCGAAGATACTCACCCCGATGCCAAACAACAGCTCGTTCCACTTCGAGGACAACGGCGACGGCACCTGCACACTCCACATCACCGACCCGACGAAGTTCTGGAGCGTGTCAAACTTCCTGATTATACAATTGTAAGAACAAACAAAAAACAACGAATATGAGAAGCATAGCAAAACCAAGAAGACTGCTCATGAGCCTCGCGCTCGCAGCCTGCACACTGACTGCCGCCGCGCAGACAAAGACCGTGACGCACGAGATAAAGCGCGGCGAGACAATAGAGAGCATAGCTCGGAGCTACGGAACGACCGTTGAGGCCATCAAGCAGGCCAACCCCAACGCGGGCGACTACTTCTTCGCGGGCATGAAGATACAGGTGCCGGTGGGGGAGACGGCGGGCAGGCCGGCCGAAACCGCGCCTGCCGCGCAGAGCGGCGTAAAGGCTGTCACGCAGCCGACGAAACAGCCTGTCAATGTTGCGGATAACACGGAAGATACTGCTGGCGAACCTCAGCAAGACAGTGGTGTTGAGGATAACGACGCGGGGCTTAAGCTGCGCAGTTATATGGGACTGCACTATATGCAGGGGTTTGAAGAGGGCGCGAAAGGCAGTTATGGATTGTCTGCGAACATTATGAATGCTTATTCGTCTTATTTTGGAATATCATTTTTGTTGAATACAAACGTTGGTATTGTTGATGCAGAGTATGCTTCTGCTAATATTGGAATAGGTCCCAACTTTAATTATATGCTTTCGGACAATTGGGGCATATTCGCTCCGCTGTATTTTACAATGTCTTGGCAAAGCGTTCCCGTCATTGAAGAGAATGGAACCAAAACAAGTGATGAGGAATTTAACTGGGGATTTATGACAACCCCATCCATTGCCTTTTACTATAAAAAGATAAATATAGGTCTTGGCTTTGCTTTGAGCTGGGCAAAAGGAGCTGATAAACTGGGCACGGGATTCATAGCCAATATAGGATACGCCATTTAAAATCAAATGTGTTTTATGAAGAGATACTTTCTGGCATTTTTAGTTTCGCAGTCAGCGTTGCTTTCATACGCTCAGGACGTGATAATGTTTCGCGACGGGCGCGAGAAGGAGGTGAGGATAATCCAGGTGAACAACGACAAGACGCTCTTTGCAGAGTCGGGCAAGAAGAACGCCGGGGAGGAGTTCGTTGACAACAAGAGCATATACATGCTGAAATACAAGAAGCGCGGCAACGTGTTCTTCAACGCCGACGGCCAGCGCATATTCAGCACCACGGCCCAGGCGAAGCAGCCCAAGGGTGCGATACTCGTCTACTACAAGGCGGGGCGCGAGGACTTTGCCTACGAGCTGACCATGGACGAGCACGTGGTGACATACACCACAGGCGGCAAGAAGTCGCCCAAGAAGGTGTTCGTGCCTAAGAGCGATGTGTTCCTGATAAAATATCCCGACGGCACGAAAGACATTCTTGCCGATCTCGCTCTGCCCGGACAGGCCGCTCCGCAGCCTGCCGCCGCGCAGCCGCAGTCCGCCCCGGCGGCGGAGAGCACGGCGGCGCCCGCCCGGCAGGACGCGGCGCCCGCCGCCACGTTCCCGCGCGAAGCCACAATCATAACAAAGTCGAAGAAGCGCATGAAGGTCATCGTCTGCGAGGAGACCGACACGCAGGTGGCCTATAAAAAGGACGACAGCCCCAATGCCAACATCTTCAAGATGGCTAAGAAGAACATTAAGGAAATAAATTATAAAGACTGAAGCCATTAATAATTAATGTAAACATTTTGGCCATGCGGCAATAAAGGCAACGGGTGAACGATGCCCGATTAATAGGGAAATGTGACTAAATATAAACTAATGAAATGACGGATATGATTAAATGGCAATCGGCACTCATCGCGTTTGTTGTCTGCATGTGCCAAATGTTTACTCCCGCCGGCGCGCAAGAGGCCGGAACGTGGGTTCATGTCGTGCAGCGCGGCGAGGACATCGGGTCGGTGGCGGCCAAATACGGCACCACGGCCGCCGCGCTCGCGGAGCTTAACTACGGGCTCGACGTGTTTTACGCGGGCATGAAGATTAACGTGCCCGCCAAGGCGGAGGCACGGCCTGCAAGCGCCGCGCCACAGACCGCCGCTGCTCCGCCACAGAACTCCGCCGCTCCGCAGCAGGCTGAGGCGGAGCATGGCGGCACGGCGAATGCCTTTGGCTTTGCCCCGAATGCCGTTTATAATGACGATCCGAGGCGGACCGACGCCGAGCTTGCCATGGCGAACGGCGAGTATAAGGACGCCGTGAAGCTGTTCACCAAGATTATAAAGGACAATCCCGGCGGGGCCGGCTGGAAGTGTTATTACTTCAGAGGCTACTGCAACTATCAGCGCGGCAAGTACAAGTCGGCCATAGAGGACCTTGAGGAGGCATTCAACGACGTGCAGTGCCGGGGCGAGCACCGCGAGACGGTGAGCGAGCTGCTTGCCGACGCGCAGAGCAAGCGGCAGGAGCAGCTGCAGAACCGCGCCCAGACGTGGGGCGCGATAATCGGCACTACCGCGCTGCTCGGCGCCGCGACATACGCCTCGGTGCAGGCCGCGAAGAGTAGCCAGGCGGCAAGCAAGAGCGCGACAACGACGGCCACGACCCCAAAGAAGTCCATAATATCAATGTCTGAGGCTGACATTGCTCAGCAAATGAGACAGATCGGACAGATGAGCGTGCAGCAGGTGCAGCAACAGATGGCGCTTGAGAAGATGCAGGTGAATAACAGCTTCATTCAGACTTACAGGCGGATTCACGGCAAAGACCCCACGGAGTGGGAGATAAATGAAAATTACAACCAATACATACAGACAAAGGTCAACGCCGCAAACGCTGTAAGACAGGCGGATTCGGGAGTTTATGACGGTGGACTCTCGGTTGGCAGCGGGAATAACACATCTAATAATACGACAGGAACAAGGCGGGAATGTTCGTTATGTCATGGTAAAGGAACTGTAGGAAGAGAGCTTAGTCCAGCAAATATCGGACACGAAACAGGGGAAAAGGAAACGTGTAAAGAGTGTGGCGGCACTTTTCTCGTGTCAAGTGCACACAGACATGTCCCTTGTCCCAATTGTCATGGCAAGAAATATTTTACGTCCGAATAATTTATGAAAAAGCTGCTTTATGTTGCTTTTCGCATCTGATTCCTATTTTTTTTCGCCGGAGGTGTTCTTTCATCACCGGCGAAAGTTTTTTGTTTTCATCTGCTTTGTGATGCTTGCTGAGTCTTGGTGCTTTATTGTTCATGCCGTGCGGTACTTTGGCGGCGTGTTCTTTTTAATCCACCCTAAAACGTGTTAACGATTGAAGAAAATGGGTGCGCGATATAAAATATGTGGAAAAATTGTGCTAAATTTGCACGCAATAATTTCATTATAGTACTAAAGTATGTCATCATTTATTGCAGATAAAATCGTGATGGACGGCTTGACTTTTGACGACGTCCTCTTAATTCCGGCTTATTCTGAAGTGCTGCCTAAGACAGTGGAGTTGAAAACAAAGTTCTCGCGCAACATCGCGCTGAACATTCCGTTCGTGACTGCGGCCATGGACACCGTCACCGAGTCGCAGATGGCCATCGCCATCGCACGCGAGGGAGGCATCGGCGTGATTCACAAGAACATGACCATCGAGGAGCAGGCGCGCCAGGTGGCCATCGTGAAGCGTGCGGAGAACGGCATGATCTATGACCCCGTGACCATCCGCCGCGGCTCCACCGTTAAGGACGCGCTCGACATGATGGCAGAATATCATATCGGCGGCATCCCCGTGGTGGACGACGAGAACCATCTGGTGGGCATCGTCACCAACCGCGACCTGCGCTTTGAGCGCCGTCTGGACCGCAAGATTGACGACGTTATGTCGAAGGAGAACCTCGTGACCACCCATATGCAGACCGACCTGGCCGCCGCGGCGCAGATTCTGCAGGAGAACAAGATTGAGAAGCTGCCCGTGGTTGACAAGGACAACCGCCTGGTGGGCCTGATCACTTACAAGGACATAACCAAGGCCAAGGACAAGCCCATGGCCTGCAAGGACGAGAAAGGCCGCCTGCGCGTGGCCGCCGGCGTGGGCGTCACGGCCGACACGCTCGACCGCATGCAGGCTCTCGTTGACGCCGGCGCCGACGCCATAGTCATCGACACCGCCCACGGACATTCTAAATATGTGATAGAGAAGCTCGTTGAGGCCAAGAGGTCGTTCCCGCAGGTGGACATCGTGGTGGGCAACGTGGCCACCGGCGCCGCCGCACGGATGCTTGTTGACAACGGCGCCGACGCCGTGAAGGTGGGCATCGGCCCCGGCTCCATCTGCACCACGCGCGTCGTTGCCGGCGTGGGTGTGCCCCAGCTGTCGGCCGTCTACGACGTCTACAGCGCGCTGAAAGACACCGGCGTGCCCCTCATCGCCGACGGCGGACTGCGCTACTCGGGCGACATCGTGAAGGCTCTGGCCGCCGGCGGCAACTCGGTGATGATCGGGTCGCTCGTGGCCGGCACGGAGGAAAGCCCCGGCGAGACCATCATCTTCAACGGGCGCAAGTTCAAGAGCTACCGCGGCATGGGCTCGCTCGAGGCCATGGAGCAGAAGAACGGCTCGAAGGACCGCTACTTCCAGGGCGACACGAAGGACGTGAAGAAGCTCGTGCCGGAGGGCATCGCCGGACGCGTGCCCTACAAAGGCACGGTGCAGGAGGTCATCTACCAGCTCGTGGGCGGTCTGCGCTCGGGCATGGGCTACTGCGGCGCGGCAAGCATTGAGCGCCTGCACGACGCCAAGTTCACCCGCATCACCAACGCGGGCGTGCTTGAGAGCCATCCGCACGACATCGCCATCACGAGCGAGGCGCCCAACTATTCGAGACCGAACGACTAAACCAGCTGCAACGGATAAATGAAGACAGGAACTCTGATTGCCGCACTGCTCCTCGCGGGCAGTGCGGCTTCTGCCCAGAATGACCCCACGGTGATGACCATCAACGGCGTGCCGGTGACGCGCTCTGAGTTTGAGTATTCTTACAACAAGAACAACGCCGAGGGCGTGATCGACAAGAAGACCGTCGAGGAGTATGTTGACCTGTTCATAAACTACAAGCTGAAGGTGGCCGCCGCGCTCGACGCCAGGCTCGACACCCTCACCTCCTTCAGGCAGGAGTTTGCCCAGTACCGCGACCAGCAGGTGCTCCCCACGCTGGCTACCGACGCCGATGTGGAGGCCGAGGCACGCAGAATCTATGACAACACGAAGCGTTCCGTGGGCGACAGCGGGCTGATTCGCCCCGCGCACATATTCCTGCAGCTGGGGCAGAAGGCTCCGGCCGCCGAGCAGGAGCGGGCGCGGCAGCGCATAGACTCCATCTACACGGCCCTGAAAGGCGGCGCCGACTTTGCCGACCTGGCGCGCCGCCTGTCGCAGGACCAGGGTACTGCCGCAAACGGCGGGCTTCTGCCGTGGATAGGGCGGCACCAGACTCTCAAGGAGTTTGAGGACAAGGCCTTCGCGCTCAAGGTGGGCGAGATGAGCGAGCCGTTCCTCTCGCCGGTCGGATATCACATCGTTCTGATGAAAGACCGCAAGCAGCTGGAGCCTTACGACTCGCTGCGCGCAAGCATAATGAAGTTCATCGAGCAGCGCAACCTGCGCGAGCGCATCGCCGAGACGCGCCTCGACACACTCGTGAGGCGGTCGGGCGGCCTGCTGACAAAGGAGCAGGTGCTGGAGCGCAGGGCCGACTCGCTCATGGCGCAGGACTCCGGGCTGCGCAATCTGATACGCGAATACCACGACGGACTGCTGCTCTACGAGATCAGCAACCGCGCCGTGTGGGAGAAGGCGGCCAAGGACGAGGCCGGGCTTGAGGCTTATTTCAAAAAGAACAAGAAGAAGTACGCCTGGCGCGAGCCCCGCTTCAAGGGCATTGCCTACTTCGTCAAGACCAAGGACGACGTCAAGGCCGTGCGCGACTGCGTGAAGAAGCTCAAGTTCAGCGAGTGGAACGAGGCGCTGCGCAGCACGTTCAACAACGACTCGGTGCTGCGAATACGTGTCGAGAAGGGCATATTCAAGAAAGGAGACAACGGACTTGTGGACAGTCTGGTGTTCAAGTCGAAAGCCTTTGTGAAGAGTTTCGACGGCTATCCCATCAAGGCCACCTACGGAAAACTGCTCAAGAAAGGACCCGAGGAGTACACCGACGTGCGCGGACTCGTGACCGCCGACTATCAGGATATGCTTGAAAAAGAGTGGGTGGCCGGCCTCCGCAAGAAGTATCCGGTGGTGGTAGACGAGACCGTTCTGAAGACAGTAAACAATCATAAGTGACCTGCCGATATGAAAATCAGGAACAAATTAGGACTATTAATAATAGGTGGAGCGCTCTTTTCGCCTGCGATGGCGGGCGGAGCGCCTGCCGTTAATGACAGCCTGGGGCGCAATGTCGTCGACGAGGTGATATGGGTTGTGGGCGACGAGCCGATACTCATGTCAGAGGTGGAGGCCATGCGGATGCAGGCCGCGCAGGAGGGCACGCGCTGGAACGGCGACCCCGACTGCGTGATTCCGGAGCAGATTGCCGTGCAGAAACTCTATCTCCACCAGGCGGCGATAGACAGTGTCAGTGTGACCGAGGCCGACGTGCAGGGTCAGGTGGACAATTACGTCAACTACTGGATACAGATGGCCGGCTCGCGCGAGAAGCTCGAGGAGTATAAAAAGCAGAGCATCACCCAGATACGCAACGAGTTGCACGACGTGGTGCGCGACCAGATGACCACGCAGGAGATGCGCAAGAAGCTTGTGGCCGACATAAACGTGACGCCGGCCGAGGTGCGCCGCTACTTCGCCAAGCTGCCGCAGGACAGCATTCCGTTTGTTCCCACGGAGGTGGAGGTGCAGATTCTCACCCAGATGCCTGTCATTGAGCAGGAGGAAATCAACCGTGTGAAGGACGAGCTGCGCTCGTTTACCGACCGTGTGAACAAGGGCGAGACGTCTTTTGCCACCCTTGCGCGCCTTTATTCAGAGGATCCCGGCTCCGCCAGGGCGGGCGGCGAGATTGACTATACGGGCCGCGCCGCGTTCGACCCGGCGTTTGCCAGCGTGGCGTTCAACCTCACAGACCCCAAGAAAGTGTCTAAGATTGTGGAGTCTGAATTCGGATTCCACATCATACAGCTTGTGGACAAGCGCGGCGACAAGATAAAGGTGCGCCACATTCTGCTCAAGCCCCGAGTGTCGGAAGCGTCTGTAGACCGCGCCCTCGCGCGCCTCGACTCCATCAGGACTGACATACAGAACGGCCTGTTCACGTTTGAGGCTGGCGCCATGGCCATCTCCGACGACAAGGACACACGCAACAACCACGGCCTGATGGCCAACACAATCGACGGCATGCGCACCTCAAAGTTCAGGATGCAGGACCTGCCCGCCGAGGTAGCAAAGGTGGTTGACACGATGGAAGTGGGCGAGATCTCGGCTCCGTTCAAGATGATCAACGAGCGCGACAAGACCGTCTGCGCCATCGTGAAACTCAAGAACCGCGTTGACGGACACAAAGCCACCATCACCGAAGACTTTCAGGTGATGAAAGACCTTGTGCTCGAGAAGCGCCGTGAGGAGGCGCTCCACGAGTGGGTGGTCAACAAGATAAAGACAACCTACGTCAAGTTGAACGACAGATACAAGGACTGCAAGTTCGTTTACGAGGGGTGGGTAAGATGAGAAACAGACCGCTTGCGGGCGTCATTCCCGGCGGGCACAGAGCCATTGTTGTTGTGGCTCTGTGCCTGTTTGGGCTGTGTGCGGCTCTGCCGGTGCTGCCGGAGGAGCGGCGGCAGGACGACGAGGCCCGCGTTTACCTGCTCCATGCCGACGTGCTGCACTACGACCGCTTCAAGAATCCTGACGCCCAGATCCTCAATGGCAACGTGGCTTTCCGCCACAAGGGCGCCACGCTGCACTGCGACAGCGCCTATTTCTTCGAGTCGTCAAACTCGTTCGAGGCGTTCGGCCATGTGAGGATGGTGCAGGGCGACACCCTGTCGCTGACCAGCGACTACGCTTTCTACGACGGCAACGAGATGATGGCCGAGGCGCGCTACAACGTTGTGCTCAAGCACCGGCAGTCAACCCTTTACACCGACAGCCTTAACTTCGACCGCCTCTACAACGTGGGCTACTTCTTCGAAGGCGGAAAACTGGTTGACAACGGCAGCGAGCTGACCTCTGACTGGGGCGAATACTACACCGACAGCAAGCAGGCCGTGTTCAATTTCGACGTGCGGCTGCGCAACGACCGCTTCTTCCTGACAAGCGACACGCTCTACTACGACACCGGAACGTCTACGGCTCATGCCGTCGGACCGTCGAACATAACCTCCGGCACAAGCCACATCTACACCGAGGACGGCTATTACGACACCAAGCACGACCGTGCGCGGCTCTTCGCGAGGTCTGTGATGACCGACAGCGGGCGGCGCCTTGTGGGCGACAGCGTTTATTACGACAGCAAGGCAGGCACGAGCGAGGCTTTCCTCAACGTTGTTTACACCGACTCCGTAAACAAGAACATGATGACGTGCGACTATTACCGCTACAACGAGAACACCGGGCACGGCCTTGCCACAGACCGCGCCGTGGCCATTGACTTCTCCCAGCGCGACTCTCTCTACCTGCACGCCGACACGTTCAAGATCTTCACATACAACATCAACACCGATTCCGTCTACCGGGTGGTGCACGCTTACAACAAGGTGAGGGCCTACCGCACCGACGTGCAGGCCGTGTGCGACTCGCTGGTCTACAACAGCGCCGACTCGTGCCTCATCATGTACCGCGACCCCATCACCTGGAACAACAACCAGCAGCTGCTCGGCGAGGTGATAAAGGTCTACATGAAAGACTCCACCATCAACCGCGTGCACGTCATCGGGCAGGCTCTCTCGGTGGAGCAGATGCCCGACTCGGTGAATTTCAACCAGGTGTCGTCCGACGAGATGCTCGCTTTCTTCAGCAAAGGCGAGATCAGTGAGGCCGACGCCAACGACAATGTGCGTGTCGTTTATTACCCCATCGACGACAGCGACAGCTCGCTCATCGGCCTGAATTACACAGAGACCACGCAGCTTAAGATATTTTTCGAGAGCCGCAAGATGCAGAAGGTGTGGATGCCAAAGGCCGAGGGCACTCTGTATCCCATGACCCAGATTCCGCCCGAGAAGCGTTTTCTGCCCAACTATGCGTGGTTCGACTATGTGAGGCCGCTGAGCAAGGAGGACATTTTCAACTGGCGCGGCAAGAAGGCCGGCACGGAGCTTAAGGTGGTCAAGCGCAAGGAAGCCCCGCTGCAGCATCTCGGCGGCGCCGTCGCAGCCGCCGACACGGCCTTGCTCGCGCCCGACACCGTGGCCGCAGGAGCCGTGCCCGCGAGCAAGCCGGCCGTGCCTGCCGCCACGTCTGCCGCCACCGGGGGTGAGGAGCCTGCCGGCGACGCGCCAGGGAAAGCCTCCGGCGCGGCGGCAACGGCTGAAGGCAAGCGGGAGGACGGCCAATGATGATGTTCAAGACACGCCGCCCGCGCGGATTCCGCCATACATATTTATATTATGACGAGCGCCGCGAGCGGCTCAAGACCATAGAAGAGAGAGCCGCCCGCGAGCTGGGGCTGCTGCCGCCAGAGACCGCCCCGCGCGACAGGCTGCGCGGCGTCTTCGCCGGTTCCGCCCGCCATCTCAGCCGGGCGAGGCTGCGCGGCGGCTCGCTGCTCGGCCGCATCCCCACTGTTTTGCTTGTGTTTCTTGCCGTTGTGCTTGTCGCCTTGGTGCGGTGGCTCTATTGAGAGGTAAAAAGGTAAAAGGGTAAAAAAGTAAACAGATGTGGTGGCTAAGGTGTGAAAGAATAAAAAGGTGAGATGACAAAACGGTGTGAGAATGAAGCGGTGAGAGAGTAAAAAAGGTAAATTCCGCCCGTGGCAGTTCTGCCGTGGCGGGCGCAATGTCAGCCGGCCGCGGCGATACTGATGGGCAAAAATGTAAATTCAGGAACAAAAGAATACTTAGCGATGAGTGACATCATACAGTTGCTGCCCGACTCGGTGGCAAACCAGATTGCGGCGGGCGAGGTGATCCAGCGTCCGGCGTCTGTGATTAAGGAGCTTGTTGAGAACGCCGTCGATGCCGGCGCCACCGCCATCAGCGTGCTTGTTGCCGACGCGGGGCGTACCTCCATACAGGTGATCGACAACGGCAAGGGCATGTCGGAGACCGACGCCCGCCTGTCGTTCGAGCGCCACGCCACCTCGAAGATACGCAATGCCGACGACCTTTTCGCCATACGCACCATGGGATTCCGCGGCGAGGCGCTCGCCTCCATCGCCGCTGTGGCCCAGGTGGAGCTGAAGACACGCTCCGCCCAGGCCGAGATAGGCACCCACATCAGCATCTCCGCCTCAAAGGTGGTGCGCCAGGAGCCGGTGTCCTGTCCTGTGGGCAGCAATTTTCTGGTTGAGAATCTGTTCTTCAACGTGCCGGCCCGCCGCAAGTTCCTGAAGTCAAACGCCACGGAGCTTAACAACATCGTGGCGGCCTACGAGCGCATAGTCCTGGTCTATCCCGACGTGAGCTTCACCCTCCACAGCAACGGCACGGAGATGATGAACCTCAGGGCCGGCTCGCTGCGCCAGCGCATCACCGACGTGTTCGGCCGCCGCATCAGCCACGACCTGCTGCCGATAGACGTTGACACCGACCTGTGCCGCATCCGCGGCTTTGTGGGCAAGCCCGAGTCGGCGCGCAAGAAGGGCGCCCACGAGTTCTTCTTCGTCAACGGCCGCTACATGAAGCACCCCTATTTCCACAAGGCGGTGATGAACGCCTTCGACCGTCTTGTGCCCCAGGGGCTCTCCGTGCCCTATTTCATTTATTTTGACGTCAGCCCGGCCGACATCGATGTCAACATCCATCCCACCAAGACCGAGATAAAGTTTGAGAACGAGCAGGCCGTGTGGCAGATACTCACCGCCGCCGTCAAGGACTCGATAGGGCGCTTCTGCGAGGTGCCGTCGATCGACTTCGACACCGAGGGCAAGCCCGACATTCCGCTGTTCACTCCCGACGGCCCGTCGCAACTGCCCGAGCCGCAGTACAATCCGCACTACAACCCCTTCAAGGCGCAGCCGCAGCGCGGTGCCGCCGCGCCTCCCGTCGGCTGGCAGCAGCTCTACGACGGGCTGCAGGCTCCCGCGCCCGACGCTGTGGAGCAGCCGCTCGGCGGTCTTGAGCCTGACGGCGACGGCCCGCTGCCCGAGCCGCAAGTGCAGGCGGCGCAGGCCGCCGTGCCGGCGCCTGAGGGCAAGTCGCCCGCCCACTACCAGTACAAGGGCTGCTACATTATGACCGCCGTGAAGTCGGGGCTGATGATCATCGACCAGCACCGGGCCGACATACGCATCCGCTACGAGCGCTGCCTCGACCGCCTGGAGCGCCAGACGGCAGGCACGCAGCGCGTGCTCTTCCCCGAGGTTGTGCAGTTCGCCCCGTCGGAGGCCGTGGTGCTGGCCCGGATAATGCCGGAGCTTGAGGCGCTGGGCTTCGAGCTTACCGACCTCGGCGGCAGCAGCTTCGCCATCAACGGAGTGCCCGCCGGACTCGACGGCGTGAGCTATCCCGACCTTCTGCACACCATGCTGGCCGACACACAGGACAAGGGCGGCGCCTCGCTCGACGAAATCAACAAGACGCTGGCGCTCAGCATGGCCCGCAGCGCGGCCATTCCGCGCGGCCTGGTGCTCGACAACCGCGAGATGGAAAGCCTCGTCAACGAGCTTTTCGTCTGCTCCAACGTCAATTACACCCCCGACGGCAAGTCCATTGTCTGCATTCTGCCGCAGCGCGAGATAGAGCAGCTGCTCGGCTGACGGCGCGCCCCGGCAGGCGCCGCCCCCGCCGTCAGCGGCTGTCGCCCGGCTCAGGCTCGGCCGCCATGCCGCCGCTCTCTTCGGGCGCGGCGTAGCGGATGGTGTGGTCCTCCAGAAAGATTCTGTTGAGCGTGAAGGCGAGCGACGCCAGCGTGGCCGCCCGGCAGCCGCTCTTGAGCTGGCACTCCCACACCGTTATGCAGTGCCACCCCATGGTCGCCAGCTGTGCCTGCTCGGCCTTGTCGCGCGCCTTGTTGCGCTCAATCTTTGCCCGCCAGAAGCCGGTGTTGGTCTTCGGCAGGCGGAAGTGGCGGCAGCCCTCGTGGCCGTGCCAGAAGCAGCCGTTGACGAAAATCACCGTGCGATACTTGCGCAGCACAATGTCGGGGTGGCCGGGCAGCCCCGGATGGTTCAGCCGGTAGCGGAATCCGCAGGCGTGCAGATAGCGGCGCACCACCATCTCCGGCCTTGTGTCGCGGCTGCGTATCGCTGCCATGCAGCGGTGCCGCTGTTCTGCTGTCATCTTGTCCATGGTGTTCCGCTTTTTTTATTCTGTTTTGTTCCCGCAGTCTTTTCTGCCCTTGCCGCCGGCGCCGCGTCTTCGTGTCGTGCGTGGCGGCGGCCGGCGCTTTTAACACTTTTAAGTTAAAAGGCTTCGTTCTGCGTGCCTTAGCGGAACTGTCTGACACCCAGCGCGTTGCGATATGGGTCATTTCGCGTTGCAATATAGGCCTTTTGGAGGTGCGATATAGGCCGTTTCGCAATGCGATATGGCCCATATTGCAGAGCCGTGCGGCAGGTGTGTTAAAACAGCCTTGCCGCCGTGGCTTTTTAGTTGCATATTTGCAATTAAGCGCCCCGGCCCGCGCTACGTTTCCGTTCCGCAGGCGTAAAGTTACAACTATTGGCCCACCCGGGCAAATTTTCGGCAGACAAGTTGCCCCGCCCCACGTCTCCGGAGGTCTGACGCCGCTCCCGCCCGGCGCAGCGGCGGGGTCGGCGGCGCGCCGGGGCGAATCGTAACAAACGGCCGCCCTTTTGTTGCAAAATGAAACTCCGCTCCCCGTCGTTGTAACAATCGGAGAAGGGCGTTTTCCAGTGCGTCTTTTTCTGCCTTTTTTTTTGGCCGTAACGTCTTTATTCCGTATATTTGCAAGTAAGACAAGCCCGAGCGGGCGGCTCCGGAAACGCCGGGCGCGCCGCCGCCGGGCGACAAGAGCTGACCCATGACCCACCTGGAACTGCCAGACCAAAAACCGCACAACGTGTCGTTCTATCTTGCGATGGAGGAGTATGCCGCGCGCCGCTTTCCCGGCCGCGACTGCTTCTTTACGTGGCAGGTGGGGCCGAGCGTCATCATGGGGCGCAACCAGGTGGCCGGCGCCGAGGTTGACACGGCCTACTGCCGCAGCCGCGGCATAGGCGTGTTCAGGCGCAAGAGCGGCGGCGGCTGCGTCTATGCCGACATGGGCAACGTGATGCTCTCCTACGTGACATCGGGCGAGGCCGTGGGCCTGACGTTCTCGGCCTACGTGGGCCTGGTGCTCCTGCTGCTGCGCAAGGCGGGCGTGAGCGCCACCGCCGGCGGGCGCAACGACATCATGGTGGGCGGGCGCAAGGTGTCGGGCAGCGCCTTCTACCATCTGCCCGGGCGCAGCATCGTGCACGGCACAATGCTCTTCGACACCGACATGGACAACATGCTGCGCGCCATCACGCCGCCCGCCGACAAGCTGACGGCCAAGGGCGTGGCGAGCGTGCGCCAGCGCATAGCCCTGCTCAAAGACCACACCGGCGTGACGCCCGCCGAATTCCGCGCCATGGCCCGCCGCGAGCTGTGCTCCGACGCGCTCACGCTGACAGACGCCGACGTGGAGGCCATCGGCAGGATTGAGTCCGAATACCTGTCGCCGGAGTTCATCATCGGCAAGAATCCGCCCCACACCGTGATAAGGCGCGGGCGCATAGGCGGCGTGGGCGGCGTGGAGGCCCGCGTCAGCCTGCGCGGCGACACCGTGCGCGACGTGTGCTTCACCGGCGACTTCCTGCCGGGCGACGTGCCCATGGAGCGGCTCACGGAGGCCCTGCGCGGCGTCAGGCTGAGGCTGGCCGACGTGGCCGGCGCCCTTGCCGGCGGCCAGGCGGGCGCCATACGCAACCTGAGCGCCGGCGCGCTGGCGGCTCTGCTCACAGAAGAAACCTAAAACACAATAGCATTATGGAAAACAAGCGAACCTGTCTTTATGACAAACACGTGGCTCTCGGGGCGCTGATAAGCCCCTTCGGCGGCTTCGACATGCCGATACAGTACACCTCGATAGAAGACGAGCACCGCGCCGTGCGCACGGCCTGCGGCGTGTTCGACGTGTCGCACATGGGCGAGGTGACGGTCAGCGGGCGCGACGCCGAGCGCTATGTAAACCACATCTTCACCAACGACATCACCGCGATACGCCCCGGCGAGATTCTCTACGGCATGATGTGCCTGCCCGACGGCGGCACCGTTGACGACCTGCTGGTCTACAAGGCCGCCCCCGACAGCTTCCTGCTGGTTATCAACGCCGCCAACATCGACAAGGACTGGCAGTGGATGAGGCAGAACGCCGACGGCTTCGACATCGACCTTCAGAACCGTTCCGACGACTTCGGCCAGATAGCCGTGCAGGGGCCTGACTCAGAGAAGGTCGTGGAGGAGGTGCTGGGCATAAAGTGCGCCGACCTGACGTTCTATACATTCAAGACAATTGGGAATGAAGAATTGCCGCAGGGCACAACGCAAGGCGCAGCCTTTTCTTCATTCTTAACTCTTAATTCTTCATTGATAATAAGCCGCACGGGCTACACCGGCGAGGACGGATTCGAGATATACGGCCCTCACGACTACATACGCGGGTGCTGGGACCGGCTCATGGCCTCCGGCGGGCGGTGCAAGCCCTGCGGGCTGGGCTGCCGCGACACGCTGCGCTTTGAGGTGGGGCTGCCGCTCTATGGCGACGAGCTGTCGGCAGAAATATCGCCGGTGATGGCCGGGCTGGGCATGTTCTGCAAGCTCGACAAGGCCGGGTTCATAGGCCGCGAGGCGCTGCTGAGGCAGAAGACTGAGGGCGTGGCCCGCAAGGTGGTGGGCATCGAGCTGGCCGACCGCGCCATTCCGCGCCACGGCTACGCCGTGCTCAAAGACGGCGTGAGGATAGGCGAGGTGACCACCGGCTACCACACCGTCTCCACAGACAAGAGCGTCTGCATGGCGCTGATAGACTCCTCGTTTGCCAAGCTCGGCACCGAGGTGGACATACAGATAAGGAAAAAGACCTTCAGGGGCACCGTGGTGAAGAAGCGTTTCTACGACAAGCACTACAAGAAGAGTTAAAAGCGAAGAAGTTAAAAATTAAAAGAATATGCGGGGCAAGCCCGGCAAGACAGTCCGGCGGCGGTGGCTTTATTCCGCATTCCGCGCTGGGCGCGAGCAGGCTGCCCCTGGCTTTATATGGAAGCAAGAAAACGACAATAACTAAAATCTGACTGTTATGGCAAAAGTAATTGACGGACTCTATTACTCAGAGTCGCACGAATTTGTGAGAGTTGAGGGCGAATACGGTTACATCGGCATCACCGACTACGCCCAGAACGCGCTTGGCAACGTTGTCTACGTTGACATGCCCGAGGTTGACGACGAGCTGACCGCAGGCGAGGAGTTTGGCGCCGTGGAGAGCACCAAGGCCGCCAGCGACCTCAACGCGCCTGTGAGCGGCACGGTGGTGGAGGTGAACACCGCTCTCGAAGACACCCCCGAGCTGATAAACCAGGACGCCTTTGCCAACTGGATTGTCAAGGTGAGGCTCACAGACACGGCCGAGCTTGACAGCCTCATGGACGCCCAGGCCTACGAGGAGATGTGCGGCAAGTAAGTTGAAAGTGAAAAATTAAAAATTAAAAGAAAATGCTTCGAGCCTGTCTCGTGGCTAAACCTGCCAACAAAGCATTTTCTTTTAACTTTTAACCTTTAATTTTTAATTCTCATGTCTTACAAATATTTCCCCCACACTGAGGCCGACATAAAGGCCATGCTGGAGCGCGTCGGCGTGCAGTCGCTCGACGGGCTTTATGCCGAAGTGCCGGAGAGCGTGCGCTTCAGGCGCGACTACGGCCTGCCGGAGGCCATGAGCGAGATGGAGGTGCGCGACTTCTTCCGCCGCCTCGGCAGCGAGAACAGACAGCTCACGTGCTTTGCCGGAGCCGGCGTCTACGACCATTACACGCCGGCCGTGGTGCCGCAGATCGTCAGCCGGTCGGAGTTCCTCACGTCATACACGCCCTATCAGGCCGAAATATCGCAGGGAACGCTCCACTATATCTTTGAATACCAGTCCATGATGGCCGAGCTTACGGGCATGGACATATCGAACGCCTCGCTCTACGACGGCACAACGGCCACCGCCGAAGCCGTGCTGATGGCCGTGGCCGCCGCGAAGAAGGCCGCCACAGTGCTCGTCTCGGAGACCGTGGACCCCAAGATCCAGGCCGTGGTGCGCACCTATGCCCACTTCCGCGGCATCACGATAGAGATGATTGCCGCCGCCGACGGCGCCACAGACAAGGCTGATCTGGAGCGCCGCCTGGCCGCCGGAGGCGTGGCAGGGGTGGTGGTGCAGCAGCCCAACCGCTACGGCGTGGTGGAGGACTACACCGGCTTTGCCGACGCCACGCACGCCGCCAAGGCACTGTTGATAATGAACTGCGTGGCCGCCGACCTGGCCGTGCTGCGCACTCCGGGCGAGTGGGGCGCCGACATCGCCGTGGGCGACGGCCAGAGCCTGGGCCTGCCAATGTCGTTCGGAGGCCCCTACGTGGGCTATATGTGCTGCCGCGAGAAGCTCATGCGCAAGATGCCGGGACGCATCGTGGGCATGACCCGTGACTCGCGCGGGCAACGCGCCTTCGTGCTCACGCTCCAGGCACGCGAGCAGCACATCCGCCGCGAGAAGGCAACGTCGAACATCTGCTCCAACGAAAGCCTCATGGCACTCTTCGCCACGGTCTATATGTCTGTCATGGGCAGGCAGGGGCTGAGGGAGGCGGCAGAGCTGTCTTACGCCGGGGCGCACTATCTGATGGACCGCCTCGTGGACACGGGCCGCTTCAAGCCGGTCTTCAGCCGCCCGTTCTTCAACGAGTTCTGCGTGCGCTACGCCGGCGACGTTGACGAGCTGCAGCGCCGGTTCATCACCGCCGGCATTCTGGGCGGCGTGAAGGTGGCGCCCGACACCATAATGTTTGCCGTCACGGAGAAGCGCACAAAAGAGGAAATCGACAAACTAATTGACACCATCTGAGCTATGAACAACAGACTTTACGGCAACCTTATATTCGAGCTTTCGCACCCGGGGCGGCGCGCCTGCTCGCTGCCTGAGAACAGATTCGGCAGCTATGAAGTGCCTGACGATATGCGCCGCAGCCAAGACGCGGCGCTGCCGGAGTGCGACGAGCTGACCGTGGTGCGCCATTACACCAACCACAGTGCGAACAACTTCGGCGTGAACAACGGCTTCTACCCGCTGGGCAGCTGCACAATGAAGTACAATCCGGCCATCAACGAGGAGGTGGCGGCCATGCCTGAGTTTGCCAACCTGCACCCGCTGCAGCCGGCCGACACCTGCCGCGGCGCGCTCGACGTCTATGACGGGCTGCAGCGCGCGCTGTCTGAAATATCCGGACTGGCCAAGTTCACGCTCAACCCCTTTGCCGGGGCGCACGGAGAGCTTACCGGGCTGATGATAATACGCACCTATCACGAGCGGCGCGGCGACACCCGGCGCACCAAGGTGATTGTTCCCGACTCGGCGCACGGCACCAACCCCGCCTCGGCGGCTGTCTGCGGGCTTGACGTCGTGCAGGTGAAGAGCACGCCGGAGGGCATCGTCGATGTGGACGACCTGCGCTCGCTGCTCGACGACACCGTGGCCGCCATGATGATGACCAACCCCAACACGCTCGGACTCTTTGAGCGGAATATACCCGAGATAGCCTCGCTCGTGCATGGCTGCGGCGCGCTGATGTACTACGACGGGGCAAACCTCAACCCCATGCTGGGCGTCTGCCGCCCCGGCGACATGGGATTCGACGTGATGCACATCAACCTGCACAAGACGTTCTCCACGCCACACGGCGGCGGAGGACCCGGAGCGGGGCCTGTGGGAGTGCGCAAGGGGCTTGAAGACCTGCTGCCCGGCGAGTCGGAACTGTCCGTAGGGCCTTATCACGGCAACTTCGCCGTGCTGCTGCGGGCCTATGCTTACATACTGACTCTGGGCAGGGAACACATCAAAGAGGTGGGACCGCTGGCCACGCTCAACGCCAACTACATCAAGGAATCGCTTAAAGACGTGTATGAGCTGCCCATCGACAAGACCTGTATGCACGAGTTTGTGTTTGACGGACTGAAGGACAAGTCCACCGGAGTGACCACCATGGATGTGGCGAAGCGTCTGCTCGACTACGGCTACCACGCCCCGACAATCTACTTCCCGCTGCTTTTCCACGAGTCGCTGATGGTCGAGCCGACCGAAAGCGAGAGCAAAGACACCATCGACGGCTTCATCAGCGTGATGCGCCGCATAGCCGAAGAGGCGGCAAGCGAGCCTGAGACGGTGAGGAGCGCGCCCCACAACACGCCGATAGGGCGTGTCGATGATGTGCTGGCGGCAAAGCGTCCGGTGGTGACCTACCGCCAGATGGAGGCCGGAGAATAAGCTGCAAAGGGGCGTGGGAGCCATGGGCTTCACGGCGAAGCCTGTGGTTCCCGCGCCTCCAAAGATTCATGACAACAACCCAAAACAACATGAACACAGACCTGATAATCATCGGCAGCGGCCCGGGAGGATACCGCGCTGCCGACTATGCGGCCCGAAACGGGCTGCAGGTGGTCATTGCCGAGCAGGCCGAAGTGGGTGGAACGTGCCTCAACAGGGGCTGCATACCCACCAAGACTTATGCCCGCAATGCCGAGCTTATTGACATCCTGCGCGACAGCGGAGAGCTGGGCGTCGGCCTTGAGGGCTTTACGGCCGACTTCGCCCGCGCCGCCGGGCGCAAGGAAAGGGTGGTGTCGCAGCTGCGCTCGGGCGTGGAGACGCTGCTGGCAGCGCCCGGCATAACGCTCGTCAGAGGGAGGGCGAAATTCAAAGACGCCCGCACAGTGGCAATAGGCGGCACTGACTACACGGCGAAGAACATCATCATTGCCACCGGCTCGGTGCCGAAGATGCTGCCGATAGAGGGGGCTGGCGACACGGATATGGTCTGGACGTCAGACAGGATGCTCTCAGCCACGTCGCTGCCACGCCGCGTGTGCATTGTCGGGGCGGGCGTCATCGGCATGGAGTTCGCCTGCATTCTGAGCAGCTTTGGCTGCGAAGTGACTGTGGTGGAGTTTCTCAAGGAGTGTCTGCCGATGCTCGACAGTGACGTGGCCAAGCGTCTGCGCAAGACGGTGGAGAGGCGCGGAGTGAAGTTCTTCATGCAGTCGGCGGTTCAGGCCGTGAGGGGCGGCAGCGTCGTATTCAGCCGCAAGGGCAGGCAAGAGGCCGTTGAGACCGACCGCGTGCTCATGGCCGTGGGGCGTGTTCCGTCTGTCGGCGGGCTCAATCTTGAGACTGTGGGAGTGGAATGCAGCCCAAAGGGCATCGCCGTTGACGACAATATGCAGACAGGCGTGACCGGCATCTACGCCATCGGCGACGTGAACGGGCGGCAGATGCTCGCCCACGCCGCCACGATGCAGGGCTTGCGGGCTGTCAACCACATACTGGGTCGTGCAGACTCGATACGCCTCGACGTCATGCCGTCGGCCATATTCACCCACCCGGAGGCCGCCTGCGTGGGCCTTGCGGAAGACGGCTGCAGGGAGCGGGGGCTGAAATACAGTGTGGCACGGGCCAACTACCGCGCCAACGGCAAGGCGCTGGCCATGGGCGAGGCCGAGGGCATGGTGAAGATGCTGGCAGGCGATGACGGGCGTATCATCGGCTGTCACGCCTATGGCGCCCACGCCGCCGACATTGTGCAGGAGGTCAGCTCGCTGATGTGCCTCGGCACGACCACCGCGCAGCTGGCCGACATGACGCACATCCACCCCACGCTGGGCGAGATGGTGCAGGAGTGCGCCGCCAGTCTGGCGCATGGCGGACAGCCGGCAAGCTGAGGCTTGACGGCCGGTTCTGGCTGAAAAACATATAAGAAGCGTGCCGCCCGCATCATCCGGGCGGCACGCTTTGCTTTGTGCTTATCTGTAGGCGCGTTCGAATATTGCGGCGCAGTCCTCGTCGGAAAGCTCGCAGGGGTTGGCGGCATAAAGCCCGCCCATGGTCTCGCGGGCGTTGCGGGCGAGCGTCGGGCACTCGTCGCGGCTTATGCCATAGTCGCTCATTCTGAGATTGTCCACTCCGCAGGCCCGCTGAAGGTCTGCCAGTGCGGCGAGGAAGTCTTCCGGCTGCGATGCGTCGGCCATGCCCATGGCGCGCGCCATCTTGACAAACTGCGCGTCGCAGGCGTGGCGCTCGACGAAGAAGCGGTAGAACTCGTTCGAAATCATTATCAGGCCGGCGCCGTGGGGCAGGTCGTGGTGATATGCGCTCATGGCGTGCTCCATGGAGTGCTCGGCCGTGGTGCTGGTCAGCTGCATGGTCAGCCCGGCAATGGTGCTGCCGTAGGCCACGCCCTCGCGGGCCTCGATGTCGCTGCCGTCTTTCACCGCGCGGGGCAGGTACTTGGCGATGTGCTCGATGGCCGAGAGGGCTATCGGCTCGCTCAGTACGTTGACAAAGCGGCTTATCATCACCTCAGTGTTGTGGAAGAGGGCGTCGAAGCCCTGATAGGCGGTGTATTTTGGCGGCACGGTGAGCATCAGCTCCGGGTCTACGATGGCCAGCACGGGGTTGAGTTCCGGGCGACCAAACCCTATCTTCTCGTTGGTCTCGTGATTCGAGATCACGCCCCAGCAGTTAATCTCGGAGCCTGTTCCCGACGTCGTGGCCACGGTGACGATGGGCAGGCCGGGGTGCTGAAGGGGCAACCCTTTGCCCGTTCCGCCGCACACGTAGTCCCACAGGTCGCCGGGATTGGTGGCCATGGCCGCCACGGCCACGGCAGAGTCGAGCACGGCGCCGCCGCCCACGGCCAGCACGAAGTCGCAACCGTTGGCCTTGGCGCAGGCGGCAGCCTCCATCACCACCTCTTTCGAGGGGTTCTCGTGGATGTTGGCGCAGATGGTGTAGGCCGTTCCGGCTTTGTCGAGCTGCGCCGTGACGCGGTCGAGCGTGCCGTTAGTCCTTACCGACTTGCCGCCCGAGATGAGCAGCAGGGCTTTCTTTCCGGGCTGCTGCTGGCTGGCGAGTTCGCCAAGTTTGCCGCGGCCAAAGAGCAACTTGGTCGGCGTGAAAAGAGTGAAATCCATATTCATTGTCTTGTCTCCTTTATAAAAACATCATTGATTTGCAGTTGCAAAGATAACGTTTTCCGCAATTCGCACGCATACCTGAATTACATATGTTTGTGGCGTTATTACCGAAGCTTACAGAAATGCCGCAGTCATGCTGCAGCCTTGTCTTGACGCGGCCCGCCCATACCTCACAAGGACAAAGAAAAAAACGGCGGCAAACGTTGTAGGTAACAAGAATTTTTCCTATCTTTGCCAATGCCAAGCTGCGGCTTCAAGGCCAGCGGCGCGGCAGGTATTTTGTGCGCACGCGCAGACAGCGGCATTCAGGGAGTAGAATCTGGCAGTTCACCTTACCTGGTAATGATGATCCGATGTTTGAGCGAGTTCACACCGTCATATGGCGGTGTGGATTCCTCTTTCATGTTTTCTTCATTATCGGGTTTTGCCAGAACCTTACTCTCGGAAAATGTGAGCGGAAACCCACACCGCTTTTTCGTGCCCTTCTGTGCAGCCCGTGTAAAGGAAACAAATGATAAACATTAATTTTATAATTATGAAAAGAACCTTGTTTGATTTTTTTCTAATGCTTTTTGCCGTAACTGTTTACGGACAGACTGATACAGGGCAAAAGCGTTCATTACCTGCGGGCACACAAATCTTTGATGTCGTAGAAGAACAGCCGTCTTTCCCCGGCGGGCAAGTGGTGCTTATGAGCTGGTTGACTGAAAATATCAAATATCCTGTTGACGCAGCTAAGGCCGGCATTCAAGGGTGCGCAATCGTGCAATTCGTGGTTACAGCCACAGGCTCTATCGCCGATGTCAAGGTAACTCGTGGCATTGAACCTTCATTAGACAAAGAGGCTATTCGCGTTATAAGCAGTATGCCGAAGTGGACACCAGGCAGACAGAACGGCACAGTCGTTAATGTAAGATATACTTTGCCTGTAACATTTAGACTTAAATAAAAGTAACATATCATGGATAAACAAAGGATTTACAAAAGGATTCATGACATCGCACATGAATTAAACAATGACAAGTCAACAATGACACGTGCTGACTTGGCATACGAGTTGAGTGACGACGAAATAGGGAAAGACTCGTTTGAAGTAGGCAGGCTCGTGTATGAGGCGTATAATCATTACAAAGGTGACACAGCAATTAAGAACGCGTTTTATAATAATGAAAATCGCGATTTGCTGGTGTCGGAATATAAAATCGACAGCTTAATTGATGCCAACGACTGCGATTCGTTGTTCCCGTTGCTTCAAACTAAGTTGGAAGAAAGCAGGAATATGCTTGATCTGCTTGACGGCACGGTAGCCCAAGTGTTGTCGGGCGCAATGACAACGGCGACGGCGAGGAGCATTCTCAACACCATTGTCGGAACACAAGGAGCCGTGAAAGTGCAGACCGAGGCAAAGGCTGTTTTCGACAATTATTCCAACCTCGTGAATGTTTACGACGGTGCAAAGCACCAAGTGAAATCAATCATGGCTGATTTCGTAAGCCTCCGCACCCAGATTTGTGACGTTTACCGCCAATTCTCCATAATGTTGATTGACACATTCGGCGACAGCATAAAGGCGGTAAGCCCGGAACTCTTTGATTTCGACTCTGTTGAATGGCTTGATGTGCATGGAATGCTTCAAAATGTCAAGCTTGATTACGACAGGATTTCAGAAAAGTGCAAGACGCTGATGAGTGAAATACAAGACAGTTTCATCCAGTCTTTGAAGTCGTCTTCGGCCACTTATAAGCAGGCAGGGAACAAGAAGGTTTGTCTATTGATGGCTACGTTAAACATGGGCTCGCATTATCTGAATGCAAGTTTGGCGACTAATGAGCTGAAACAAGACCTTGTAGTACTGAAGAACAGCGTGAAACGTGACGCAAGCCAGATAAAAGGCGACATGGGGAGGTTGCTTCTGATATACAAGACTATGAACGACCTGTACGTCCCCAAGGCGGAAGTGTTCATCCGTAACAGCAACGCCGTGCTTACTTCTGAATGGAAAGCCATCGCTGACGTTATATACAAAGACGATGAAGTGAAAGATTTAAAAAAACGTCGCGACAAATTGCTTGCAGCATACAAGCAGGTAGAAAAGGAAATGACAGACGCACAGCTGAACATAGACGTTTACACTTTGCGCATAGAAGAAAACAAGCAAATATTAAACAGACTTCAAGCGCAATACCAACAGGCAAAGAACAGCAAACCGAGCAAGCCTTTTATCTTGGTCAACATATTTACGTTCGGCTCGGCTGGCAAGCGTTACAACCGTGATGTTTACGACTGGCATAAAGTGTGTCAGCCAGTCATTTCACGGTATGAAGACTTGCAGACGGATGTCAAACTTGACAGTGATGAACTCCAAGCGGCAAAAGAAAGCCTACAAGAAAACAAAAGCCAGCATAAGGAAATAAAGAAAGAGCTTGACGGTTTGAATAAGGAAATATTGGGTAAACTGAAAGTAAACAATGAGATAAAAAAACAAATGTTGCCCCATCTTGAGGGTATGATACAACTGTTGCGCGTTGCCCGCCAGATAGCAAGCAGCAAACTTGACGCTAAATACATGAAAGCCGTGCAGATAGAGCCTGAAGATACTGAACTCTCGGAGGAAACACGGCAGAACATAAGGCTTTTTTCTGACACCCTACGTGAAACAATAAGCATAGATACGGATATGGCACGGCGGGCGGTTGACGCTTTGTCATATGATGAAGAAATGAGAAAGAAACTTGCATACAAGTCTCGTAAAGACAAGGAACAGGCCGACGGGTCGGCACGTCCACAATGGTCTGACAGACAGGGATACGATTCCGGCGATGAAGATGAAGAACAGGAGTATAATACCCCAGCGGTTTCAGAGGGCGAACTTGCAGCCGTGGCTGATGCCGGAAACGTAGCCGTGCAGAAAGCTGTTAATCTGTTGGAGTCGTGGGCTAACCTGAAGGCGTTGCAAGAGAAAAGCGCAATAGCTCATAAGACATATGACAAGAAGTTGAAGAAACTGCAAGAACAGTTTAAGAAAGATATGGCAAAGATAGACGACAAGAGTGTCGTGCTGCGTAAAAGCCTGATGAAAATAAATACGGCTCAAAGCCCCGAACTACTGAAAGAGGGGCTGTTGTCTTTGTCGGACGGCGACAAAGAGTTATTCAGTGAGAAAGATTGGGACGACTTTTTAAATGGAAATAAAACTATAGAACTATGAGTGAATTGAAAAACAGAAGGCGCGTCGCACAAGAGGAGCTTGGATATAACGATGTACAGGAGCAAGAAAGTATAAGTCGTTCGTTGCAAAAAGAACAAGAACGTCAGGCAGCAAAGGCTGCAAAAAGGGCGGAAATAGAAGAATCTGCATCGTACAGGGCAGCCCAGGCGATAGCTAAATATATGGACAAATGGCATCTTGACGCTTTGGTAGGTCTCCTGCCGGGCGGATTTTGGGACTTCCTTACGCAGGTGCTCATATTACCTTATATATATGTCAGTGCCGTGCAGGTACGCTCGTTGCCTTTGACTTTGGCGGTTATTTATAACGGTTTGCGAGACATCGCGATAGGTTTGATACCGCTTTGGATTGGTAATATATTGGATTTCTTTAACCGTTCTTATTTACAGAACATCCGTTTGATTGTTGGTTTCGTTGAGGACGATAAGGAGATAATAAGTGAAGTCAACCGTAAAGCCGTCAGGTCGGCTATAATGATAGGTGTGTTCTGCTTCATAATCTATTTACTTGTCCTTTTAGTGATAAAGGTTATTGGATGGATTGGTGATGCATTTGGTTGGTTGGGCGGATTAGTTTCTTAATTTAGGAGTCAGCAGATGAAAACATTATTGTCCTGGCTTATTGCTAACATAGAAGTGTTTACCACGGTGGTGCTGATTATCGTCTTCGAGGCATACATTTTTATGGCAAACATAACGTTTTCCTCCGATGACAAGTGGATGCTTGCTGTTGGAGGGGCGATGGGCATTGTTGCCGTTAAGACTATCGTGGGCGGAGTGCCTACGAGGGACACGGTTGGCGACATCGTAAACCTCGGTATCGTGGTGGTTGCGTATATCCTGATATGGGTTATTACGTCAGACGAAGACGAGTATCATGCCTTTTACGCTCCGTCGATAACTGTGTTGTGCGTATCGGTTGTCGTGGCCGCTGTTGCGGCGGTGTTCACTTTTATGAACTTCGACGAAGTTGTATCCCGCCGTATGCTTTACGTCAACAGCAACGCCAGCCTGTTCGGCATCGCCGCAATGTACACCTTCAACAGATTTGTGGCTACTCTAAGCAGCGTGAGTAATTGCGGCCTGATAGTGACTTTGATGTTGCTTGTCTTTAAGTGACATTTTCTCTAATAATGCAATAATTATAATTTCGGATAGTAACAAAAAACTTGAATTATGGGAACTGATAAAGTAAAATTTATGCGAAAGGCTATGCTTGCAGTGACATTTGTGCTGTATGTCCTTTCGCTTGTTTCTTGTGGCGACACAGATTTAGCAAATGCTGTCACTGGCAAATGGCGTGGCACTATGGAGTATACCGATGAGGGCGCAAAAATCAAGCAAGTTGTCAGCTATGATTTCATAAAATCTGAAGACGTCGTGGACGGCGGAAAGTTCGTTGAAAAAGTACGGGAGACGATGACGTTTGAAGACATCGGACTGATAATGACGTGTACGGCTACTTCAACGATTTCAGGTGAATGGGAAATATTGGTTGGAGACCTTAACCTGACTTATGACTTGTCTACGCTTGAGGTGAACATAGAAGATGTGGACGGACACCTTGCCGATGATGCTGACGACGTTGCATATGAAGCCTTCTTGGAGGCGCAGGCCTCAGGAATGTTCGACGAGAGCAAAGAGGCTTACGATATGGTTTACGACGAGTCGCGCCGTCAATACCAAACTTCAAACGATGAAGGCTCCAGCTACTCTGATGTGAAAATTGACGGAAACACAATGACCTTCTACACAGGCGATGTCGGAAAAGTCATTTTCCACAGAATAACCGATTAACATATAATTATCACCAAAACAATGAATTATGGATTTACTTTCACCTGGAACAAAAGCAAAAGAGATACTATTCCCAAATTGTAGAATTGTGGAGGACAACATTACAAGGAACTTGGCCATCGTTGAAGACAATGGCGTATTCTACCTTACGAGCACCACGAATGAAATAAAAAGTGGAACTAAGGTTATAATTGGGTTCACAATTAGTGAGTCAATGCTCAAGGATAAATTGCCTTTTTTAAAGTCACAGTTGCAGTCAGCCCAGAAAAACAAAAACATATTGTGGGGTGTTATAGGCGTATTGTTCTTATTTGTATTCGGTGTAATATGTTTAACGGTATGGGGAGGCCTTGTTGCTGCGGCCGCAGGAGCTTTTGCAATAAGTCAAGGGCGTGGTTTTCCTATAGGTAAGCAAAAAGTCATTTCACTTTTTACGATGGCATTAACAGGTACGGATATAAATATAAAAAGTATGTAAAAACGCAACTGTCAAAAAGGAGTGTAATTATTGAATTTGAAGGCAGACACTTTATTCTCTGCTTATAATCATACATTAATCAGATTATTATGGAAGAAAACATTGAGAACAGCACAAAAGGCACAAAACGTTGTCCTTATTGTGGTGAGGAAATCTTGGCTGTGGCAAAGAAGTGCAAATATTGTGGCGAGTGGCTTGACGGCGATGGCGCGACAAGGCAAAAGAAGATGACCACTTGCCCCACGTGCGGTGAGAACATAGAGGAGGGTATGGAAGTGTGTCCTTATTGCCATGAGAAAGTCTGTGACAAAATAGTTTGCACGGATTCTGTTGATGGAGGCGGCAATGCCGTATCCAACCTGGGTACAGACAGCAAAGGCGGCGTGGATGGCCTGTTCAAGTATTATTACTTTGACGTGTTTTTCAGACATTACGCCGACTTCAATGGCAAGTTGCCGTTAAAGCGCTTTTGGATGGCTTACTTGTTCAACGTCTTATGTATGTTGCCGTTTGTTTGCCTTGACTTCGCCCTAATCGATTACCCGTTGGTGTTTACCAATATTTATTGTTTGGCTCTGCTTGTCCCGTCCATCGCGTTCGTGGTGCGTCGTTTGCATGACATAGGCAAGAGCGGATGGTATTATCTCTTAGGGCTAATCCCGCTTGTCGGCCCAATCATCCTGTTAGTGTTATTGTGCAAGAGCGGTGAAGAGCAGACAGGGCGCACTCGTGTCGTCGTTAAAGATTATATACTCTTTGCTGTTATTGGTGTCGTAGCATTGGTTTCCATTATAATAGGGATTGCTACGTTTGGTGGCAAGATGAAATCGGTTGAAACGCTTTTTGGCGGTACCAACCCATATACATCTGTGAGCGAAATCATGTCGCCAGACAGTGAAAGTATGGCATCGGGAGACGGCGAGGCTACAAGTGATGGCGGCTCGGATGCTTCTGACACCGATGCGGTAAGTATGCTTGAGGAGTTTTATCGTCTGTATTGGGGGAAAGACGGGAGCATTACGGACGACGAGGTGGAGGCTTATTGCACCACCCGGCTGCAAAAGAAGTTGCGTAATGCGTATGAATATTACTACGAAGGAGACCAACCGCCATACAATACGGTTTTGTTCAGATCTGGCGCACAAGATGGCGTAGGTGAAAGCAAACTTGTAAATGTTGAGAGTATGGGCGGTGGAGAATACAAGGTGAACCTTCTTGACATGGGGCACGAGTGCGAAATGAGAATAAAAGTGGTAAATGAAGATGATCGCCCGATGATGGATGACGTGGAATGTGTGTCAATTAATGAACATTGGCAATGACGATTTGAATTTAGGTTTAATTTCTGTCATCTGTCAGCTTTCGGCGTAATGCGCTGATGTTCACGAGGATTAAATCCTGACAGAGGCATGGCCGATGTGTCAGCCTCTATCAGGATTTTCTATGTTTGAATATCAGGCAATGTTAAGTGGTTGATGAATGCCGTTGCGAACGGCGATAAAAAAGCCCCACAGCTGATTTGCTGTGAGGCTTTTTTGTTTTCTGAAGCATTCCGTCAGTCATTCTCAACCTGAGGCGGCCAGAAGTCCACCAGGCGCAGGTCGAATATGAGAGTGCTGCCGCCGGGAATGCTGTTGTAGCCGCTTGTGCCGTAGCCCAGCTGATAAGGGATGTAGACCACCCAGTGGTCGCCGCGCCGCATGTGCTGCAGGGCGGTGGCGAAGCCGTCAACCACAGCCGTGCCCGTGGAGTTGCCGATGGCGAACTCGAACGGTTTTGCCACGTCGGCGTCGAAGTCTCCGTTGTAGGAATGGTCGAACACGTAGCCCTGCGGGTATGACACCGAGGGCAGCAGGCGGCCCAGATAGTGGACGCTGGCGGTGTCGGTGTATAGCGGGGTGTCCGACGACGGGTCGCCCTCCTCGATGACCTGCACGATGATATAGTCGCTGTTGGCCCCTGTGGCGGTGTCAGACTTCGACCACGACTTTATCCGCCGCCAGTCGGTGCGGGTGGGGTCGAGCCTGAGCAGCTCCTGCACGGAGTCCGTCAGGTTGTTGAAGTAGGCGTCGTTCACAGCCACCCAGTTGGGGAACTCCTCCACCGTGTCGTCCTCCTCGCTGCATGCCGTCAGGCCCAGCGCGGCCGCAAAGGCGGCCAGAAGGAAGAAAAAGCCGCGCCTCATCATCATTGCAGTTTTTTAAGCAGGCTGGCTATGCTCACCTTGTCCTCGATGATGGCGTTCAGCTCTGCTATGTTAACGCGCTCCTGCCGCATGGTGTCGCGGTGGCGCAGGGTCACGGTGTTGTCCTTGAGCGAGTCGTAGTCCACGGTCACACAGTAGGGCGTGCCGATGGCGTCCTGCCGGCGGTAGCGCTTGCCGATGGTGTCCTTCTCGTCATACTGGCAGTTGAAGTGGAACTTCAGCGCGTCGATTATCTCGCGGGCCTTCTCGGGCAGTCCGTCTTTCTTGACGAGCGGCAGCACGGCCAGCTTCACCGGAGCCAGCGCGGCGGGCAGGTGGAGCACCACGCGGGTCTCTCCGCCCTCGAGCTTCTCCTCCTCGTAGGAGTGGCACATCACGCTGAGGAACATGCGGTCAACGCCTATTGACGTCTCGATGACAAACGGCGTGTAGCTCTCGTTGGTCTGCGGGTCGAAGTATTTGATAGACTTGCCCGAGAACTTCTCGTGCTGCGAGAGGTCGAAGTTGGTGCGGCTGTGGATGCCCTCCACCTCCTTGAATCCGAACGGCATGCGGAACTCTATGTCGGTGGCGGCGTTGGCGTAGTGGGCCAGCTTCTCGTGGTCGTGGAAGCGGTAGTTCTCCGCGCCGAAACCCAGCGCCTGGTGCCACTTCATGCGCGTCTGCTTCCAGTTGCCAAACCACTCCAGCTCTGTGCCGGGCTTCACGAAGAACTGCATCTCCATCTGCTCGAACTCGCGCATACGGAATATGAACTGGCGCGCCACGATCTCGTTGCGGAACGCCTTTCCTATCTGGGCGATGCCGAACGGAATCTTCATGCGGCCGGTCTTCTGCACGTTCAGATAGTTCACAAAGATGCCCTGGGCCGTCTCCGGGCGCAGGTAGACCTTCATGGCGCCGTCGGCCGAGGCGCCCATCTCGGTGGAGAACATGAGGTTGAACTGGCGCACGTCGGTCCAGTTCTTGGTTCCCGATATGGGGTCAACAATCTCCTCGTCGATGATTATCTGCTTCAGCTCCTCCAGGTCGGGACCCTGCATGGCGCGGGTGTAGCGCTCGTGCAGCGCGTCGCGCTTCTGCTGGTTCTCCAGCACGCGGGCGCTGGTGCTGCGGAACTGCGCCTCGTCGAATGCGTCGCCGAAGCGCTTGCGGGCCTTGGCCACCTCTTTCTCTATCTTCTCGTCGTATTTCGCTATCTGGTCCTCAATGAGGTTGTCGGCGCGGTAGCGCTTCTTCGAGTCGCGGTTGTCTATGAGCGGGTCGTTGAACGCGTCCACGTGGCCGCTGGCCTTCCATATTGTGGGGTGCATGAATATGGCAGAGTCTATGCCCACGATGTTCTCGTGGAGCAGCACCATGCTCTTCCACCAGTATTCCTTGATGTTGTTCTTCAGTTCCACGCCCATCTGCCCGTAGTCGTAGACGGCGGCCAGTCCGTCGTAGATGTCGCTGCTGGGGAACACGAAACCGTACTCCTTGCAGTGCGACACGATTTTCTTGAAAACGTCTTCTTGTGCCATTTGTATTGTAGAATGCTTAATGTTTCTGTGATTGAGCGCGGCGCGGCGCGCCGCGTTCAATCTGCAAAGGTAATCTAAATCGGCCAAAGTGCAAAACCTTTTCACACATTTAACCCGAATCGGCCGTTATACTTCAGCCGCTGCCTCTCAGCGCGCCACCTTGCGCACCGTGCCGCCGCAGCTTATCAGGAACAGCCCCCGGCCCGGTATGTCGGCCTCGGAGAAGGTGGCGGCGTCGGTGTCGAGCACCTTGCGCCCGGCCTGGTCGTAGACCCTCACGCGCCCCGTCGCTCCGGCTCCGGCGTCAGCCGCGCTGCCGATGCCGGTGCTGATGCTCTCGCAGTCGGTGAAGGTGTTGCCGCTCTTTGTGGCTGTCATCATGTCGGGCTTGCCCCAGCGGTAGGTGAGCAGCTGCCACTGGCCCTTGGCGTCGTCATACAGCGCGGGGTAGATATTGTATTCCCCGTCGGGCATTTCCTCCGGAATGGTGAACGAGCCTGTGCGCAGGGAGAACTGGTGCATGGGCATGGCATTGGTCATGGCAGACGATATCAGCTCGTAGAAGCCGCCGTCGCCCTCGGCTATTACGGACACGCGGCCCGTCAGCGTGCGGCAGGAGTAGTTGTAGGTGTTGCCCACGCCGGCGTACCAGTTCATGTAGATGCCGTTCTGGTAGAACTTGAAGCCGCCAATGTTGAGCAGATAGCGCACCGGCACATCAGCCTCGGCCGGCGCCAGGCAGCACAGCATCCACTGGTCAACGTTGTAGCCCTCGTCGTCGTCGGGCTGCAGGTTGTCAATGCGGAACATTCCGTCGGCCCGTCCGCCCCAGCCCCAGTTCACGTGGACAAGGCCGCTGGCGTCGTAGCCGTCAATCACGAAGGCGTGCCTGTCGGCCGTGAACATGTCGCCGCCGTTCAGCTTCCGCCCCTCGTAGATTACCGGGCGGCCGGCGTCAATCTCCTCGTAGAGCATCTGCATCCACGTGTCCTCGAACATGCTGCGGTCCAGATAGGCCGCGTCAATGTTGTAGCCGAAGTAGGTCTGCAGGGCCAGTCCGGCGTCGACGGTGTAGGCCCCGCTTCCGTCTTCGTTGTATTTCATGCCGGAGGCCACTCCGCAGTGGTACATCAGCTCGGCCGCAGCCTCGGCCTGCGCCTCGGTGTAGGAGTCCGGCTCATAGCTGTCGAGCATGTCGTCCCAGCGGTAGGCGGTGCTGCTGAAGTCGGCCTCCAGCCATAGCTCCTTGCCGTCGGCCGTTGTTGCCCACAGGTATTCGTGCCGCCCGGTGCCCTGCGTGGGCCAGCGGTGGTGGCGCATCACCTGCGCCATGGCCACCGCCACGCAGCCCGCCGGGTAGTGCCTGCCCGACGGCAGGGCGGGGCAGAGGCGGTTGAAGGGCTCGCCCTGGCTCCATTTGCTCTTCAGCAGCGGCCCCGTGGCGGGCGCAAGCCCCCTGTCGGCTATCAGTTTCCGCATATTGCTCCTGGCCGTGCGCCCGCGCTCCAGCGCCTTGTCGGTGGCCTCAAGCCACCACTCCAGGCCGCAGGGCAGTCCGTCGGCAGTTCCCTCCAGAGTGTAGCCGAGCACCGGCTCGCAGGCGTCGTCGTTGGCAATGACGGCGAATCCGCCGCCCGAGCGGCGCCCCATCACGGTGTACGTCCGCCCGCGGCGCAGCGGTTCGATGGCCTCTTGCGCCGCGGCCCGCGTGGCTTCCCGCGCCTCGCCGAGCACGGCGGCCGCGGCCTCGCGCATCTGTTGCAGCGTCCGTTCGGCGGCGTTGGCAGCCGAGCAGGCGGCAATCATCAGAATAAATGTGGCAAATCGTTTCATAGGCGTTATGTTTTTTAGAAGTCATGTATATGCGTGTGTACGTTTGTGCCGGGGCGCCGGCATACCGGCAAGCGCTTTTTGCGCCAGTTCCGCCGTCCGTTTTCCCGTTGTAAAGATAGCACAAAAAAATGACACAGACTAAAGGATGATGAAGAAAAGCAGGCATAAGCGATTTTTTTTGCGCTTCAGCCGCCTGTGGAGACGGAGGGGGCGGGTGCTTAGCGAAAATTTACAAAAGTTAAAAACAAGCCTGCCTAACCCTCTCAAAATTCGCGAATTTGAAAACAAAAACCGTTTGGCCGCAAATACGCGCGGCATGAGTGTGCAATCGTAACCCATTGGCCCTATAGGACTTATAAGTCTTATAAGCCTTATTGTGCAATAAAAACAGCCCCCGAAACAGCCCATTTCGGCCAAAAAACGGCCTTTTTTGTCCTGCGAAAAGGGCTGTTTCGGCCTCCAATACAGGCCATATCGCAACGCAATATGACCCTTTTCGCAATGTGACATGGCCTATATTGCAAAATCGGAAGCATTTTACCGTCAGAAAATGGGGCGGAAACCGCCGGAAATTTCTATTTCGGCGGAAAATGAAGTGTTAAATTTAGAGGGCAGGAGGCGGGATACAGGAGTCAGACAATAGCCTTCAGAAACTGATATTCTTCATTGTGTTATGTATAATTCAGGTTTGTTGGTTTTTACGGCTCGATATTTTTCGGCGTTTCAAATTAAAGCACTATCTTTGTCGCCATGCAATGGCGCGTCTGACGGCTGCATAGGGGCGTAGCTTATGGCGGAAAGACAGTCGTCGCAATATCAAGGCAAACTAATCAAGACCAGCAGTGAACATGGAAAAGGAGACGGAAAAACAGTCGGAGATAATGAACCTGATAGGTTACGGACTGGCAAAATTCGATATTGGTTTCGCGCGGGAGTTCGGTTGTAATACTAAATCTGCTTTTTACGGATATGTTGTGAAGCTGGGGCTTGCCAAGTCTGTCAAGGCAGTGTCGAACAGGCAGGACAGCTTCGACCCTTATTTTGACAACGGGCGGCGCGGATGGTATCAGCGCAACCAGAGGAAGCATATAAAGTTGTTTATAGACAGCCTGTTCGGCAGTGAAGATGTTAGAGGCTTTGCGGATATAACCAAGCAGCTTATAGAAGTCGCCTGCCCAGGCGTACATCTCACGGAAAACAGGCTTTCGCCGGCTGTCAAATCTAAATTCAAGCAAATGCAGGAAACCGGCATGGCGGCCGAACTCTATTTCATAAACAATTACCGGCAGATACCGTTGTTTGCAGACGCGATGTTAGAGGACGCCAGACTGTGGGGCGACGGCTACGATTTCCAGCTGGCGAATCAGGATGAATATTTTCTGGCAGAGATTAAAGGCGTGAGGGGGAAAAGCGGAAGCATACGCCTGACGCAAAACGAATACGACCGGGCACGCGAATATAAAGACGGATATTGCCTTGTTGTTGTCAGCAATTTGGACGCGGTGCCGAAATTGGTCTGCGTGCGGAATCCTGTTGAGGCTATACGGTTGACTCTCTGTGAGGCAAGCGTTCTTCAGAAGAATTATGTTTCAGAAGTGTCATGTTGGTGAGTCTCTTTTGCGCAAAGGCACAGTCTGGGTCTGCCGCCGCAGGCGTGTGGGGCCGCGTTTTGGCCGCAAAACTTGCTGAAGTCAGAAAAAATAAGTAACTTTGAGGCAAATTTGCGACAATAACATTCTATATGAGTGACGAGACAAGAGATAACGACAGCCAGGAGACTTTGATGCAGGACCCAACGGAAAACGCGCCCGCCGGCACGCCGGATGTGGGCGCGGACGGTGGCGCCGCTGCCCCCGGCGGCGCTGAGGGCGACATTGCCGCCGCTGACGGCGACGGCGGCGAGGAGACCGTGGCGCACTCTGACTACAAGCCGGTGGACAGATTCGACGCCTCGGCGGTGCACCATCTGAGCGGAATGTACCAGAACTGGTTTCTGGACTATGCCTCCTACGTGATTCTGGAGCGCGCCGTGCCCCACATCGAGGACGGTCTGAAGCCGGTGCAGCGGCGCATACTGCACTCGATGAAGCGCATGGACGACGGGCGCTACAACAAGGTGGCCAACATCGTGGGCCACACCATGCAGTTCCACCCCCACGGCGACGCCTCGATAGGCGACGCCCTGGTGCAGCTGGGGCAGAAGAACCTGCTCATCGACACGCAGGGTAACTGGGGCAACATCCTGACCGGCGACCGGGCCGCCGCGCCGCGCTACATAGAGGCGCGGCTGTCGAAGTTCGCGCTCGACACCGTGTTCAACCCCAAGACCACAGACTGGCAGCTGAGCTACGACGGCCGCAACCGCGAGCCGATAACGCTGCCGGTGAAGTTCCCGCTGCTGCTGGCGCAGGGCGCCGAGGGCATTGCCGTGGGTCTCAGCTCCAAGATCCTGCCGCACAACTTCTGCGAGCTGTGCGACGCGGCGGTGAGCTATCTGCACGGCGAGGAGTTCAGGCTCTATCCCGACTTCCCCACGGGCGGCAGCATAGACGTGGGCAAGTATAACGACGGGCAGCGCGGCGGACAGCTCAAGGTGCGCGCCAGGATTGAGAAGCTGGACAACAAGACGCTGGTGATACGCGAGATACCATACGGCAAGACCACCACCACGCTCATCGACTCGATACTGAAGGCCATCGAGAAGGGCAAGATCAAGGCCCGCAAGGTGGACGACAACACGGCGGCCGAGGTGGAGATACTGGTGCACCTGGCGCCTGGGGTGTCGTCGGACAAGACGCTCGACGCCCTCTACGCCTTCTCCGACTGCGAGGTGAGCATATCGCCCAACTGCTGCGTCATCGCCGACGACAAGCCGCAGTTCCTCACCGTGAGCGACGTGCTGCGCAGCTCGGTGGACGGCACCAAGGACCTGATACGCCGCGAGCTGGAGATACGCCGTGGCGAGCTGCTGGAGCAGCTGCACTTCTGCTCGCTGGAGAAGATATTCATCGAGGAGCGCATCTACAAGGACAAGCGCTTCGAGGAGGCGCCCAACGTGGACGCCGTGTGCGAGCATATCGACAGGAGGCTCACGCCGTTCTATCCGCAGATGGTGCGCGAGGTGACGCGCGACGACATACTGAAGCTGCTCGAGATAAAGATGCAGCGCATACTGAAGTTCAACAAGGAGAAGGCCGACGAGCTGATGGCCCGCCTGAAGGCCGAGGTGGACCGCATAAACCGAGACCTGGACAACCTCGTGGAGGTGACGGCAAACTGGTTTATGTTCCTCAAGGAGAAGTATGGCAAGGACCACCCCAGGCTCACCGAGATACGCAACTTCGACACCATCGAGGCGTCGAAGGTGGTCGAGGCCAACGAGAAGCTGTACATCAACCGCCAGGAGGGGTTCATCGGCACGGGGCTGAAGAAGGACGAGTTTGTGTGCAACTGCTCCGACATCGACGACATCATCGTGTTCTACAAGGACGGAAAATACAAGGTGATACGAGTGGCCGACAAGATTTTCGTGGGCAAGAACATACTGCACGTGGGCGTGTTCAAGCGCAACGACAAGCGCACAATATATAATGTGGTCTACCGCGACGGGCGCAACGGGGCTTACTACATGAAGCGCTTCAACGTGACGTCGGTGACGCGCGACCGCGACTACGACCTGACCAAGGGCACGCCCGGCTCGAAGGTGGTCTACTTCACGGCCAACCCCAACGGCGAGGCCGAGGTGATCAAGGTGACGCTGGAGCCTACGGAGTCGAAGAGGCCGGCCAGCATATTCTTCGACCGCGACTTCTCGAAGATGGCCATCAAGGGGCGCACGGCGCAGGGCAACATCCTGACGCGCAAGGCCGTGCACCGCATAGGCCTGAAGAGCCACGGGCGCTCCACGCTCGGCGGGCGCAAGGTGTGGTATGACCCCGACGTGAACCGCCTGAACTACGACGAGCACGGACGGCTGCTGGGCGAGTTCTTCGACGGCGACTCCATACTCGTGATTCTCGACGGCGGAGAGTACTACACCACCAACTTCGACACAAACAACCACTACGAGACAAACATAGCCCGCATAGAGAAGTATGACGAGCACAAGGTGTGGACCGCCGTGCTCTACGACGCCGACAACAACGGCTATCCCTACATGAAGCGTTTCTGTCTGGAGGCCTCCAAGCGCAAGCAGAACTATCTGGGCGACAACCCGCACAGCCGCCAGGTGCTGCTCACGGACCAGACCTATCCGCGCGTGCTGGTGACATTCGGCGGCGGCGACGCCGCCCGCCCGCCGATGGAGATTGACGCGGAGCAGTTCATCGCCGTGAAGGGCTTCAAGGCCAAGGGCAAGCGCATAACAACATGGCAGGTGGACAAGATTGAGGAGCTGGAGCCGCTGCGGTTCCCCGAGCCGGAGGCGGAGCCTGAGGAGGCCGCGCCGGAAGACGCCCCGGCGGAGGAGAACCTGGACCCCGACGCGGGCAAGACGCAGCAGCAGGTGATAGACGAAATCACAGGACAACTAAGCCTTTTCAACGATGAGGATATGTAGCGCGGCCATTATGGCGCTGGCTCTGGCCATGCCGGCCGGGGCGCAGGAGACCGACCCGACGGACTCCGGGCGCGTCACCACGGCCGCATACATGGTGGGGGCGGGCCGCTCGCGGGTGCTCGACACATATCTGTCGCAGGAGCATTTCGCCGGGCCGGGCTTCACATTCCTTGCCGCCGTGGAGCGGCGCAAGCCGGGCCGCCGATGGATGACGGCCATGCAGCACCAGGCCGACATGGCGTCTACGCGCGACCGCGCTGACATGGTGGGCCAGCTGGCCGGGCAGTACAGCTTCTACTGGGGGCGGCTGCGCGGCTGGGAACTGCTCTCGGGCGCGCTGAGCCTGCAGGCCGGCGGCATGGTCAACGCCAACATAGGCTTCATCTACAACACCTCCAACGGCAACAACCCCGCCCAGGCCAGGCTGAGCCTGAACGTGATGCCTGCGGCCGCGGCGGCTTACAGATTCAGAATCGGGCGCAGGAGGGCCGCCGTGCGCTACGAGGTGCAGCTGCCGCTGGCGGGAGTGATGTTCAGCCCCAACTACGGGCAGTCGTACTACGAGATATTCTCGCGCGGCGACTATGACCACAACATCGTGCCGACGACGTTCGTCAGCGCGCCGTCGCTGCGCCAGCAGATAATGGCCGAGGTGAACATCAGCCGCCGGCTGACGCTCCGCGTGGGCTATCTGGGCGACTGGCAGCAGGCCAGCGTCAACAATCTCAAGTCGCACATATACGCGCACCGCTTCATGATCGGATTCGTCAAGCGGTTCAAAACAATAAGATACAGGCCATGAGACGATTTTTCCAAATGATGGCGGCGCTCGTTTTAGCTCTTGCAACGGTTTCTTGTGTTGACGAGGAGGAATTTGACAACACCCCGCAGGGCAACTTCGAGGCTCTGTGGAAAATAATGGACGAGCGCTATTGCTTCTTCGACTACAAGAAGCAGGAGTATGGGCTGGACTGGAACGCCGTGCACGACAAATACCGCGTGCGCATAAGCGACCGCATGACCTCCGACCAGCTGTTCGAGGTTATGGGCGACATGCTGGCCGAACTGCGCGACGGCCACGTCAACCTGGCGCGTGCCGCCGACTTCTCGCGCTACTGGAGCTGGCACGAGGACTATCCGGCCAACTTCAGCGACTCGCTGCTACGCCGCTATCTGGACACTGACTACAAGATTGCGGCAGGCATGAAGTACACCATTCTCGACGACAACATAGGCTACGTTTACTACGAGAGCTTCAGCGAGGCCGTTGGCGACGGCAATCTTGACGAGATAATCAACCGTCTGATGCTCTGCCGGGGGCTGATAATCGACGTGAGGAACAACAGCGGCGGCAACCTCACTTACGCCGAGCGCATAGCCGCCCGCTTCACCAACGAGCCTGTGCTCGTGGGCTATATGCAGCACAAGACAGGGCCGGGGCATTCAGATTTCTCAGACATGGAGGAGCAGTGGCTGCAACCGTCGGCCGGTATGAGGTGGCAGAAAAAGGTCTGCGTGCTCACCAACCGCAGCGTGTACAGCGCAGCCAACGAGTTTGTGAAGTATATGAAGGCTCTTCCATGCGCGACAATAGTGGGTGACCGCACCGGCGGCGGGGCGGGAATGCCGTTCAGCGGCTCGCTGCCCAACGGCTGGATCGTGCGCTTCTCGGCCTGCCCGATGTACGACCGCGACGGCCAGACGACAGAATTCGGCATCGAGCCGGACCACAGCGTTTCACTCACCGACGAGGACTTTGCCCGCGGGCGCGACACCATTATCGAGTTCGCCCGCGCCCTGCTCAGCCGATGACCAGTGTTAAAGAGCTTTCAACATCACTCGGTTTTCCGAAGGCTTTCCGAATAAATACAAGGTTTTATTTGGCAAAGAGTCGGATTTTGTTTAACTTTGCAGGGCAAATCAAGCGCTTGTGGCGAAATTGGCAGACGCGCCAGACTTAGGATCTGGTGACTTCGGTCGTGTAGGTTCGAGTCCTATCAGGCGCACACATATGAATGCAATTTGCTGATGTCCTGTTTCTTAGTCTGTCGTTTGGCGAGGCTTTGTGTGAAATCCGGCATGGATGACAGGCCAGATAGGGTGGAACAAATCTGTTGATATTGTTACTTAAGTACTCAGTGGGATTATGAATTGGTGGTATTGTGACATTCGGGAATTTGGAATCCTTGGCTTTTATCACACGTTTTAAGTTAAATATCTGAAAGGTTACACGGATTCGCCATTTTATAAGTAATTTTGCAGCCGTGAGAAAAAAAGCATTGATATTTTTGATGCTGTTCGCTTTCATGTTCGTGATGGCGGGAGTGCCTTATGCCCCTTTTTCAAGATGGGCGGGCGGTGCCGTGCCTGCCGATTCGGGCCGTTATGAAAGCGACTCACTGTCTCTACGTCCGGTCGCTCCCGCCATGCTTGCCGACACGGCGGCGCTGGCGGCTCAGCTGAGGCTGCTGTACGAGATGCCGTCTTCGCTTGAGGCTGCCGCAAAGCCGCAGGGACCCGACACCACGAAGATGGACTCGCTCCAGCTGGCCATATACCGGCACAACAAGGCGATTGACGATTCGCTGGCGCTCGACAGCATGAACCGTCAGAAGAAAAACGGTATTGACGCGCCTGTGGTCTATTCGGCCGAGGACTCTCTCATATACGAAGGTTCCACGGGTTTGGCTTATCTTTTCGGCGACTCTCATGTCACTTATGAGAACATGGACCTTACCAGCGACAAGATCTATATGTCGATGGACAGCAGTCTTGTCCATGCCACCGGCTCGCAGGACTCTACAGGCAAGATGTTCGGCACGCCGGTGTTCGTCATGGGCAGCGACACTTACGAGAGCGACACCATGGCCTTTAACTTCAAGACCAAGAAAGGACTTATCAGCGAGGTTTACACCGCCCAGCAGGACGGCTTCCTGACCAGCAAGCTCTCCAAGCGCAGCGCCACCGGCGAGCTTTATCTACAGCACGGGCGCTACACTACCTGCGACCAGCCTCACCCTGACTTCTACATAGCTTTGTCGAGGGCAAAGGTGCGCCCTGGCAAGGAGGTAATCTTCGGCCCGGCCTATCTCGTGATCGCCGACGTGCCCCTGCCGCTGGCCATCCCCTACGGCTTCTTCCCGTTTACCAAGAGTTATTCCAGCGGATTCATCATGCCGACATACGGCGACGAGACTTCGCGCGGCTTCTATCTGCGCGACGGCGGATATTATTTCGCCATCAGCGACAAGATGGACCTCAAGCTGCTTGGCGAGATTTACACCAAGGGCTCGTGGGGCCTGTCGGCCGCGTCGAACTACCGCAAGCGTTACCGTTACAGCGGCAGCTTCTACGCCAGCTTCCAGAACACGGTGGAGGGCGAGAAGAACATGCCCGACTACTCCAAGCAGACCAGTTTCAAGATTCAGTGGAGCCACCGTCAGGACGCCAAGGCCAACCCGTTCCGCACGCTTTCGGCCAGTGTAAACTTTGCCACGAGCAGCTACGAGCGCAACAACCTGACGAGCATGTACAACCCGCAGAGCTTCACGCAGAGCACGCGCACATCGTCTGTCAGCATGACAAACACGTTCTCGAACCTCGGCCTGACCATCAGCACCACCATGAACCTCAACCAGCGTATGCAGGACTCCACCATTGCCCTCACGCTGCCTGATGTCAACATCTCGCTGAGCCGCATATATCCTTTCAAGCGCAAGAAGATGGCCGGCAAGGAGCGGTGGTATGAGAAAATATCGCTCAGCTACACCGGCCAGCTCAGCAACTCCATTACGACCAAGGAAGACCGCCTGCTGCACTCCAGCCTGACGCGCGACTGGCGCAACGGTATGCAGCACAGCATTCCGATAAGCGCCAACTTCACGCTCTTCGACTATCTGAACATCAACCCCTCGTTCACCTTTACAGACAGGATGTACACCAACAAGGTGATGCGCTCGTGGGACGAGGGAGCGCAGCGCGAGGTCACCGATACCATCGACGGATTCTACAACATCTACAACTGGCGTCTCAGCGTGTCGGCCTCCACCAAGCTCTACGGAATGTATGTGCCATGGAAGAAGCTCTTCGGCGACAAGATCGTGGCCATACGCCACGTGTTCACGCCGCAGGTGAGCTTCAACTACGCTCCCGACTTCAGCGCCGACCGCTACGGCTACTACGAGACTTACCAGAAGACCGACGCCGAGGGCAACGTGTCGCTCGTGGAATACTCGCCTTACTCCAACGGACTCTTCGGCGTTCCGGGCCGTGGCAAGACCGGAAGTGTGGCGTTCGACATCTCGAACAACATAGAGATGAAAGTGCGCACGGACAACGACTCGACCAAGAAGATAAGCATCATCGACGAGCTGGGCGCGAGCATGTCGTACAACTTCGCCACCGACATCAGGCCGTGGAGCGACCTGCAGACCCGATTGCGCCTGAAGCTCACCAAGAACTACACGTTCAACCTCAACGCCACGTTCGCCACATATGCATACGAGCTTGACGAGAACGGCAATCCGCGCGTCAGCGACCGTGTCACCCGCTACAGCCAGGGCAAGTTCGGACGTTTCCAGGGCATGTCGCAGAACATTTCATACACCCTCGACAACAAGAAAGTGATGAACTTCTTCAAGTGGCTCAAGGGCGAGAAGGTGAAGAAAGACGACAAGGATGACAGGCGCGACGATGAAGACGAAGACTATTTTGACCCCGACACCAACGAGGACAAGACCCTGCAGGAGGGGCAGCGCGGAGCCAAGAAGGAGAACGCAGGCAAGGCCGAGACCGACGAGGACGGCTACATGAAGTTCAGTCTGCCGTGGTCGCTCAGCTTCGGCTACGGCATATCCATGCGCGAGGATGTGGGCGGCAACTTCGATTACGACAAGATGCGCTATCCCTACGCCTTCAGCCAGACGCTCAACTTCAGCGGCAACATCCGCCTGAGCGACGGCTGGAACATCAGCTTCTCTTCGGGATATGACTTCGAGAACCATGAAATCTCAATGACCACGGCCTCGCTCAGCCGCGACCTCCATTGCTTCAATATGTCGTGCTCGGTGGTGCTTTCGCCTTACACCAGCTATAACTTCTCTTTCCGCTGCAACGCCGCCACACTGACCGATGTGCTCAAGTACGACAAGCGCAGCAGCTACAGCAATGCCGTGCAGTGGTATTGAGGCTTGGGGTCTATGGCCGTTCTTGTTAAAACGCACTTGACTTATGGCAGAGTTACCGGCTCTTATCAAGGACCTTGCACTGATACTCGTTGTCGCGGGTGTCGTCACGTTGATTTTCAAGCGGCTGCGCCAGCCGCTCGTTCTGGGCTACATCATGGCCGGATTCATGGTCAGCCCGCAGTTTCCATATACCATTTCGGTTGTAGACAGGGCCAACGTGCAGACCTGGGCCGACATCGGCGTGGTGTTCCTGCTGTTCTCGCTCGGTCTTGACTTCTCGTTCAAGAAGATTCTGAAGATGGGCTTCGCGCCGGTCATTGCCGCCTGCACCATCATTTTCTGCATGATGGTGTCCGGCATGGCGGTGGGCAAGCTGTTCGGCTGGAGCCACATGGACTGCCTCTTTCTGGGCGGAATGCTTGCCATGAGCTCCACCACCATTATTTATAAGGCGTTCGACGACATGGGCCTCCGCCAGCAGCGGTTTGCCGGGCTGGTGATGAGCGTGCTCATCCTTGAGGATGTGCTGGCCATTGTCATGATGGTGATGCTCTCGGCCCTGGCCCACGGCGCCAATCCCGACGGGGCGCAGATGGTCGAGATCATCATGCGCATACTGTTCTTTCTTGTCCTTTGGTTTGTTGTGGGCATATTCCTTGTGCCCATGCTTCTGCGCCGCGTGCGTTCCCTGATGAACGACGAGACGCTGCTTGTGGTGGCTCTCGGCCTGTGTTTCCTCATGGCGGTGGTGTCCACAAAGGTGGGGTTCAGCAGCGCCTTCGGCGCCTTCGTCATGGGCAGCATTCTGGCCGAGACGGTGGAGGCGGAGAAGATAATAAAGGTGGTTGAGCCGGTGAAGAATCTTTTCGGAGCCATTTTCTTCGTCTCCGTGGGCATGCTTGTGGAGCCGGCGGTCATTGGCGAGTATGCCGTGCCCATTGTGGCGCTTGTGCTCACCATTCTGGTGGGGCAGGCCGTGTTCGGCTCTTTCGGCTATATGCTCGGCGGCCAGACGCTCAAGACGGCCATGCGCTGCGGCTTCTCGATGGCCCAGATCGGCGAGTTCGCCTTCATCATAGCCTCGCTCGGCCTGTCGCTCGGCGTTATAGGCGATTTTCTTTATCCTGTGGTGGTGGCCGTCTCGGTGATAACCACATTCCTCACGCCCTACATGATACGCTTCGCCACGCCGTGCTACAGCATGCTGGAGCACCGCCTGCCGCAGCAGGCCATAGCCGCCCTCAACGGCATAACGCTGGGCCGTCCGGCCGCGTCGGCAGCCCGGAGCAAGTGGAAGAGCCTGCTCCTGCAGATGGGGGCCAACACGCTTGTTTACTCCATACTGTCCGTGGCCGTCATTTTCGTGATGTTCACGTTCTTCCTGCCGTTCGTCCGCCATCTGCTTGCGGGCTGGCACTGGACGGCCAACCTCATCTGCGGGCTGCTCACGGTGCTGGCCATGTCGCCGTTTCTGCGCGCCATGGTGATGAAGAAGAACCACAGCCGCGAGTTCAAGGCGCTGTGGGCCGAGAGCAACGTGAACCACCTGCCGCTTGTCTTCACCGTGCTGGTGCGTGTGGCCGTGGCCTGCGGCTTCATCTTCTATGTGTGCAACTATCTCAGCCGCTTCACAAACGCGCTGATGATAACCATAGCCGTGGCTCTTGTGGTGCTCATGATTCTGTCGCGGGGGCTGAAGAACAGCTCCATACGCATGGAGCGCGTGTTCATGCAGAACCTGCGCTCGCGCGACATCGAGGCGCAGGTGATGGGGCGCAAGCGGCCGCTCTATGAGGGTCATCTGCTCGACCGCGATGTCCACATGTCCGACTTCGACGTGCCGCAGGACTCGCGCTGGGCCGGCAAGACGCTGCGCGAGCTTGAGCTGCGCACCCGCTTTGGCGTGCACGTGAGCAGCATTCTGCGGGCCAGCAGGCGGCTGAACATACCCGACGGCAACTCGATAATCTTTCCGGGCGACCGCCTGCAGATGATCGGCAGCGACAGCCAGCTGTCGGCCGTGGCCTCGGCCATGAGGGACGAGGTGTTCGGCGGCGACGCCGACCTGGAGAAGCGCGAGACCATGCTGCGGCAGATCGTCATAGCCAAGGGCGGCAGGCTCTGCGGCAAGACGCTGCTCGAGAGCGGCATCCGCGACAAGTACGGCTGTCTGGTGGTGGGCATCGAGGAGGGAATGGAGAACCTCTCGCAGCCCGATCCGGCCAGAAAGTTCGAGGCGGGCGACGTGGTGTGGGTGGTCGGCGAGGAGGCGGCGCTCGACAGCCTGGTGTCGGGCGAGGGGTGATGTCTGGCGGAGCTGTGCTGCGGCGCTGCGGCGCGGGCGGGCGGAATGCAGGCACGGATGCAACAAGGCGGGCGGAATGGAGAAATGGCCATTCCGCCCGCCTTGTCTGTCTCATGCTCAGTCGTTATATCCGGCCGTGAGCTGGCATATCTTTATGATCACGTCCATGGCCTTCTCCATCACCTGTACGCTTACGAACTCGTAAGGGCCGTGGAAGTTCACTCCGCCGGCGAAGATGTTGGGGCAGGGCAGGCCCTTGAAGCTGAGCTGGGCGCCGTCGGTGCCGCCGCGGATGGGCTGCACGCGGGGCGGGATGCCGCACTCCTGCATGGCTTTCAGCACCAGGTCTATCACGTGCATGTTGGGGTCTATCTTCTCCTTCATGTTGTAGTACTGGTCTTTCACCTCGGCGGTGCAGGTGCCCTCGCCGTACTTCTCGTTCAGCCTGGCGGCGCACTCGGCGATGAAGTCCTTGCGGTCTTCGAACTTCTTGCGGTCGTGGTCGCGGATGATGTACGACAGCGTGGCCTCCTCAATGTTGGCGGCGATGCCCGTCAGATGGTAGAAGCCCTGGTAGCCCTCGGTGGCCTCGGGCGTCTCGCCGGCCGGAATCATGGCGGCGAACTCTGCCGCCAGCCGGTTTGCGTTCACCATCTTGCCCTTGGCGTAGCCCGGATGCACGCTCACTCCCTTGATTGTCACCTTGGCCCCGGCGGCGTTGAAGTTCTCAAACTCCAGCTCGCCCAGGTCGCCGCCGTCCATGGTGTAGGCCCATTCGCAGCCGAACTTCCCGACGTCGAAGTGGTGGGCGCCCATGCCTATCTCCTCGTCGGGGTTGAACGCCACGCGGATGTCGCCGTGCTTAATCTCCTTGTGGTCGCGCAGATAGCACATGGCCTGCACGATCTCGGCTATGCCGGCCTTGTCGTCGGCGCCCAGCAGCGTGTGGCCGTCGGTCACGATGAGGTCTTCGCCGACGTGGGCGAGCAGCTCTGGGAACTTTGCCGGCGAGGAGACGATGCCCTCCGAGAGGACGATGTCGCCGCCGTCGTAGCCTTTGACGATGCGTGCCCTGATGTTGGCGCCGCTGCAGTCGGGGCTGGTGTCGTAGTGGCTGATGAAGCCGATGGTGGGCACGCTGCCCTTCATGTTTGACTTCAGCGTGGCGTAGATATAGCCGTTGGCGTCCATCTCCACGTCCTCAAGCCCCTCGTCTTTCAGCTCCTTCACCAGAAACTCGGCGAAGGCCAGCTGTTTTGCCGTGCTCGGCACGCTCTGGCTGTCTTCGGCCGACTGCGTGTCGAATTTTGTGTAGTTCAGGAATCTTTCTGTTATGTCCATAATTCTTTTTATGCTGTCTGGTTGCTTTGTTTCAGTCTGTTGTGGTTATTGGTCTCGCAAAGTTAGCACAATTCCGCCACTTCTCCAAAATTTATTTGTGAATATCAGCATTTTGCCGGGGCGTGTTGTTTGCAGCCCGGCACCGCCGTGAGGGTGGCGTGCGCGATGATTCTGCGGAACGGGGCGGCCGCGGCGCGCTGTTTCACCGCCGCAGGGCCTTCCTGATGCGGCGCAGCAGGGCTTCCGCTGACGAATAAAGGACAGAGAGCGGCGTCAGCAGGATGAATATCAGCGCGGGCAGGATGCGCCCGAGAAAATCCTCTATCTTATTTTTCATGCTTGCTTCCGGAGGCCGGCGTTGCGGCGTGGAGAAACAGAGAAAGGCCGGCGGAAGTCTCCACCGGCCTTTTCTCAGATTTTTTTCAATGCCTGTCTGTGGGCTTATTTGATGGCCACAGTAGCGCGACGGTTGTAAGATACGGGTGACAGAGTGTCAACGCCGCCGGCTGCAACAACCTCGATGTTGTCGCGGTTAACGCCCATCTTCACAATCTCGTCAGCCACGGTCTCGGCACGCTTCTGGCTCAGCTTCTGGTTCCAGTTTGCGCTGCCGGTCTTGCTGTCAGCATAACCTGTAACGACAATCTTAGAGTTGTTGGCCTTTGCAACCTCTACGAGATCCTGAACGTTCTGCAAATCCTTGCGAGAAGCGATCTTAGACTTGCCGATGTTGAAGAATACAGATACCGGAGCGGCAACCACTTCCTTGACAACCTTGGTCTCGGCGGGCTTCTGGTTGGCCAGCATATCCTTCAGCTTGGCGTTCTCAGACTGTGCGTCAGCAAGCTGTGCGTTGAGAGCGTCGATCTGTCCCTGAGACAGAGCCTTGAGAGCCTCTACGTCAGGAGTCTTCTCCCATGTGGACTTGCCGATGTTGTAGGTGACACCAACTTCAACGCTGAAGATGTTGTCCTTAGACTTAGGCCAGCCCTTGGCTGTCGGACCGTTCTGCTCGAATCCGTCGAAGTCGCCCTCGAATGTCTGGTAAGAGAGGTCGAGGTTGATGGCGAACTTCTCGTTCAGACGGAATGTGTTGAGGATACCGACGTTGAGGTCCATGGCGTAGCGGTCATAGCTCATGTTGCGTCCGATACCTGCACCGGCATAGGGGATGAGGTTCCAAACGCGGTTGGGGTTGTAGCCGCAAATCATGTTGCTCAGGTTGAAGAGCACCTGCTCGTTCAGAGTCCAGTACTTGCTTGCGTTGTCAGACTTGTTCTCGCTGATGATGCTGCGGCCCCAGACGCCCTGGAACTTGGTGCGCAGACCGATGCCCGGAGTGAACCACTTACCTACGGCAACGGAGAAACCGAGGTTGTTGCGGAAGCCCTTGAAAGGACTCTTTGAGAAGCCGTAGCCCATCTCCTGGTTGCTATAGAAAGCTGATCCGGCCAGGTTAGCCTGCACGAACCAGTTGCTCCAGAAGGAGTTTGTGGCGACGCTGTGCTTCAGTTCAGGCGCAGCGGACTCGTTTTCCTGTGCCATTCCGGCAACAGAAACGCCGGCGAATGCCAGCATGATCAATAACTTTTTCATACCTATACTAATTACTTAAACAATATACTTGTTCACGCTATTTGATGCAAAAGTAGGCATTTATTTCGAATCTGCCAAACAAAACAAGATATAAAATACTTTTTTGGAGGAAAATCCTACAAAACTTGTTGCTTTTAGTGCAATAAACGAGATTTTTGTTCGTTAATACCTTATATTATATAGTGTTCTGGCAGCGTTTCCGCATTGGCTGTGCCGGTGGCGGAAATGGGGGATGCCGACGCAAAAGAGTTAAGAATTAAGGGTTAAGAATGAAGAAAAAAGGTTCATCCGAAATTTGGAGTGATGACTCTATATGCGTGAATATCAGCGAATATGGAATTTGTTTGATTCTGTATATTACTGATAGACAACATACCCCATATCCAAAAATTATAATCTATCATCACGAAAGAGGCAATAGTATTTTAACGCATAGAGACATAAAAATCAGCTAAGAAACAGATTGTTATGCCTATATCGCATGACTTATTATACAACACTCAATATCCATCACTCCAAATTTCGGAAGGACCAGAAAAAAGGCCCACAGAGGTTGCCGTGAGTGAATTAAAAGGTAAAAATTAAAGACTAAAAAATGGTTCATCCGACATTTAGAGTGATACGAGAATCATGTAGAGCATATAGCCTCAGTTTGAAATATCGTTCGTC
>CALUGW010000012.1 GCA_944320305.1 uncultured Prevotella sp. | reverse complement strand
AAAATGGCGGAGGAGCTGGAGCGCCTCGGCGTCACGCCGCAGACAACGTATCTCTATATGCAGGGGCACCATCTGTTCGACTCGGTGGTCGTGCCGGTGGTGAACAAGGTGTGCAACAGGCTCAGGATGGAGCGCGAGAGCGAGATCTCGCGCACCTCGGTGCACAACACGCAGATGCGCAACGAGATGACTTGCTACGAAAACAGCATCGAGAGCATTGTCTCGATGCTGAAGAAAAGCACGGGCTACATGAACTGCCCGCAGTTCCGGCGGCTGCAGGACGACGTGGCCCGCTATCTCGAAATGTGCGGCGGCGGGCCCGGCGCCGGCGGCTCTCAGCCTATGTAGGTCTCGAGAAACGTCACCACGCCCCGCACGGCCAGCGCCCCCGTGGCGGCCGGCAGCAGCACCGTCTCGCCCGCGTCGAGGCTCGTCTGCGAGCCGTCGTCGAAGGTTATGGTGCCCTTCCCCTTCACACATATCAGTATCACAAAGCTGTCAAGGCCGCTGTAGTCGAGCGTCATCGGCTCGTCAAGGTCGTAGACGGCGGTGTTGAAGTGCGGGCAGTCCACAAGCTCCACGCCGCGGTTGCGTGCCGGAGTGTAGAGCGTGCGGTAGTCGTCGTGGGCGCTGAAGTCTATCGCCTCGGCGGCTTCCTCGGTGTGCAGCTGGCGCAGGTTGCCGTTCTTGTCGCGCCGCTTGAAGTCGTAGATGCGGTAGGTCACGTCGCTCGTCTGCTGTATCTCGGTCAGGAAGCATCCCGCCCCGATGCTGTGTATCCGTCCGGCGGGAATGTAGAAGCAGTCGCCCTCTTTCACATCATACACGTTGATGGCCTCGCAGATGGTGTCGTCGGCCACGAGCCGCCTGTACTCCTCGGGCGTGATGCGCCGCTTCAGGCCGATCATCATCTTTGCGTGCGGCGCCGAGTCCATCACGTACCACATCTCCGACTTGCCGCGCCCGCGCCCCTGGCGCCTGGCGGTGTCGTCGTCGGGATGCACCTGCACGGACAGGTCGCCGGCCGCGTCGATGAACTTCACAAGCAGCGGGAACTCGCCGCCGAAGCGCAGGTGGTTGTCACGGCCCAGCAGCTCGGCGCCGAACTCGGCCACAAGGCTGTTTGTCGTCATGCCGCCGCAGGGGCCTCCGGCCACTGTCGTCTCGCTTCCCGCCACGCCCGACAGCTCCCAGCTCTCGCCGATGTTGGCCGCCGCGGTGTCAAGATGCTTGAATGGCGCTATGCGCCCGCCGCCCCATATCGTCTGCTTCAGCAGCGGATTGAACTTGAAGAATTTTTCCATCGCATGAAATAAAGTGCCGCGTCAGCTCTCTTTCCAGAAGCTGCGCGTGAACAAAACCAATACTGTCATTATCTCCAGACGCCCGATGAGCATCAGGAGCGAGCAGAGCCACTTCACGCCGTCGGGCAGAGTGCTCCACGACATGGTGGGGCCTATGGTGCTGCCCAGCGCCGGCCCCACGTTGCTGATGCTGCTCAGGGCTATGGTTATGGAGTTTGTGTCGTCCACTCCCGAGAGGATTATCACCATCGAGGCCACCAGGCAGATCAGTATGTAGGACACGAAGAAAGCCAGAAGCGACGGCACCTTGTCCGTGCTGACGTTCTGCCCGTTGATCTTTATGGGCAGAACCGCGTTGGGGTGCAGTATCTGCCGGAACTCGTTGCGGATGATTTTCAATATCATCACGCCGCGTATGCACTTGAAGCCGCCGCTCGTGGACCCCGCGCACGAGCCTATGAACATGCAGAAGCCGAGCACAATCCACGTGAAGTGGGGCCACAGGCCGGCGTTGTCGCTGAACATCCCCGTGGTGGTTATGAACGTGACGACCTGGAACAGGGCGCATCTGAACGCCTTCTCCAGGCCGTAGCCGCCGCGGGCCACAAGGAAGTACATGATGATTGCGGTCGAAACGGCTATCACCCAGCAGTAGAGCTTGAACTCGGAGTTCCTCAGCAGCTTTGACACCTGCCCCTTGAAGAGCACGACGTAGATCAGCGTGAAGTTCATTCCGGCCAGAAACTGGAACAGCGTGGCGATGTACTCGATGGCGTCGGAGCCGTAGTGCGCGATGCTGTTGTTGTGGGTGGCGAAGCCGCCGGTGCCTGTTATCGACATCGAGTAGCACACGCTGTCGAACAGTTCCATTCCGGCCACGTTGAAAAGCAGCGCGCAGGCGGACGTCAGGGCTATGTAGACCATCCATATCCACTTCGCGTCTGTGCTCAGTCGGGGGTGCATCTTCGACTTCATCGGGCCTGTGGACTCGGCCGCGAACACCTTGACGCTTCCACCGACAATGGAGGGCAGGATGGCGATTGTGAAGAAAACGATGCCCAGTCCGCCTATCCAGTGGGTCAGAGACCGCCAGAACAGAATGGTGTGCGGCAGGCATTCCACATCGTCTATGATGGTGGCTCCGGTGGTGGTGAAGCCCGACATGGTCTCGAAATAGGCGTCGCTGACGCTCGGCACGTAGCCGCTGATGAGCAGCGGCAGCATGCCGAAGGCGCAGAATATCACCCAGATGAGCGCCACCACGAGGTAGGCCTCGCGGCGGTTCAGCTCGTTTCCGGCGTTGCGCCCGAAGTATTTGAACACCACCGCGCCGCATACCGTCACGACCATCGACAGCGCGAAGGCCATCACGTCGTCCTCGCTGTAGCACATTGCCATGACGAGGCACACCAGCATCATGGCCCCTTCGAGGAAAAGGAGCTGCCCGATGATCTTTGAGACGATGCCGAAGTTCACCATAGCTGCGACTGCTTGAAGAACCGTTCCATCTTGTTCATCTTCTGCTCGTGGCAGAACACCATCACCGTGTCGCCGGCCTCTATCTGCGAGTTGCCGTTGACGAGCATGCCCACGTTGTCGCGCACCAGCCCGCCGATGGCCACGCCGAAGGGCAGGCCGAGGCTCTTCACAGGCTTCTTTGTCACCGGCGAGCCTTCCTCGGCGGTGAACTCGGCCACGTCGGCGTCCACCATCATCAGCGAGCGCAGGTTGCTCACCTTGGCGTCGAGCATCATCTGGTAGATGTGGCTGGCCGCGATGGTCTTCTTGTTGATGATTGTCCCGATGTCAAGCTCCTCGGCCATGTCAACGTAGTCGAGGTTCTCCACCATCGCGATGGTCTTCCGCACGCCGAGCCTCTTGGCCGTCAGGCAGGCCAGGATGTTCGTCTCTGCGTTGTTTGTCAGCGCCACGAATGCCTGCGTGTGCCTTATTCCCTCCTCCATGAGCAGGTTTATGTTGCGCCCGTCGCCGTGTATCACCATGACGTCCGTGTCTGCCAGCAGCTCGTTGAGCCTGCGGCAGCGCTGCTCGTCGGTCTCGATGATTTTTATGTTGAAGTGCTTGGGGGCTGTGAGCGCGGCCCTCACCGATGTCTTTCCGCCTCCCATGATGATGACGTTCTTCACATCGGCATACTGTTCCTTGCCCACTATCTTCCTGATGTAGGGGATATAGTCTTTGGTTGTCATGAAGTAGGCCAGGTCTCCGAGCCTCAGCTCGTCGTTTCCGCCGGGGATTATGGTCTCGTTCTCGCGCTTGATGGCCACGATGTGGTAGGGGTCGTCGGGCCCGCACAGCTCCCGGAGCGGCTGGTTCAGAATCTGGCAGGTTGCCCTGAGCTTTATGCCGAGCATCACGAGCGCCCCGCCGTGCACGTCCCAGCGCTGCCTCACCCAGCTCATCTGCAGCCCGTTGCTGATGTCGATGGCCGCCAGCACCTCGGGGTAGATGAGCGAGCTGATGCCGAGCTGGCTGAAGAACGGCTGCAGTTTGGGCGCCAGGTATTCGTAGTTGTCAATCCTTGCCACGGTCTTTCGGGCGCCGATGGCGTGGGCTATGATGCACGACGTCATGTTGCGGCTCTCGTCGGGTGTGACGGCCACGAACAGGTCGGCCCCCTGCGCGCCCGCCTCTTTGAGGTCGTGAATGCTTGTTGGCGAGCCTTGCAGGGTCATTATGTCGTATTCGCTGTCCAGTCCGTCGAGCCTTTCCGCGTCTTCGTCGAGCAGCACGCAGTCCTGATGGTCTCTTGACATGAGGCGCGCCAGGTGTGTGCCCACCGCGCCCGCGCCCGCGATAACTATCTTCATGCTTCTGGTTCTGTTGTGTTGTTGTTTGCCTGGCCTGCCGCGGCGTCCGCGATGGCGGCCTTTATGCTGTCCTTGTCGATGCCCGTTATCCGCATGAGCTGGGGCACTGTGCCGTGCTCCACGAACCTGTCGGGCAGCCCGAGGCGCGTCAGCCGCGGGCTGAAGCCGTGGTCGGCCATCCATTCGAGCACTGCCGAGCCCATGCCTCCGGCGCGTGTGCCGTCTTCCACGGTGACTATTCTGCCGAAGTTGGCGGCCACCTCGGCGAGCAGCTCCTCGTCGAGCGGCTTGAGGAAGCGCATGTCGTAGTGCGCCACGCTCAGCCCCGGGCGCTCGCTTTCGGCCTCGGCTATGGCCCGTGCGGCCTCGTTCCCTATGGGGCCGATGGTCAGCACGGCCACGTGGCGGCCCGCTTTCAGCCTGCGGCCGGTGCCCACCCTGACTTCCTCCAGCGGGCAGCGCCAGTCGGCGAGCGCGCCGCGTCCGCGCGGATAGCGTATCACGAACGGCCCCTTGCCGGGCAGCTGTGCCGTGTACATGAGGCGGCGCAGCTCGTGCTCGTCCATGGGCGAGGCGATGGTGAGGTTGGGTATGGGGCGCAGGGCGGCCATGTCGAAGGCCCCGTGGTGCGTGGGTCCGTCCTCGCCCACGAGTCCGGCGCGGTCAAGGCAGAGCACGACGGGCAGCCGCAGCACGGCCACGTCGTGGATGATGTTGTCGTAGGCTCGCTGCGCGAAGGCGCTGTAGATGTTGCAGAAGGGCTGCAGCCCCTCCTTGGCCATGCCCCCGGAGAAGGTGACGGCGTGGCCCTCGGCTATGCCCACGTCGAACACGCGGTCGGGCATCTGCTCCATCATGATGCTCATCGAGCAGCCTGTGGGCATGGCCGGCGTCACTCCCACTATGCGCGGGTTCCGCCGCGCCAGCTCGAGGAGCGTGTTGCCGAACACGTCCTGGTATTTTGCGGGCTTGCCGTCGTCGTCGTCGGCAATGCGCTCGCCTGTGTCCACGTCGAATTTCCCGGGCGCGTGCCATATTGTGGCGGCCTTCTCGGCGGGCTTGTAGCCCTTGCCCTTGGTGGTGTGCAGGTGCAGCAGCTTGGGCCCTTTCATGTCTTTGAGCTGCCTCATGACGCGCACCAGCTCCACCACGTTGTGGCCGTCGAAGGGGCCGAAGTAGCGTATGTCGAGCCCCTCGAAGATGTTCTGCTGGTGGGTGAAGGCCGACTTGAGCGCGTTGCCCAGGCGGATGAGCCCCTTGCGGCGGTCGTCCTCGAGGTAGCCCCGTGAGCGGAGCCACTGCGAGAGCTTGAATCTCAGGGCGTTGTATGTCTCGTTTGTGTGCAGTTTTATGAGGTACTGCTTCATGCCGCCCACGCTGCGGTCGATGCTCATGTTGTTGTCGTTGAGCACGATGAGTATGTCGTTGGGCATCGACGACACGTTGTTAAGCCCCTCGAAGGCCAGTCCGCCGCTCATGGCTCCGTCGCCGATGACGGCCACCACGCGGCGCTCCTCGGCGTGGGGCAGCCCTTTGGCCGCCGCCAGCCGCTTCTCGGCCACCGACATTCCGAGGGCCGCCGAGATGGAGTTGCTGGCGTGGCCGCATACGAAGGTGTCGTAGTCGCTCTCCAGGGGCGACGGGAACGGCATGATGCCGTGCAGCTTGCGGTTGGTGCAGAAGGCCTCGCGGCGCCCGGTCAGGATCTTGTGGCCGTAGGCCTGGTGCCCCACGTCCCACACGATCCTGTCTTCGGGCGTGTCGTAGACGTAGTGCAGGGCCACCGTAAGCTCCACCGCGCCGAGGCTCGACGCCAGGTGCCCGGGGTTGACCGACAGCTCGTCGAGTATGTCGCGGCGCAGCTCCTCGCACACTTCGGGCAGCTGTTCCACCTTCAGCCGCCGCAGGTCGTCGGGGTATTGTATGTTGGCCAGAAGGCCGAGCTCTTCGTGTTTCACAATATCGCGAATAGAAATAAACCGTGCAAAGTTACGTTTTTATTTCGACAAAACGGCTGTCAGTGCGGATTAATTGTTATCTTTGCATAAATATACGCCGCAGGGCGCGGGTCTGCCCGCGCCTGCCGCCAATCAGTGAAAGAGCATGAGATACGCAGTTATCGGTACGGGCGCCATCGGAGGTTATTATGGCGCGATGCTGGCCAGGGCCGGCTCAGAGGTGCACTTCCTGCTGCACAGTGACTATGATTATGTGCTTGAGCACGGGCTTCACATCGACTCGTTCCGCGGGCCGTTCTCCATCGACAGGCCGAACGTCTACCGCAGCGCGGCCGACATGCCCGTGTGCGACATCGTTCTGGTGGGGCTGAAGACCACCAACAACCGCCTGCTGCCCGGGCTGCTCGCCCCCGTGGCGGGGCCGCACACGCTCGTGCTGCTCATCCAGAACGGCATAGGCGTCGAGGCCGACGTCGAGGCGGCCGTGCCCGGTGCGCAGCTTGCCGCCGGACTGGCGTTCATCTGCTCGGCCAAGACGGAGCCGGGCCGCGTGCGCCACACGAGCAACGGCTCGATAAACATTGGCAACTACTCGTGCCGCGAGCCGCGCCTGCTCGACGCGCTCATGGCCGACTTCGGCGCGGCGGGCGTCCGTGCGGCCATGGTGGACTATGACGAGGCGCGGTGGAAGAAGGCCATGTGGAACATGCCCTTCAACGGACTGTCGGTGGCGCTCAACGCCACCACCGACAGGCTGATAGCCCCGGGACCTGCCGCCAGGCTCGTGAGCGCGCTCATGGACGAGGTGAGCGGGGCGGCTGCGGCCTGCGGCGTGACCGCCGCCGACCGCGCCTTTGCCGACAAGATGGTGGAGATGACCCGCCGCATGCCGCCCTACGCGCCGAGCATGAAGCTCGACTACGACTACCGCCGCCCCATGGAAATCTATTATTTGTACACGCGCCCGATAGAGGAGGCCCGCCGCCGGGGCTTCGAGATGCCCCGCATGGCCATGCTCGAGGAGCTGCTGCGCTTTGCCGAAGAGCGCCGGAAGCAGGACGGGAGGAGTTAAGAATGAAGAATTAAGAGTTAAGGAAAATGGCTTTTGTGGCTGTCTTTCTTAACTCTTAATTCTTCATTCTTAATTTCCGCGGGGCTGTTGTCTGTCTCCCGCCTCCTGCCTCCTGTCTCCTGAAAATTAACACTTCGATTTCCGCCGAAATAGAAATTTCCGGGCGGCTTTTGCCCCCTTGCTGCGCCAAAAACAGCGGACGGTTTTGCAAAACGGCCTGTATTGCATTGCGATATGGGCCGTTTTGCATTGCGATATAGGCCATATCGGAGGCCGATATGACCCTTTTCGCGGGGCGGAAAAGGCCGTTTTGGGGGCTGAAAAGGGTGGTTTCGGGGGCTGGTTTTATTGCACAATAAGACCAATTGGGCAAATAAGTCTAATAAGACCAATAAGTTACGGTTGCACACTCATATTTCGCGTATTTGCGGCCGGGGCGGTTTTATTTTCAAATTCGCGAAATTTCAGAGGCTTCATGGCGCCGAAATTAACAGTTGAAAGGTTTGTTAGCGGTCGTCACACAAGCAGGTCAATCTGCCGCTTCATGGCCGTCAGCTCGTCCTTTATGGCCATGAGGCGCTCCAGCACCTCGGCCGTCTTGTCGGCTCCGGTGCGGTTGTTGCTGATGATTTTCTTCGCGGCGGCCAGCTTGAAGCCGCGCACCTTCACCAGGTTGTGTATCAGGCGTATCTGCTCGATGTCCTTCTCGGAATACTGCCTCACCTTGCTCGGCCCCTTGGTCTTGGGCTTCAGATAGGGGAATTCCTGCTCCCAGTAGCGCAGTGTGCTCTCGTTGAGGCCGAACATCCTGGCCACTTCGCTGATGGAGTAGTACAGCTTCAAGTTCTTGTCAAGGTTAAGTGCCATAAAATCACCTGTTTTTGTCATTCTGAGAATAAAACATTTGCAAATGTACGGAAAAGAAAGTACCTTTGCAACACTTTTAAAGGAAATTATAATATTAAGGTAAAAATATGATGACAGCCAACGAAATCCGCGACTCTTTCAAGAAGTTCTTCGAGTCGAAGGGCCACACCATAGTGCCGTCGGCGCCCATGGTGATAAAGGATGACCCCACACTGATGTTCACCAACGCCGGAATGAACCAGTGGAAAGACATTATTCTGGGCACGCGCGACCCCGAGCCGCGCCGCCGCGCCGACTCGCAGAAGTGCCTGCGCGTGAGCGGCAAGCACAACGACCTGGAGGAAGTGGGCCACGACACCTACCACCACACCATGTTCGAGATGCTGGGCAACTGGAGCTTCGGCGACTACTTCAAGGAGGGCGCGATAGACATGGCGTGGGAATACCTCGTCGATGTGCTCCGCCTCGACCCCAAAGACCTCTACGTGACGGTGTTTGAGGGCTCGCCCGAAGAGGGGCTCGGCCGCGACGACGAGGCCGCCTCCTACTGGGCGAAGCACGTGCCGGCCGACCACATCATCAACGGCAGCAAGCACGACAACTTCTGGGAGATGGGCGACACGGGCCCCTGCGGCCCCTGCTCCGAGATTCACCTCGACTCGCGCACGCCCGAGGAGAAGGCCAAGACGCCCGGCCGCGAGCTGGTCAACAAGGACGACCCGCAGGTCATCGAGATATGGAACCTCGTGTTCATGCAGTTCAACCGCAAGGCCGACGGCTCGCTCGAGAAGCTGGCCATGAACGTGATAGACACCGGCATGGGCTTCGAGCGCCTCGTGCGCGCCCTGCAGGGCAAGCACTCCAACTACGACACCGACATCTTCCAGCCCATAATACGCGAGATCTCGCGCCTCTCGGGCAAGGAGTACGGGCGCGACGAGCAGACAGACGTGGCCATGCGCGTCGTGGCCGACCACCTGCGCGCCGTGGCGTTCTCCATCGCCGACGGACAGCTGCCGGGCAACGCCAAGGCCGGATACGTCATCCGCCGCATCCTGCGCCGCGCCGTGCGCTACGCCTACACCTTCCTCGGCCAGAAGGAAGCGTTCATGTTCAAGCTCCTGCCCGTGTTCATCTACGAGATGGGCAAGGCATATCCCGAGCTTGAGGCGCAGCGCGAGCTTATCGGCCGCGTGATGAAGGAGGAGGAAGACTCCTTCCTGCGCACTCTCGACAAGGGCATCAACCTGCTGGCCGGGGCCATGGACGAGCTGAAAGCCCACGGCCAGACGCAGCTCGACGGCGTCCAGGCGTTCCGCCTCTTCGACACCTACGGCTTCCCGCTCGACCTCACCGAGCTGATATGCCGCGAGAACGGCTACACCGTAGACGCCGCGCAGTTTGACGAGGAGATGCAGAAGCAGAAGCAGCGCGCGCGCAACGCCGCCCAGACCGAGAGCACCGACTGGACCGAGCTGCGCCCCGGCGAGCAGCGGTTCGTGGGCTACGACTACACCGAGCACGACTGCCACATCCTCCGCTACCGCAAGGTCACCCAGAAGAAGAACACCTTCTACGAGCTTGTTCTCGACACAACGCCGTTCTACGGAGAGATGGGCGGACAGGTGGGCGACACCGGCGTGCTCGTGAGCGAGAGCGAGACGGTGCGCGTCATAGACACCAAGCGCGAGAACAACCAGAGCGTCCACATTGTGAAAGAGCTGCCCAGGCAGCCCGAGGCCGACTTCATGGCCTGTGTCGACACCGACAAGCGCGCCGCCAGCGCGGCCAACCACACGGCCACCCACCTGCTCGACTACGCGCTGAAGCAGGTGCTCGGCGACCACGTGGAGCAGAAAGGCTCGTTCGTAAGCCCCGACACGCTGCGCTTCGACTTCTCCCACTTCCAGAAGGTGACGGACGAAGAGCTGCGCCAGGCCGAGCGCATAGTCAACGATATGATACGCCAGGACCTGCCGCTCGACGAGCACCGCGACACGCCTCTGGCCGAAGCTAAGGAGATGGGGGCCGTCGCCCTCTTCGGCGAGAAGTACGGCGACAGGGTGCGCGTGGTGCGCTTCGGCCCCAGCTGCGAGTTCTGCGGCGGCATCCACGCCCGTTCCACAGGCCGCATCGGCATGTTCAAGATAATCAGCGAAAGCTCCGTGGCCGCCGGCGTGCGCCGCATCGAGGCAAAGACAGGCCGCGAGTGCGAGGAGCTGATGTACCACATAGAGGACACGGTGAAGTCCATCCGCGCGCTGTTCAACAACGCCAAGGACCTGAAGGGCGTCATCGAGAAATACATCGGCGAGCACGACACCATGCGCCGCGAGATAGACCGCTTCCACGCCGAGGCCGTGGAGCGCGCCAAGGAGACTCTGATAGCGAAGTCGCGGACGGTGGGCGGCGTGAAGGTTGTCACCGCCGTGCTGCCCATGGACGCCGCCGGGGCCAAGGATCTGGTGTTCAAGATACGCCAGGCTGTGCCCGAGTGCCTGCTCTGCGCCATCGGAACAGTGGACGGCGGCAAGCCCATGCTCAGCGTGATGCTCAGCGACGACATGGTGAAGGACCACGGCCTGAACGCAGGCCAGATGGTGCGCGAGGCCGCCAGGCTCATTCAGGGCGGCGGCGGAGGCCAGCCCCACTATGCCACGGCGGGCGGCAAGAACGCCGACGGCCTTAGCGCGGCCATCGACAAGGTGGTTGAGCTGGCCGCGCTCTGAGCCGGGGCGCAGCGCCGTCAGGGTTATGACGCTTAGCGGCGGCGGGGCGGCTTAGGGCCGCATCCGCCGCCGCTTTTTTGTGAAACCGCTCACGCCGTGGCGTGAGAAAGGCCGGCGCCGGAGTCTGCATGGGCAGAGACCGGCGCCGGCGCTGTGGTGTGAGGAAAGGGCTTTTTGTCTTTCAGCGGCCTTTATTTGGCCGGAATGTCCTCCAGGGTCTTCTTCAGCAGCTGCCAGAACGGCTCCATCGTGGGTATGTAGCAGCGTTCGCCGGTGGTGTGGGGCGAGCGGAGCGTCGGGCCGAGCGACACGATGTCGAGGTGGGGATACTTGCCGAGAATCACGCTGCACTCCAGTCCGGCGTGGTCAACCTTCTCTTCGGCCTCCTCGCCGAACAGCTCGCGGTACTCGCGCTCGAGCAGTTTCAGAATCTCGCTGTCGGTGTTGGGGTCCCAGCCGCTGTAGCCGCCGCTGAGCGCAACCTTCATGCCGGCCATGCAGAAGCAGCTCTGCAGCGTGTTGGCCAGATACCTCTTCATGCTCTCGCTCGACGAGCGCGCCAGTATTTTCACCTCGGCGCGGCTGCCGGTTATGTCTATTATGGCCAGGTTCGACGACGTTTCCACCACGGCGGGGATGGCCGGAATCATGCGCAGCACGCCGTTGTGGCAGGCGTAGATGGCGTCGAGCAGGTTGTCCTGAATCTCCTCCGGCACAATGGCGGCGGGCGCGTCGGTCTCTGCGGCGGTGAAGATGATGCCGCTCTCTATGCCGGCGTACTCGTGCTCAAAGGTGGCGCGGTAGTCGTCGCAGAGCCTGCGGGCGTCGTCGAGGCTGTCTTTGGGCAGTGTGAGCACCGCTTCGCACTCAAAGGGTATGGCGTTGCGCATATTGCCGCCGTGCCACGACGCGAGCCGTGCGCCGCACGTTGTGATGGCGTCGCGCACGTAGCGGGCCATCAGCTTGTTGGCGTTGGCGCGGCCCTCGTGTATCTCCAGGCCGGAGTGTCCGCCCTTGAGGCCCTTCAGCGTCACCTTTATGGCAGCCGTGCCGGCCTCGGCTGCGGCCTCCTTGTAGTCGAGCGTGGCGGTGATGTCCAGTCCGCCGGCGCTGCCGATGACGAACTTTCCCCACGTCTCGGAGTCGAGGTTGAGCAGTATGTCGCCCTGCAGCTCGCCCTCGGGCAGGTCGTTGGCGCCATACATTCCGGTCTCCTCGTCGGCCGTTATCAGCGCCTCCACCGGCCCGTGCGTGAGCGTCTTGTCCTCCATCACGGCCATGATGGCGGCCACGCCCACGCCGTTGTCTGACCCGAGGGTGGTGCCGCGGGCCTTCACCCAGTCGCCGTCGATGTAGGTCTGGATGGGGTCTGTCTCGAAGTTGTGCGTGCTCTCTTTGGTCTTCTGCGGCACCATGTCCATGTGTGCCTGCAGTATCACGCCCTTGCGGTTCTCCATTCCCGGTGTGGCGGGCTTGCGCATGACGATGTTTCCGGCGGGGTCTTTGAACGCCTCGACGCCTGCCTGTGCGGCGAAGTCGAGCAGGAAGTTCTGCACTTTCTCAAGATGTCCTGACGGACGCGGCACCTGTGTCAGCGCGTCGAAGTTGCGCCAGATGCACTCGGGCTTTAGGTTTCTGATCTCACTCATAGCTTTTGGTTTGATTATGGGGCGGCTCCTGTCCTGCGGTCTTGGCTGTCCGCCGGTGCGCGGGCCGCCCCTTGTGGTTTTGGTCTCAGTTATGCATTGCGGCGCTCTGTGCCGTCGCCTGCGCCGTTGCGGCTGCCGCGGCAGTGCGGCGGCGGGTGAAGGCCAGCGCGCCCCAGGCCCACACGCCCAGCGCGATGACGAGCATGGTCTGCACGGCGTGCACGATGAGCACGAATATCAGCGCCTGGCTCTCGGCCACGCCGTAGAGTATGAGCATGGTCTTCACGGCGAAGTGCCACGGGCCGGCGCCGTTGGGCGTGGGCACGATGACGGCTATGCTGCCCACCACGAACGTGACGAGGGCGCAGTTGACGCCCAGCGCGGCGGTGAAGTCGAAGCAGAAGAACGTCAGGTAGTAGTGGAGGAAGTAGCACGCCCATATTCCCACGGTCATCAGCAGGAACAGCGGCACGTTCCTCACGCCCCGCAGCGACATCGCGCCCTGCCACATTCCGCTGAGCGTGGCTTTCACCTTATTATATATTGACAGCCGCTTGAGCAGCATGTGGGCCAGGCACAGCACGGCCGCCGCGCACACAAGCGTCACGGCGTAGCCCGCGGCCGAGAAGCCGCCCAGGATGGACTCGAGGCTCGTGCCGGTGCGGTCGAAGAATGTCGAGAATATCCTTATCTGGCAGAGCAGCATGACCGCCGTGACCACGAGCACCAGCAGCGAGTCTATCACGCGCTCGGTTACGACGGTGCCCAGCGCCTTGGCGAACGACACTCCGTCGTAGCGCTTGAGCACTCCGCACCGCGTGAACTCGCCAACGCGCGGAATCACCAGGCTCGTGGCGTAGGAGAGGAATATCGAGTAGACGCTCACTGCCGTCCTGGGGCGCTCGCCCACAGGCTCCAGCGCCTGCCGCCACCGCCAGCCGCGCAGCATCTGCGCCAGGATGCCGAAGGGGAACGACGCGGCCATCCACGTCCAGTCCATCTCGTGGAGCAGCGCGTGCTTGATGCTGCCGAAGTCGAAGCCGCGGTACATCCAGTACAGTATCGCGCCGCCCAGCGCCAGCGGCAGCAGTATCTTCACGCACGTGTTGGCTATTTTTCTGCATTCCATAACAGTATGCAAATTTACATCTTTTCGGGCGTAACGCAAAATAATTCACTCTGTTTTATGCCGTGTGGCGAAGCCAGAGGGGCTTTCCGGCCGTTAAGTAGCTGTTCAAGATTAACCGATATAATAACCGTGTAAATGTTCTCTTTATCTTTGCCGCCATCTTGTGCGCTATTTCGGGATGCATGCCAAAGTCCGAAGAGGGAGCGTAGCGGGCTACGCGACCGATGAGACTTTGGCATGCAGCCCGAAATAGCGCACAATTTGATGGCAATTGATTTTGAATATCTACTTAACATTTTTAACTTAAACGGCGCGAAAAAGGCCTGCTCTCGTAACACGCTGACGCTCAGTGTGTTGCGATATGGGCTGTTTGGGCCTTTAAAACAGGCCTTTTCGCAGCGCGATATGGGCCATTTCGCAGGGCAAAAAGGCCTGTATTGCGAAGCAAGACGGCAGGTTGTTAAAAACGGCGGGGGCGCAGGCCGTTTTTAGTTGCATATTTGCAAGTAGGTCGGCCCGGCGCCGCCGCCCGCCGGGCTGCCTGCGCCGGGGGCGGCCTGCGGCAGGCTTGCGCGGGCGGGAGCGGAAAACACGGGCGACGGCTCATTTTTTGATGCAGGTCAAAATAACCGCCGTCTCGTGTGGATTTTACACTTGTCGCGCCGCCGTTCCGTCTGAAAGCGCTAACTTTGCACCCGAAAATACAACAGGATAACAATTTTAAAGAAAGGAAAGACAATGGAGATTATTACTTTTGGAGCTGCCTGCGCAGTGGTTTCAGCCATCATGGCCGCCCTGTTTGTGGCTTCTGTGGAGAGACTGAAGGAGAACTTCTGACCTCAGAGACAGACAGGCTATGATGATGTACTGCATGCTTGCGCTTGATGTCGCTGAGTTCGTCCTGGCCGTCGGCCTGGGCGTCGCCATCGGCATCAGGACCGCACGCTGCCGCTGACGCACTGGGCGGCACACAGTTTTTGGTTTTGGTAGTGCTTCCGGACGGCTTCCGCGCCATGCGCGGGCCGCGTTCCGGATTTTTTTGTGCCCGGATGTTCCGCCCCTTGGGGCTGTTCCGGCGGCGGGCCGCCGGGCGGCAATCTGTAAAAATGGTACGCTTTTCGGTAAAAGCGATAGCGGCCGTCCGGCGCAGAATCCCTATCTTTGCAACCGGCAAAGGCCGCCAGCCCGGCCCGGGCCGCGCCTCACGCATTGCGCGGCTGCGGCAGGGAGGTGTGGAGGCCTGGCCCAAACAGAAAACAGAGACAATGAAAAAAGCAATGACATTCATCGCGGCGTCGCTGATGCTCGCCGCCTCATGCACGGCCAGGCAGGGCGCGCCCAAGGCCGCAGAAACCGCCGACGGCGGCGCACAGCCGTCGGGAAAGAAAGTGCTCGTGGCCTATTTCTCATGCACAGGAACCACCGAGGCCGCAGCCGAGGCCGTGGCCCGGGCCACCGGCGGGCGGCTCTACCGCATCCGCCCGAAGCAGGAGTACACCGCCGCCGACCTGGACTGGAACGACAAGTCGAGCCGCAGCTCGGTGGAGATGCGTGACGACAAGGCCCGGCCGGAGCTTGCCGACCGCAGCGCGGCGGTTGACAGCTGCGACGTGGTCTTCGTGGGCTACCCCATCTGGTGGAACCTCTGCCCGCGTGTGGTCAACACTTTCCTTGAGGCCTACGACTTCAGCGGCAAGACCATAGTGCCATTCGCCACCTCTGGCGGCAGCTCTATCAGTAACAGCGAGGCCGAGCTGCGCAGGCTCTACGGCGCCAAGGGCACGTGGAAGCCGGGCCGGCTGCTCAACTCGGGAGCCTCTGGCGCGGCGGAGTGGGCCAGGGAAGTGATGGCCGAATGACCCCGGCGCGGTGCCGGCGGCACAAGGCAAATGCGCTCCTGCGGCTGATATTTCGGGGCGCAACGGTTGCCGGGAACGAATAAAATGACTAATTTTGCACCAGGCTTTCGCCCCCGGGGCATGGCGGCGCGGTGCCTGCGCCATTGCGCGGTGCCTGCGCCGCCATGCCCGAGGGGGCTGTATGCGCTGTCAATGATACAAAAGTCAACCTGATGCTTGGCAAGAACAAGGGCGGCGAGCTGCTGTCGTACATACGTGAGGGGCGCACGATGACCCGCGCCGAGAAGCTGCGGCTGATAGCGCAGCTCAGCGTGCCGTCCATCCTTTCGCAGATGTCGGCCATCGTGATGTTCTTCATCGACGCCTCGATGGTGGGCAGCCTGGGCGCGCGCCAGTCGGCCTCGGTGGGCCTGGTGGAGTCGTCCACGTGGCTGTTCAGCGGCCTGCTCGGCGCCGCCTCGATGGGCTTCTCGGTGCAGGTGGCCCACGCCATCGGCGCCAACGACTTTGAGCGGGCGCGCCGCATACTGCGCCAGAGCCTGGTGTGCGCCCCGCTGTTCGGCGTGGCCCTCATGCTTCTGGGCGTGGCCATACACCAGCGCCTGCCCTACTGGCTGGGCGGCGGGGCCGACATAGCCCGCGACTCGTCGCTGTATTTCCTCATCTTCTCGCTCGCGCTGCCTTTCTACCAGCTGCAGAACCTGTGCGGCAGCATGCTCAAGTGCAGCGGCAACATGAGGGTGCCGAGCGCGCTCAACATCCTGATGTGCCTGCTCGACGTGGTGTTCAACTACATCTTCATCTTCGTGTGCGGGCTGGGGGTGCCCGGCGCCGCGCTCGGAACGCTCTGCGCCATACTCGTGTCGGCGTCGCTGATGGCCTGGTCGCTGCTCGTGCGCTCGCCCCAGCTGGCGCTGCGCCGCAGGCCCGGCCTGTTCCGCCCCACGGCCGACTGCGTGAGGACGGCGTTCAAGATAGGCGCGCCGATGGGCCTGCAGCAGATTCTGATGGGCGGGGCGCAGATTGTGAGCACCTCCATCGTGGCCCCGCTGGGCAACATCTCTATTGCGGCCAACACCTTTGCCATAACCGTCGAGAGCCTGTGCTACATGCCGGGCTACGGCATCGCCGACGCCGCCACCACGCTCGTGGGGCAGGGCATAGGTGCGGGCCAGCGGGCGTTGACGCGCAGCTTCGCCCGCCTGTCGGTGGCTCTGGGCGTGGCGGTGATGTCGGTCATGGCGGTGCTGATGTATGTCTTCGCGCCCTGCCTGATGTCGGTGATGACGCCTGTGGAGGCCATCCGCGAGCTGAGCGTGGCCGCGCTGCGCATCGAGGCGTTCGCCGAGCCGATGTTCGCCGCCGCCATTGTGTGCTACGGCGTGTTCATCGGGGCCGGCGACACGCTCAAGCCGGCGGCCATGAACCTGCTGAGCATGTGGGGCGTGAGGCTCACGCTGGCAGCCGCCCTGGCCCCCGGCTACGGCCTGCGCGGCGTGTGGACGGCCATGGCCGTCGAGCTAACCTTCCGCGGGCTGATATTCCTGCTGAGGCTCTTCCGCGGCGGCTGGCTGAAGAGTTTTCCAAAAACATGACGATATATGAGACATTTCTTATTAGGCGCCGCGATGGCCTTCGCGCTCTCGGGCGCCGCCGCTGCGGGCGGGCGCAAGGCCGTTGTGGTGGAGACGACGGAGGGCGACATACGCATAGAGCTGTATGACGAGACGCCGCGCCACCGCGACAACTTCCTGAGACTGGCGAGGGAGCACTTCTACGACAGCCTGCTCTTCCACCGCGTGGCGCGCAACTTTGTGGTCCAGGCGGGCGACCCCGACAGCCGCCACGCCCAGCCCGGCCAGCGGCTCGGGGGCGGAACGCTCGACTACCGCCTGCCGCCGGAGATACGCCTGCCGCGGGCCTACCACAAGCGCGGCGCGGTGGCCATGGCGCGCGAGGCCGACGAGACCAACCCCGGGCGCGAGTCGGACGCCTGCCAGTTCTACATCGTGTGGGGAAAGACACACTCCACGGCCGTCGTCGAGGAGCAGCGCGAGCGCATAGACACGCTCGGAGGCGGCGCAAGGATGACCGACGAGATGTTCAGGACATACCGCAAGGTGGGCGGACTGCCGCAGCTCGACGGGCTCTACACGGTGTTTGGCGAGGTGACCGGCGGGCTTGACGTGGTGGAGCGCATCGCGGAGGCCGACACCGACGACTACGAGCGGCCATTCGACGACATAAGGATTCTGGGCGTGAGGGTGGAGGAGTGACGGCGGCTGTGCCTCTGCCGCAGCTCTGACAAAAGAAAGACGGCCTCCGGAGTGTCGCACCCCGGAGGCCGTCATCGCTTATCAATAACCAAAACTACATTATCAATAACTGAGAAACTACATTATGAATGAAAAAAGGTGCGGGCAGCCGGCATGGCCTTCTCTGCCGCATCTGCTGCCTGCGGCGGCTGCCTGCGGCTCGCGCCGCGCGGCAGTCTGCATGGCAACTGCTAACTTGTCTTCGTACTGCATCAACGCTTGTCGTCTCCCGACGCCCCTCTGGGTCGATGCTTGTGTTGTCCTGAATGACTCTCTTTCCACCTTCTCCGGCCTCTGCCGAGAGCGTTATCATCCGTTCTTCTCTCAAACTTCAAACAATCTTTTCACCTTGTCTAATTCGTTTGGCAGCCTGTGCGGCTGTATGGTCTGTTGTCTGTGAGGTTTGTTTCTTTTCACAGTGCAAAGTTAACTAAAGCTGGGATGCAGTGTGCTTACTTTATGTCTGTTTTTCAATAAAATTGCTTTCTTATTGACATATGTCAAGTCTGACTGTTGTTGTTGTGTCTTTGTGTGCGCGGACACGGTTTTCTTTCTGTTTCCGGGCGCGGCCGACGGGCTTTCTTTCTGCGCGTCTTGGGGCGTGGGGCGGTGTGGGCGGCTTGCCTCTGCCTACGAAAAAAGGGGCGGCGCCCGGCTTCACGCCGACGCCACCCCGCACTTATATAACCCTAAAAACCATGTTCTGAAAAGATGAGGTGCGGAGTTTTTGCTCTTCCCCTCCCTCATACCTGTTGCAGCTTTCGCTGCAAACAGGATTTACATCATCATTGACAATCTTTCAACCTTTGTCTAAAACCTATCTGTCATCCTTCACAATCTTACCCTGACTAACACCTCTGCATTACCTATTGAGCCATCCTGATGTTCTTCTTACCTTGCTGATACCTATTTGTTATCCTTCTCTCAAATCTTCGTTACCACTTGAATCTTTTACGTTATCCTTGAATCTTATTACCTTTATGCTTGTCTTGTCCAAATTGTCAATGTCACTCTATGCTTCTCTTAAGCTTTGCTGACTGGCGTGCCTCGCGGCCGCTGTCCTCTTGTTTTCGCTTGCAAAGTTACGGCGAATAGTCCGAATGGCAATGGGCTGGATATGTTTTAAAACACAAAAGGGGCGCAAATTTGACATAAATCAAGAATTGTGGCCGCACACAGCGGCTTTTCAGCCGTTTTTCCCGTTGTCTGGCTCGCCGAGCTGCTGAGCCGCCATGTTGGTCAGTCTGACAAATTCTGCCACGCTGAGTTGCTCGGGGCGCATGGTCAGAAAAGCGGGGTCGAACAGCCGCTCGTCGGCCCCGCTCCCGCCGAAGAGCTGCCGCAGGCTGACGCGCAGCATTTTGCGCCGCTGGTTGAACACCGTCTTGACCACGCGGCGGAACAGCGCCTCGTCGCAGCCCAGGTCTGTCACGCCGTTGCGGGTCATGCGTATCACGGCGCTCTTCACCTTTGGCGGCGGGTTGAACACGTCTTCGCCGACGGTGAAGAGGTACTCCACGTCATACCACGCCTGCGTCAGCACGCTCAGTATGCCGTATGCCTTGCTGCCCGGCGAGGCCGCCATGCGCAGGGCCACCTCGCGCTGTATCATGCCCGTGCAGCAGGGAATGAGCCCCCGGTTGTCTATCACCTTGAAGAAAATCTGTGATGAAATGTCGTAGGGATAGTTGCCGGTGAGCACGAACTGCCGCCCGCCGAACACGCCGTCGAGGTCCATGCGGAGGAAGTCGGCGCTGATGATGTTGTCCGCCAGGCGCGGGAAGTGCTCGTTGAGCCATGCCACCGACTCGCCGTCAATCTCCACCGCCTTGACCTCGCGGGGCTTCTCTATCAGATATTGTGTGAGCACTCCCATGCCCGGACCCACCTCGAGGACGGGTATGCCGGGGCAGGCGTCAACGGTGTCGGCTATCCGCCGGGCTATGTCGAGGTCGGTCAGGAAGTGCTGGCCGAGGCTCTTCTTGGGTCTTACTTGCCTCATTCTTGTGGTTGTCTGTTGGTGGTCGCGCCGCAGCCGTGGCCGTTATGCCGCCCTGACCGCTGCGGCGCGCGGCGTCTGCCGCGCTGCAAAATTATGCAAAATCCGTGGAAAAACAGCCTTTCCGCACCGGTTAATGCTGCCCGGGGCCGCAAAATGTGCATACAAAAGGGGCGCCGGCGCTTCCTCTTGCGGGCGGAAGGAAGCGCCGGCGCCCTTGTGGCGGTGTTGTGCCTTGCGGCGTGTCAGGCCTGCGCCTTGTCGGCTATGGCCTGCATGATGAGCCCTTCAAGCTCCTCGCACAGCTCGGGATTGTCCTTGAGCAGGGCCTTGGTGGCGTCGCGGCCCTGCGCCAGCTTGGACCCGCCGTAGGAGAACCAGCTGCCGCTCTTCTGTATTATGCCGTACTCGACGCCCAGGTCCACAATCTCGCCGATCTTGGATATGCCCTCGCCGAATGTTATCTCGAACTCGGCCTTGCGGAAAGGCGGGGCCACCTTGTTCTTCACCACCTTGACGCGCACCTGGTTTCCGATGACGCTGTCGCCGTCCTTGATGCTCTGTATCTTGCGTATGTCGAGGCGCACGCTGGCATAGAACTTCAGCGCGTTGCCTCCGGTGGTGGTCTCGGGGTTGCCGAACATCACGCCGATCTTCTCGCGCAGCTGGTTGATGAAGATACAGGTGGTGTTGGTCTTGCTGATGGTGCTGGTGAGCTTGCGCAGGGCCTGGCTCATCAGGCGGGCCTGCAGGCCCACCACGTTGTCGCCCATGTCGCCCTCAATCTCCTTTTTCGGGGTGAGCGCGGCCACGGAGTCAACCACGAGTATGTCCACCGCCGACGAGCGGATGAGCTGGTCGGCGATTTCGAGAGCCTGCTCGCCGTTGTCTGGCTGCGATATCCAGAGGTTGTTCACGTCAACGCCCAGCTTCTCGGCATAGAAGCGGTCGAAGGCGTGCTCGGCGTCGATGAAGGCCGCTATGCCTCCGGCCTTCTGCGCCTCGGCTATGGCGTGGATGGCCAGCGTGGTCTTTCCCGACGACTCGGGGCCGTAGATCTCGATGATTCTTCCGCGCGGATAGCCTCCCACGCCGAGCGCGGCGTTGAGTCCGATGCTGCCCGTGGGTATCACCTCGACGTTCTCGATCTGCTCGTCGCCGAGCTTCATTATCGAGCCTTTGCCGAAGTCTTTCTCTATCTTGGCCATGGCGGCCTGGAGGGCTTTGAGCTTGCCCTCGCTGGTGGATGTGTCCTGTGGTGCTTCTTTATCTTTTGCCATAAATGTGTTTTGAATTTTGAGTTAGGAGTTTTGAGTTTTGAATTGTCGTTTAGCGATTGAGAATTTTGAGTTTTGAGTCGCGTGCTTTAAGTTTTGGGCTGTTGCTATAGCTCTGCGGTTGGACTTGAAATCAAGAAACTGTTATGCCTTAACCGCGAAGCGACAACCCAAAATTCAAAACTCGCAACTCAAAGTTCCGCTTTACAGCTCGAGGTCTCCGCCGAACACTTCGTGCCACGGCAGACCCTGCTTGCCCAGCTGTTCCATGAACGGGTCGGGGTCGAACTCCTCCACGTTCCACACTCCCGGCTTGCGCCACAGGCCCTTGAGGAACATCATCGCGCCGATCATCGCCGGCACGCCCGTGGTGTAGCTCACGCCCTGCATGCCCGTCTCGTTGTAGGCGTCCTGGTGCTTGCAGTTGTTGTAGATGTAGTATGTAAGCTCCTTGCCGTCCTTCAGGCCGCGTATGCGGCAGCCGATGCTGGTCTCGCCGTCGTAGTTGGCGCCGAGGTCCTGCGGGTTTGGCAGCACGGCCTTGAGAAACTGCAGCGGCACAATCTTCACCTTCGCGGTCTTGCCGGTGCCGTCGGCCAGCGGCGCCTCGTATTCCACCTCGTCGATGCGCGACATTCCGATGTTCTGTATCACGTCGAGATAAGTGAGATACTGCTGCCCGAAGGTCATCCAGAAGCGCGCCAGGCGGATGGTGGGGTAGTTCTTGACGAGGCTCTCCAGCTCCTCGTGGTGCATGAGGTAGCTCTCGCGCGGCCCGATGTTGGGGTATGTCAGGGGCTTGTGCACGGCCAGCGGCTCGGTCTCAATCCACTCTCCGTCCTTGTAGTAGAGTCCTTTCTGCGTTATCTCGCGTATGTTTATCTCGGGGTTGAAGTTGGTGGCGAACGCCTTGTGGTGGTTGCCGGCGTTGCAGTCAACGATGTCGAGCTGCTGTATCTCGTCGAAGTGGTGCTTCGCGGCGTAGGCGGTGAAGATGCCGCTCACGCCGGGGTCGAAGCCGCAGCCGAGTATGGCGGTCAGTCCGGCCTGCTCGAAGCGCTCCTTGTAGGCCCACTGCCAGGAGTACTCGAAGTGCGCCTCGTCGCGCGGCTCGTAGTTTGCCGTGTCGAGATAGCTGCACCCGCAGGCCAGGCAGGCGTCCATTATGGTCAGGTCCTGGTAGGGCAGGGCGAGGTTCACCACGATGTCCGGCTTGTAGCTGTCCATCAGCGCCTTGAGCTGCTCCACGTCGTCGGCATCGACCTGCGCCGTCTTTATGGCCGGGTTGCCAATGGCCTTGACAATCCGGTCGCACTTCTCCTTTCTGCGGCTTGCTATCATGAAGTCGGTGAACACATCGGCATTCTGCGCTATCTTGAATGCCGCAACGGTGGCGACGCCGCCGGCGCCGATCATTAAAACTTTTCCCATGTCTGTAAGTATGATTGCTTTTATGTTGTCTGTGTGGTGCTGTGGCGCTGCCGCTCACTCCGGCCTTATCTCCTCGGCCCTGATGCCGAGCGCGCTCATCAGCGAGTAGCCGAGAATCTCCTGGCTGAAGCCGCCGCCCGGCATAGGCTCCATGGCGAACACGGTGACGTGCTTCCCGCTGTCGGCGTGGCGCAGGGCGTCGCGCACGCTGCCGTAGTATGCCTCGGCGTTGGGCACGAGCATCACGCGCCTCACCTCCTTTGCCGAGCAGACAATGCCCGTGGCCTCGGCGAAGAGCGTGCCGACGCTGCCTGCCCCCTCGGCCGAGACGGCGCTGATGAGGAACTCGCCCAGATGGTCGCTGAACGCCTTGCCGTCAAGCTCGGAGCCGTAGCTGCCGGGCGTGAAGTTCTCAAGCGCGGACGCCTGCGGACTGTGCATGAACACCACCTGCACGCTGCCCGCGCCCTCGCGCAGCCCTCCGTCGAGAGCCACGCAGTCCAACCACCGCGCGGTGTCGGCCTTGGGGATGCGGCGCCCTATCATGCGCTCGAAGTTCACGATGAGGTTGAATGCCACCTTGTCCACGTAATCGCCGTCCACAAGAATCACATTCTCGCTCCAGGCGGGTTGTTCTGAGTTGAAGTTCATAGTGCAAATTTACGACATTTCCATATTTCCGCCAAATAAAATCAGAATTTATTGCGAATTGGCTTCTGCTGTTCCGCAGGGGTTGATTTAAATCAACCGACGGACAATAATCAAAGCCCAAAGGTCAAATAGCAATGTTTTTATGGGGCGGAAAAGGGTAAATTTGCAAATCTTAAATATCAAACACATTCTTAAGACATGAGTAGTATATTGGAAGGTCGGCCTGCCTTGAAAAAGGAGATCGACAAAATCGCAGAGGTTGCCGGGTATCTGTGGCAGAACGGCTGGGCAGAGCGCAACGGCGGCAACATAACAGTTAACATCACAGACCTGGTGGATGACGATATACGCCGTATGCCGGCAATCAGCGAAGTGAAGCAGATCGGCGTCACGCTGCCCCATCTCAAGGGCTGCTACTTCTACTGCAAGGGCACCGGCAAGCGCATGCGCGACCTGGCCCGCTGGCCGATGGACAACGGAAGCGTGATACGCATACTTGACGACTGCGCGAGCTACGTCATAATAGCCGACAACGCGGTGATGCCAACGAGCGAGCTGCCGTCGCACCTCACCGTGCACGCCCACCTCATCGAGACCGGCTCGCCCTACAAGGCCACCGTTCACACGCACCCCATCGAGCTTGTGGCCATGAGCCACAGCAAGAAGTTCCTCGGCAAGGACGTGCTCACCCGCATACTGTGGAGCATGATTCCCGAGACAAAGGCGTTCTGCCCGCTGGGCCTGGGAGTGGTGCCCTACGAGCTGCCCGGCTCCAACAAGCTGGCCGACGCCACGCTCAAGGAGCTTGAGGACTACGACGTGGTGCTCTGGGAGAAGCATGGCGTCTTTGCCAAGGGACTCGACGTGATGGACGCTTTCGACCAGATTGACGTGCTCTCCAAGAGCGCCAAGATATACATCGACGCCAAGTGCATGGGCTTCGAGCCCGACGGCATGACCGACGCGCAGATGGCAGAGATGACCAAGGCGTTCAACCTGCCGAAATAACCACACATGACAATGTTATAAGAAAGCCTTACAAAAATAATATTTATAGTTATTTATTATGGGGTTCCGCTGCTGTGAAGCAACGGAACTCTTTTTGTGTCCTGCCGGAGCGGCGCGGCGCGCGGGCAGCCTCGGGTGCGGCAGTCGTGGCGCTCACTCCATCAGCTCCGTCAGCAGCGCCTTTATGCTTTTGTTGTTTATCTGTGTCCTGAATGTGATGTTGTAGCCGTCGGCCTTCAGCCTGCTGAAGAATGCCTTGGCGCAGCTTATCTTTGCCAGTTCGTTTCCGCGCAGCTGAGCCTTGTTCTCCACGCCCTTTGTCTCCACGATGACATTCAGCTCTTTCTCGCCGTTGCGCTTTTTCACAACATACATGAAGTCCGGGCTGTACGCGCTGTCGGCTATTGTGGGTATCGAGACGCTCCGGCGCGGAATCTTTCCGTAGACTGTTACCTCCTCAATCTCGCTTCTGATGTTTTTTCTTTCGAGTTCCGAGTCATAGGCGATGGCGTCATAGAGATACTTGTCAGACACCTTTCCCGTTTCCATGTGTATTCCTATGGAGCCTTGCACTATCTCAGGCCTGACGGTGCCGTCGGGGTTTGTCAGTGCCGTTGAGGCTGTTTCATAGTCGGCTCTCTTGTAGCTGAAGCGTCCTTGCAGGTTGTCGCTCTTCCACTCCTCGAACGCGTTGACGAGCCGTGCCAGAGACGTCTCGTTGACGAACGCTTCGCGGAACGGGTGCGTCAGGGCATATTTCCTTATGGCCTCGTGTATTGTGGCGATGGGCAGGGAGGTTGCCTTGCCGGCTCTTTGCAGGAAACTGCGGTAGGGTATTTTGCTGCCGGTGACGAGATACTCCACGCCTGCGTCGCTCACCACGGCGGCCCTGTCGCCTGAGGCGTCGACGACAGCCCGCTCGCTTCTCATTGTCTGGAATCCGAAGACGCCGTTCTCAAGGATTGCCGGTAAACTTTCTTCAATCAGTCTGTTCACGTCGCGCTCGAAGAAGAGGATGTATTTCCTGTTCAGTGTGCTCCATAGGCCGCGCAGTTCCTCAAAGCGCGCCTTGCGCACCTTTACGGTGTTTCGGGTGCCTTTGTTGCGGTCGAGCATCTTCGACCTGTCCACTCCGGTGCTGAACTCCGGGTACTGGTCGAACAGCTCGGTGAGTCTTTCCTGCCGGAGTGTGCCCTTGATGTCTGTTATGAAGCCCTTGTCGCGCAGCTCCAAGAGCAGCTTGAACGGGTCGATGCCGCGCAGCGATGCCACGCGCTCGATGTCTCCGCTTGCCAGAGCTGTGCTTGCGGCGTTGGGAATTTCCTCGTTGATTTGGCTCACGAGCTTGTCGGCAAAGTCGGCTTCGGTGAAGTCGACAATGTAGTTGAGCATGAAGTTCTCGTTGCTTATTCTGTTTCCGTGCTCGTCTACAGGCAGGCGCAGACCCCGGCCCACCTCCTGCAGCTTGCTGTTCTCGCTGCCGCTGGAGCGCAGCTTGGCGATTGTGAAGATGTTGGGGTTGTCCCATCCCTCTTTCAGAGTCCATTTTGAGAAGAGAAAGCGGCATGTGTTGGGCGTGCCGTCGGGATTCTCGAATGCCAGCAGGGCTTTCTTGTTGTGCAGTATCAGGTCCACCTCCTTGGCCACTCCGTCGTCGCTGTCGTTGTTGTCCTGGGCAAAGTAGGCCGCGCTGCAGGCCGCCACGTTGTCAAGGCTTGCCCTGAGATAGGTTTCGTAGGCCTCCGGGTTGTCTTCCCCCAGCTCTTTTTCCAGCGCCTCGCGCAGCAGTCTGTCGAACGTGTCCTTGAGCCACGCCCCGCGGCCGGACTTGTCGCCGCGGTATGACTCTATGCTGTCGATGAAGAACAGAGCCAGCGTCTTGATGCGTATCGGGCGGCAGAAGTTCTGCCGCTCTGTCTCGAAGTGGCGCCGCAGGGCGAGCCGCAGCATCTGCTCCTGGTACGAGGCTGAGAATATGGTGGCCTCGAACTCCTCGCGCGTTCTCTTCTCCTGGCCGTTCGAGAGGGTTATGAAGCCTGTGCCTATGCCGCTTATGCTCAGGCCCGCGAGGTCGTCGCTGATGATGCCGAGCGAGTCGCCGGCGCGCATGGTGTATGTCTTGTTGCCGGCGGCGGTCTTGTGGCAGAGCGTCACGGTGTCTCTCCCGCTGACAGACGTTATCTGGATTTTCTCCTCTTTCTGGTTTTCCGGCTGGAAATGCTCTTTCGCCACGCCCTTTATCAGCCCCCGGTTGAAGGCCTGGCAGGCGTTGAGGTCGTAGAGCAGGTGGTCGTAGTCGCGCGTGGTGGTCTTGTTCTTTCCGCGTCCGGCGGTTATGGTCGGGAATGTGGCTCCGAAGCGTATCACGCACTGCGGGCGCAGCTCGTCCATTATGACGTTGTAGCCTTTCTGGTTGCGGGCGAACTTGTGGGGCTCGTCGATTATCACGAACGGGCGGGTGGAGCGTATGGCGTCGAACGGGCGGAAGAAGCCGTCCACGCCGATGCCGTAGTCGCTGCGGCTCAGCTGGCGGCCCGTGGTGAGCAGCGACAGGTTGACCAGCAGAACGTAGATGCGGCTGCCGTCCATCGGCGTTCCGTCGGAAAACACCCGTATGGCGGTGGGAAAGAAGAGCTTGCCGCGCTTGGTCTTTGAGGCGTTGAGCGTGCAGAGGTCCATCTCCGCGCCGTAGCCCCGGGTGTCTTTGAAGTGGCGCTGCACGTAGGGGTCGCCCATGAACTGCCCCGTGCCGGCCTTTATGGGCAGCGTGGGCACGGCCACTACGAACTTGTTTATGCCGTAGCGCTTGTTCAGCTCGTATATGATGTGGGTGTAGACGTAGGTCTTGCCCGTGCCCGTCTCCATCTTCACGTCGAGGTTAAGGCAGGGCTGCGGGGTTCCGCCGCCGGCGTGCGGCGCGGCTATGCCGTTGCGCCGCTGTATGGCCTTGATGTTGCGGCCTAAGGCGGGGTCGCCGAGATTAATCTCCGGGTTGCTGTTGTGGCGAGCCGGCGGGGCGATGGCCACGCCCTCGAAGACATCGGCCACCGCCTCCACGGCAGCCTCCTGGTGCCTCAGTCCTGTTTGCAGTATAAGTTCCATGGGTCAGTATCTTATGTCGATGTTCACCCTCAGGTTCTTCACGGAGTCGCTGAGCGTCATCAGGTTCTTGCGGAGCATCTCTGTCTCGGTGAACGCGAAGCTGTAGCCGAAGAGCACCACGTTCTCCGGGTTGAAGTCCGCCCGGCCCAGATAGAGGTCCGTCAGGGCCACCATGTCGTCCTCGGTCAGTCCGCCGTCGAGCATGTAGAGGTGCTTGCCCGTGAGGTGGGCGGTGTAGGTGTCGAGCCTCACCGGCGCGCTCTCCGCGCCGAAGCCGTAGCCGTCGCGCACGCGCCATGTCTCGAGCACTGCCTCCGGGCCGAACTCCCTGAGCACGTCGTTGTCGGCGAAGAACACTGTCGGGTCGAAGCTCTCAAGCCTTTCGAGCGTCCTGTCAGTCGGCTCTTTCAGCGTGTAGTGCTTGAAGCCGTAGTCTATCGGGGCGTCGCTTGATTCCTTGATGGCCTTCGCGGAGCGGAAAATCCTGCGTTGTCCGATTTCGTCAATGGTGCTGAACCCTTCCCGTTTTGCCAGTGACCCGCTCTTCGTCGGCTCAGGCAGCTGCACCATTATGTATCTCGCGGCGTTGCCCGTTCTTGCATTCCAATCCATTATTGCCTCGGCTGTGGTGCCGGAGCCGGAAAAGAAATCGACAACGATGTCGGACCCTCTGACGCTTAAATCCAAAATGGTCTGGATGAGTGACAGCGGTTTTGTATAGTCAAATATTTTCTTTGGCATAGTCCGGGCGAGGTCTTTGGTGGCATTGTCATTGGAGTAAGTGTTGTCTGTAAACTCCAGCGTGGACAATGCTTTGGTCCTGTCTCCGTATTCGATGTAATATCCGTTGTCTCTTTCTTCGATATTTGCGTTCTGATAAGTTTTTGTATATATTCTTGTGCCGTTGCGTGAGGTCTTTATTTCCACAAAGCCGTTTTCCAGTCCGAACTTGAATTTGTCAGGACTCCATCTCCAGCACCAGTCGGCTCTGTCGTGTCTGCCGCTTTTCCGTTCTCTGTAGGCCTCTTCAGACCCGCCGGGATAAAAAGTCCGGCCGTCCAGCTCGATGGGGTAGTCGAGCGAGCCGCTGTATTGCAGACTGTCATAATCCAGGGTTTGGTTTAGTTTGTAGAAGCCCCGCTTGTCAAAAAACTCATCTTTGTTCTTGAATCCCGGGTCATCGTGTGTTATGGGATAAAGTACAAAGTTTGACGTTTTGGAGTAGAGCAGAAGGTAGTCGTGGTTTAGAGCGACGGTCTCGGAGGACTTTCCGCCACGCTTTGTTATTCGTGGGGCGGAAAAGATGAAGTTCTCCTCCCCGAAGATGCTGTCGCACAGCAGCTTGAGGTTGGCCTGCTCGTTGTCGTCGATGGAGATGAAAATCACGCCGTCGTCGGACAGCAGGTCGCGCGCGAGCATCAGCCGCGGCATCATGAACATGAGCCAGGCCGAGTGCGACGCCGAGCCGCGGCTGGTCATGTCGAGTATCCGCGCGGCCTCTTCCTCGCCTATGCCGAGCTTGGTCTGCAGCTCTTCAGGCGTGAAGTTGAAGTTGTCGCAGTAGGCGAAGCCGTCAGTCCCGGTGTTGTAGGGCGGGTCGATGTAGATGCACTTCACCCTGCGGGCGTATGACTTCAGCAGGTGCTTCAGTCCGTCCAGATTGTCGCCGCTGATGTAGACGTTGCGGCTCGCGGCGTTCTCGGGCAGGGAGTTGTGCGCCTCGTCGGGCACGATATATGTCGTGGTGTCTGTGGCGGCCAGCAGCTGGGCGTAGCCCCGGCCCAGGAAGCTCAGGCCGTAGCCCTCTTTGCTCACGGCTGTGTCCTGCCCGATGCGGGCCTTGAACTTCTCTATGTCGAAGCATCCCTCGCGGCTGAAGCACTCGGGGAAGTGCCTGTGCAGCACTTCGAGCGTGCTGTCTGAGGCTGTGGCAGACTCGTTTCTGTGTATTATGTCCTTGATCATTGTGTGCTGAATTGTTGTTCTCGGATGGAATAGTCGGGTCCGGGGGCTTTGCAATTGCAAATTTAGTGAATTTTGCCGTGGCCTGCAAGTGAACCGCCCGTGATTTTTTCTTGCCGGCGCCGCCGTCCGTCCGCGCTGCTTGCATATATGCAACTAAAAACGCCCATGGCTCCGCCGTTTTTAACAACCTGCCGCCTTGCTTTGCGATATAGGCCGTTTTGCCTTGCGAAATGGCCCATATCGCGCTGCAAAACGGCCTATATTGGGGGCTGAAACGACCCGTTTCGCAATGCGCTGGGTGTCAGCGTGTTATGCTGAACGGCTCAAACGGTGACCGTTAAGTTAAAAATGTTAAAGCCTGAGTGTCGCCAGGCCCGGCGGCGAGCGCTGACCAGCCGCCCCGGAAACAGCAATCCCCGCCGCAGGCCGGGCAGGCCTGCGGCGGGGATTGTCGCGTCTTGGCGGATGGTTTCTGCCGGCGCCTATATCAGCTGCGGCAGGAACGACGAGATGATGAGCACGACGATGCCCACGACGAGCACGCCGATGGTCTTGCCGGAGCAACCCTTCCACTCGTTTAGGATGATGCCCCACACATTGCTGAACACCACGTTGAGCGCCATGAGGATGCAGAACGAGAGCGTCATGAGCGTGGGCGACTCGGTGAGGAAGCCCTTGCCGAGCGACAGGCCGAAGAACTGGCTGTACCACAGGGCGCCGGCCAGCAGGCAGAACACGAGGTTGTTGGCCCACACGCCGCCCTTCTTGTAGTCGCCCCAGGTGTTGTTCTTGCTGTTCTGGTAGAAGCAGTAGACGGCGTTGGTGACGAAGCCGCCCAGCGTCACGAGGAACGTTGCGGGCAGTGTCTTGTACATATCGGGCGTAAGGTCGCCGAAGTTGATGCCCTTGCCGAACTCCAGGCCCACGTTGAAGCAGCCGCTCATGAAGCCGGCGAGCAGGGCTATGGCAAGCCCTTTGGGGAAGTTGAAGTCCTTGACGGCCTCGCGCTTCTCCTCATCGGAGAGCGAGGAGGCCTTCATCGAGCCTGCCACGCCGATGATGGCTATGCCCAAGAGCGTCACCACCACGCCCAGAATCACCGAGAAGGTGAGCGAGCTGAGCGCGTTGAGCTCGGGGAAGAACATATTGAGCAGCACCGGGCCCATGATCGTGCCAAGGCCGGCGCACGTGCCGAGCGATATGCTCTGGCCCAGGGCCACGCCCAGATAGCGCATGGAGAGGCCGAAGGTCAGTCCGCCCACGCCCCAGAGCACGCCGAAGAGGATGGTCATCCAGATGTTGAACGACGCCTCGGCCGTGAACAGCTCCAGCAGGCTGTGGCCGGCGGGAACGGCCAGCGTGGCGCCCAGCAGCGGCAGCACGAGCCAGGCGAAGACGCCCTGCACAATCCAGTAGGACTCCCAGCTCCAGTCCTTTATCTTGTTGATGGGCACGTAGCAGCTCGACTGGCAGAACGCGCCCACCGCTATAATAAGCAGTCCTATTACAATGTCCATTGTCTGTTGATTATAAAGCAAGCCCCTCTCCGTCTCTCCCCGGTGGGGAGAGGGCTTGCCCGCCTTCACTCCGGACGGCGCGACAGCTTCTCCCCACCGGGGAGACGGGAGAGGGGCTTCTTTGCCTTTGACTTATTGTTATGCGCGCTTAGAGGTTACGTCGGCCTCGTATTTCTCAACGTCGGCGATGAACTCCTCGCCCACGGGAACGTCGTTGCGCAGGCAGAACTCGTCGTAGACGGCGTTCCAGGGCAGCGCCTTCTCTTCCTCGAGCAGTGCCAGACGCTCGAAGCCCTTGCCCTCGGCCTCATACTTGCGCAGTGTGGCCAGCGGCTCGAGCAGGGCGCGGAGCATGCACTTCTGTGCGGCGCGGCTGCCGATGACGTAGGCTCCGATGCGGTTGATTGAGGCGTCGAAGTAGTCCAGACCGTAGTGAACGCGGTCGAGAGCGCCGGCGCGCACAATCTCCTGGAAGAGGTCCAGCGTCGGGTCGTCCATGATTGTAACGTGGTCGGAGTCCCAGCGGATGGGGCGGCTCACGTGGAGCATCAGCTCGGGCACGTAGAGCAGCATGGCCGAAACCTTGTCGGCAACGCTCTCCGTTGGGTGGAAGTGGCCTGTGTCGAGCGTGATGAGCTTGTTGTTCTGGGCTGCGTAGGCTGTGTAGAAGTCGTTGGAGCCTACGGTGAAGCTCTCCAGACCGATGCCGAACACCTTCGACTCGATGCAGTCCTTCATGTTGTCATACTTCGTTGCGAATATCTCGTCGAGCGACTGCTTCAGCAGCGAGCGGTAGAGATACTTGTCAACGGTCTGGTCCTTGCTTCCGTCGTGCACCCAGAGGTTCATGATGCAGGGGTCGTTCTGGGCCTTTCCGATGGCCTCTGATATCTCGCGGCAGCGCTTTGTGTGCTCAATCCAGAAGTTGCGGATGCCGTCGTCGGGGTTTGACAGGGTGAGGTTGCCGCTCTTCGGGTGGGAGAATGATGTTGAGTTGAAGTCGAGCTTCATGTTGTTCTCCTTTGCCCACTCGATCCAGCTCTGGAAGTATTCGGGTGTAACCTCGTTGCGGTCAACCACCTTTCCCTTGAAGTCGCCGTAGATCTCGTGCAGGTTCAGGCGGTGTGTTCCGGGAATGTAGGACTTGGCCTTGATGATGTCGGCGCGCAGCTCGTCGATGTTGCGGGCGCGTCCGGGATAGTTGCCGGTGGTCTGGATGCCGCCGGTGAGCGCGCCGGCCTGCACCTCGAAGCCCATCACGTCGTCGGCCTGCCAGCAGTGGAGGCTGAGATGGAAGTTCTGCATCTGCTCCAACACTTTCTCGGTGTCAACACCTACGGCTGCGTAGCGCTCTTTGGCTACCTCATAAGCCTTTTTTACTAATTCTGATTTCATTTCGCTTTCGGTTTTGGTTTGTTTGTTTATTGTTTGAAAATTTGATTATGCCTGTTTGCTCTCCACGATTTTCAGGAAGCGCTCGTAGGCGTTGTCCCATGCGTCCTTGTCAGTCGGCGTGAAGTGTTTCAGCTCAAGGCTGGCGGCGATTATGCGGCGCATGTCCCAGATGTCGGCCACGTCGCCCGATGCTTTGGCCTGCAGCATGATGTTGCCGATGGCCGTTCCCTCCTGCGGTCCGGCCAGCACCTCGATGCCGAGCGAGTTGGCGGTGAACTGGTTGAGGTGGGCGTTGAGCGAGCCTCCGCCTATGATGTGGAGCACGTCGATGGGGAACGAGGCCATCTCGCGCAGGTAGCTGAATACCTGGCGGTAGCGCAGCGCGAGCGACTCGAATATGCAGCGGCATATCTCGGCGTAGCCCTCGGGCACGTGCTGGCCTGTCTGGCGGCAGTATTCCCTGATGGCCTCCACCATTGAGGCGGGGTTGGCGAACATGGCGTCGTCGGGGTTGATGATGCTCTGGAACGCCGGCTGCCTCATGGCTGCCGCGATAAGCTCGGCGTGCGACTTCGGGGCGTCGGTCCATTCCTTGCGGCAGCGCTCGTAGAGCCACATTCCGCAGATGTTCTTCAGGAAGCGTGTGGTGCCGTCGATGCCGCCCTCGTTGGTGAAGTTGCGCTCGTAGCTCAGGTCGTTGATGATGGCGTTTCTGGTCTCGATGCCCATCAGGCTCCATGTGCCGGAGCTGAGGTAGGCGAACTTCTCGTCCTTGGCGGGCACGGCGGCCACGGCGCTTGCCGTGTCGTGGCCAGCCACGGCGATCACCGGCACGGCTCCCAGCCCGGTCATCTGCTGCACCTCCTTGGTCAGGATGCCTATCTCGGCGGCCGGGTTCGTCATGCGCCCGAAGTTGCCGCGCGTCAGGCCGACGCTTGCGAGCAGCTCCTCGTCAAGCTCCTTTGTGCGCGGGTCGAGCATCTGGCTGGTCGATGCGATGGTGTATTCGCACACCATCTTGCCCGTGAGCATATAGCTCAGGGCGTCGGGCACGAACAGTATCTTCGATGCGTTCTTCAGCGCCGAGTCGCCGTTCTTCCTCATTGTGTAGAGCTGGAACAGCGAGTTGAAGTTCATAAACTGTATTCCCGTTGTGTCATACACCTTCTCTTTGCTCACGGCGTGCTCGAAGTAGTCCTCCATCATGCCGAAGGTGTGCGGGTCGCGGTATGAGATGGGGTTGCGCAGCAGCGCTCCGTCGTCGCCCACGCAAACGAAGTCAACGCCCCAGGTGTCGATGCCGATGGAGCATATTGGTATCTCGCGCTGTGCGGCGAGCTTCAGGCCCTTGATGATTTCGAAGTAGAGGGCGTAGATGTCCCAGTAGAAGTGTCCGCCGGTCTCTATCAGGTTGTTGTCAAACCGGGTCAGCTCCTCAAGCTCTATTTTGCCGTCAGCGAGTGTGCCGATGATTGTTCTGCCGCTGGTTGCGCCCAGATCGACAGCGAAGAAGTGTTTTTTCCCTTCCATATTTTGATTTTTAGCTATGGTTATTTCAATGCGTTATAACATTGCAAAGTTAGTGATTTTATTTTTATTTCTCGCCATGGCCGCCGGATTTTTATGCTAAAACTTATGAAAATCTGCGGCGTTTTCGTGCCTTTGGCCATGGCGCTGGCGGTGCGCTGCGCCGTAATATATAAAAATGTGGCGGGCCGGCGGCCCGCCACATTTGTGTCAGAACAGGAACGTGCGCTCCAGCCAGTAGGCTACGATTCCGGCCAGATAGCCTGCGAAGGCCACGAGCGAGATGCGCTTCATGTACCAGATGAAGGTGATCTTCTCCAGACCCATCACCACCACTCCGGCCGCGGAGCCGATGATGAGCATCGAGCCTCCCACGCCGGCGCAGTAGGCCAGCAGCTGCCAGAAGATGCCGTCCTGGGCGAAGTCGCCAGCCTCGGCCATGGGGTACATGCCCATGCAGCCGGCCACGAGGGGCACGTTGTCCACAATGCTCGACATCACGCCGATGATGCCCGTTATGATGTAGTGGTTGCCGTCGAACGCGACGTTGAGTCCGTCGCCCGCCATGGCGAGCACGCCGATTACCTCAAGGCAGGCCACGGCCATCAGAATGCCGAGGAAGAACAAGATTGTGCCCATGTCGATGCGCCTGAGTATGTTCAGTATGCGCTTCTGGGCGCTCTCGTTCTCGCACTCGCCCTGGCGGCGGTAGAATATCTCTGTGACGAGCCACAGCACGCCCAGCACGAGCAGTATGCCCACGAACGGGGGCAGATGGGTGATGGACTTGAAGATGGGCACGAAGATGAGGCCGCCCACGCCGAGGACGAACACTGCCTTGCGCTGCCTGTCGGAGAAGTCGCTCTGCACGGCGGCGACGCCGCCCTCGTCCTTGTATTTAAGCTCGCCCTTGAGGAACGTCTGCAGCAGCAGCGCCGGAACGACCATCGATATCACCGACGGCAGGAACAGCTCCTTGATCACTCCGCCCGCCGTTATCAGGCTCTTGTTCCACAGCATGATGGTGGTCACGTCGCCGATGGGCGAGAAGGCGCCTCCGGCGTTGGCCGCGATGATCACGAGCGAGGCGTAGATGATGCGGTCGTTGTGGTTGCTCACGAGCTTGCGCAGAATCATCACCATGACGATGGCGGTGGTCATGTTGTCGAGAATGGCCGAGAGGAAGAACGTGATGAAGGCTATGCGCCACAGCAGCGCCTTCTTGCTTCTCACGGCGATGATGTCGCGCACGAAGTTGAAGCCGCCGTTCTGGTCGACCAGCTCCACGATGGTCATTGCGCCCATCAGGAAGAACAGCGTGGTTGAGGTGCTGCCCAGATGGCGCTCCATCACCTCGCTCACGGCCGAGGCGGTGTTCTCGCCCACGGCGCCGGCCACATAGCTGCCCGGGTCGATCATAAACAGTGTCCAGCACGCTACGAACATCAGCAGCGCCACGGCCGCCTTGTTCACTTTGGTCAGGCTCTCCAGGGCTATGCACAGATAGCCGAACACGAAGACGACCACAATTGAAAGTGTTAATGTTGACATTTTAGGTGTTTAATTTATCGGTTTGGTTTGTATGCTGCAAAGATAGCAATATTATTCTTATTGCAATGTCGGTATTGCAAAAAAAGACACGTAATCGTTTTCAGAAGTTGCGGGCTGGTGATGGCGCCAAACCAAAATACCCGCCGGCTTTTTGCGCCGGTTTGACCAAAAATCCGTATTTTTGCACCGTCTGGCGGCTGGCTCGGCCTCGATGCCGGGTCCGGGGCTGCCCGCCGGACGCCCTATGCTGAACCGTTGATACACAGAAGATGATGTCCGTTCTAAAACTGTTCCTGATGTTGGTCTGCCCGGCGCTGACAGTGCCGGGCGTGGTGCTCTCGCTCGCATTACAGCTGCAGGAGTCCGTGGCCCGCGCCGCTTCCGGCTCCGCCGTGGAGCCGTTCGTGCGGACCGAGTGGCACCAGTATGCCCCGTTCAACAGTCTCGTGCCCCGCGACAGCCTCGGCCGCGAGTGCCCGGCTGGTTGCGGGCCGGTGGCCATGGCGCAGGTGATGAACTTCATGCGCTACCCCGCCTCCGGCTTCTTCGGAGCTTACGACTACGCCGCCATTGCCTCCGGCGACACCGCCGCGGCGGCCCGCCTCATTGCCGACTGCGGACGCGGGGCAGGCACGCGCTACGACACGGCCGACAGCTGGACCAACATGGAGCGCATTGCGGCCTCGATGAAGCTCGACTTCGGCTTCAGCCACTACATGAGCATCCTGTCGCGCGACGAGATGATGGTCCGCGGCCACGGGCTCGACTTCACCCGGCTCATTGCCGAAGAGCTGCGGGCGGGGCGCCCTGTGATATTCTGTGGCAGCACGGGGCGCGACAAGAACGCCGCCGGCCACATCTTTGTCGTAGACGGTTGTGCCGCCGGCCGGCTGCACGCCAATATGGGCTGGGGCGGCAGAGGCGACGGCTTCTACCACCCTGACCGCATGAACGGCTACGGCGAGTGCCAGTTCGCCATCGTGGGCATTGGCGACTCGGCGTTTGTGCCGGAGCGGCAGACATACCATGTCAGTGCTCCAGGCACGCTCTCCTCGCTGCTCCACCGCGACTGCGTACACGCCGTGGTCAGCGGGCGGATTGACTCTGCCGACATCGCCGCGCTGCGCCGACTGGCCTTAGAGGAGGGAATGCTGCGCACCATCGACCTCTCGGGCGCCAGTCTCGCCGAGCTGCCCGACTCGGCCTTTGCCGGCTGCGCCCGCCTTACTTACGTCTCGCTGCCCGCAGACGCCAGTAGGGTGGGCGACTGGGCGTTCCGTGGCTGCCACAACCTGAGCTATGTCAGAATGCCGGAGTCGCTGGAATACATCAACAACTTTGCTTTCGAGGGCTGCCGCAGCATGACGGCGGCAGACCTCCCGCCTGCGCTGAAGACCATCGGCTACAGGAGCTTCCGCGGCTGCGCCTCGCTCCGCGATGTCGTTATGCCCGACAGCATGCGCTATCTCGGCGCCCAGGCCTTCACCCGCTGCCCCGGCCTGCGCTCTCTCACGGTCTCGGCTGCCCTGAGGTTCCCCACAGAGAAGCTCATAACGCGCTACCGCACTCCTGCCCGCATCATAGTTCCGGCGGCAAACAAGCGGCTCAAGTCCGACGGCACAAGCCTTATTTACCGCAATCCGTCCATGATGAAGAAGCGCACAAAATCAGTGACGCGCTCACGGAAGAGTAAGTTTAGAAAATGAGGAATTAGCCCCAATCGCATCAGGCGACAGTCCGGCCGCTGATTTCCGTCGGTGCCTGATGCGATTCGGGTTAATTCAGTATATTACCGGTATTCCCATCGACCCGAAAGCGTTGGAGAAATCCGTCAGTTGCTCTTTCGACAGCTTGTAGCGCACGACGACGGCTCTGCCGTCTTTCTGTTTTATGCACAGGTTGGCGTCGGCAATCATAATCCATTTTATGCTCTCCAATGGTATTGTGTGATTGTATCGCCTTGCCACCGCGTTCTCAGTCTTAAGGACGCCGTCCGCCACGTGAAAGCTCGTGAGATACATACAGATTAAATTTCTTCGAAACAAGAAGCTTCAAGACTTCAAATAATAATTATATAAAGTAAGAATGCCGATATTATTGAAGCAAAAACCGCTCTCCACGTGACTATAACCATTCCAATAACGACAGAAACGTACCCCGCATTTTAACACTTCAAAAAGGCACGAAATAGAAAAAATCAGGGCTGTTCTGCCTCTTTTTAGGGCGGTGAAATGCTTATGATTCTGCAATATGGCCTATATTGAATTGCGATATAGGTCATATTGCAATGCAAAACAGGCCATATCGCAGGCCGAAAAGGCTCTTTTTGCAGGGCGGAAAAGGCTGTTTTGGGGGTGAAATGGGTCGTTTCGGGGGCTGAAAAAGTTGCACAATTAGGCTGATTGGGCTAATAAGTCTAATCAGGCCAGTTGGTTACGGTTGCACACTCGTGCCGCGCGTATTTGCGGCCAAATGATTTTTGTTTTCAAATACGCGGAATATGAGGTGGAAAAGAGCCGGGTTTTTAACAACTGTGAATAAAATAAAACGCTCTCTCCCGTCTCCCCTGTGGGGAGAAGCCGCTGCGCCGTATCAAGATGGAGGCCATTCGGGCTTCTCCCCACAGGGGAGACGGGAGAGGGGCTTTTGCTCATTCAGCCTCCGGCCACTGGCTTATGTCCATGGCGCGGTTGCCGTCGCCGGCGGAGTCGGCGGGGCTGGCGGCCGCGCCGGGCGGGGGCAGCGCGGCGCGGCGGTGGAGCGTGGCGGCTATGTGCAGGGCCAGGGCGGCTATGGCGCAGAGCAGCGCTATGGCGGCCACGCGCTGCAGGCGGGTGCCGCGGGTGGCGGCGAATATCTCGGCGGAGCACGTGGGGCGGGCCTCCGGGCGGCGTCGAGTGCAGGCGCGTGCGGCGCGTGCGAGGCTCTTGTCGCCGGTGGCGCGGGCCATGTCGAGCATGACCATGCCGAGCGACCAGATGTCGGCCTGAGGGTCGGCCTTGGCGCCGGGCAGCAGCTGCTCGGGCGCGATGTAGCCCGACGTGCCCGCCGGCAGCTTCAGCACGCTGAAGTTGTCGCTGTCGGCCAGGCTGAAGTCTATCAGCCTGACGTTGTGGCCGGTGTGCGTCACCATGATGTTCGACGGCTTCAGGTCGCGGTGCGTTATCTGCTTGCTGTGCAGATAGTCGAGCGCGGCGGCCAGCTGCCGGGCCGCGCGGCGGGCCATGGGTGCGGTGAGCGCGTGGGCGGCGATGAGGCTTTCGAGCGTGTCGCCGTCGATGAACTCCATCACTATCGTGGCGCCCAGCCCTTCCACCTCCTCCATGCCTATGGTGCGGCAGATGTTGGGGTGGTCGAGCTGCAGGCCGATCTCGAACTCCTTGGTGAGCGCCTGGCGGTAGACGGGCGTGTAGAGGAAGTCGGCCTTGAGGCACTTCAGCATGTAGCGCTTGCCGTAGCGCGTGGCGGTGAGCAGGCGGGTGTGGCCCGAGGCCGACACGTAGCACTGGCTCAGGCCGCTGAACGCGCTCTCCACGGGCAGCGGCGCGGCCTGCTCCATCTCGCTGTCTATGCTGCGCGTGAAGCCCGACGGGGCTGTGTCTTTGCTGGCTCCGCTCATGCCTCGGAGTTGTTTTTGCAGACGTTGATCACTGTCAGGCCGCCGTTGCGCCCGGCTATGAAGGGGGCTGTGCGCCCGCCGCCGCGCTCGATGTAGGGCAAGTAGAGCGGCTGCTCCTTGATGAAGCATCCGGTCATGAACCTGTCGCCGGGGCGGAGCTTGCTGTTCTCTGCCTCCGTCACCTCGTAGAGGCTGTCGCCCAGATAGCTCAGGCGCAGCAGGCGGTTGGGGCTCCAGCCAATCTCGACGGTGGCTCCCGGCTCGACGTCGTTGCTGATGAGCTGCTCCGCGCTGAAGAACGAGGAGTTGTAGCGCGTGCTCGTCTTGAGCCACAGCAGGAAGGCGTGGTAGTCGTTGTGGCCCAGATAGCGCGCGAGCGTGTCGAGCGTGAGCCGGCGCGGCTTGTGGCTGTCGCTCACGTAGCCCCACATTCGCTTCAGTGTTGACGCCGACACCTGTATGCCTATGGTCTTTGTGACGGTGAGCGAGAACTCGTTGAAGTCGGTGGTGGTGCTCAGTTGCTTGCCGAATTTCTGTTCTATGAGCAGTTTCAGCTCTTCTATTTCTGATGAGTTCATATGTCCTGATGTTTGTTGTTGTCGTGTTTGTGATGCGTGTGCTGTGGCGGGCCGGGCGGTCATTCGCCCGTTATGTTGTCAAACTGGCCCCAGTCGGCGTCGGCCTTGTAGAGCTGCTGCCGCGCGGCGGGCACGTGGAGCGTGCACCGGCTGAGCAGCTGCTCGTAGGACGTGGTGAGCGCCTTGGGGTTGCACACGGGCGGATATTGTGCGCCTATGTAGATGTGCTCCAGCGGGCAGCCGTCGAAGGCGTAGTCGGACACCAGCTCTGTAGCGCTGCCCAGGCGCACCGTGCGCAGTCTCGCGCAGCCCTGGAATGTGCCCGTGGGCACCGTGCGCAGGCCGTTGCCCAGGCTCACCTCCTCCACCTGGCTGCCGGCAAAGGCGGCCTGGCCCAGGCTGGTCACGGCGTCTGTCAGGGTGAAGCGGGTGACGGAGCAGCCCTGGAAGGCGCGGTCGCCAATGCGCGTTATGGTTTGGGGCAGGGTGTAGTAGCCGGTCTTGCCCATGGGGAACCACACAATCTCGGTGGCGGCCACGTTGAGCAGCACGCCGTCAACGCTGCGGTAGACGCTGTTGCGGGGCGACACGCTGATGGCCGTCAGGGCGGAGCACCCCGCCGAGGGGCTTACGCTTGTGGCCGAGGCGGGAATGGTGATGCTGCGCAGCGAGGCGCAGCCGCTCAGCGCCTCGGCCTCTATTGTCGTGGCCGAGGCCGGCAGGGCGATGCTTGTCAGGGCGGCGCACCCGGCGAAGAGCCCCTGGCCCACCACGCCGTCGGCAGTGAAGCGCGAGCCGTCGTAGCTTCCGCCGCCGCTGACGATGCTCACCTCGGTCATGTCAACGTCGGCAAGGCGGCCGCGGCCGGCGCTGCCGTCGGCCTCGCACCCCATCATGCGGCGCAGGAAGCGCAGGTCGTCGCCGTTCATCGGGCCAGAGAATGCCAGACGGTCGAACTCGTAGACGTCGGCTCCGATGATTGTCTCGAGCAGTCCGGGGGCTGTCAGCACCACCGTGCTGCCCGTGGCGAGGGCGGCGGAAGCGCTCTGCGACTCGCCCACGGTGTTGGCGGCGTAGGCCTTTATCTCGTAGGCCGTCTGCGGCTGCAGTCCTGTCACGTGCAGCGTGAACACGGTGTCGGCGTTGATGTCGCCCTCAGGCGTCACGCTGAACGTGCGCCCCGTGGCGGTGTCGGTTATGTAGAGTCCGGTTGCGGTGAGCCGCTCGCCGCCGTTGTTGGTCACGGCATAGGTTACGAACGCGCTTGTCGGGCCACGGCTGCTGAGCACGGGCGCCGTTACGGTGGGCTTGTCGTTGGGCACGGTGGTGAACCGCAGCGTGTCGCTGTATGTGGTGTTGTGGCCGTCGAACGCCCTCAGGCAGAAGCTGTAGGTCGTGCCGGGCGTGAGATTGTCGAGACTCAGAGTCACGTTGTTGCCGGAGATGCTGATGTCGGCCTCCACGGGCGTCAGCTCTTCTGCCGTTCCGAGCATGAAGCGCAGCTCGGGCATGTCGCCGTTGTCGAGCGGCAGCGCCTTGCCCCGCAGTGTTGCCCCTGTGCGCGTTATGTCGGCCGCGCTGAGGATGGCGGGCCTGTCGCTGGGCACGGTGGTGAACCGCAGCGTGTCGCTGTATGTGGTGTTGTGGCCGTCGAACGCCCTCAGGCAGAAGCTGTAGGTCGTGCCGGGCGTGAGGTCAGAGAGCCTTAGTGTGATGCTGTCGCCGGTGGCGTTGACGTCCGTCTCCACGGGCGTCAGCTCTTCTGCCGTTCCGAGCATGAAGCGCAGCTCGGGCATGCTGCCGTTGTCAAGCGGCAGCGCCTTGCCCCGCAGCGTTGCCCCGGTGTGCGTGATGTCGGCTGCGCTGAGGATGGCGGGCCTGTCGCTGGGCAGCGTGGTGAAGCTGATGATGTTGCTGCGGATGGCAGTGCGGCCGTTGTCGGCCTCAAGGCAGAAGTGGTAGGTCGTGGCGGGCTTCAGTCCGTCGATGTGCTGCCGCACCTCGCCGTTGTCTGTTATGGGTGCTTCCGGCAGTGGTGTCAGCCCGTCGTCGGTGCTCAGGAGAAAGCGCAGTTCGGGCGTGTTGGCGTTTCCTTGCAGGTCGATCCGCCCGCAGAGCGTTGCCTCGGTGTGCATAATGTCGGTGGCCTCGGTGACTGTTACGGCCGGCTCGGGATTGTTCGGAGCCTCGTCGGGGCTGCAAGCGGCTAAGAAAAAGAAGACAGTAAAACTAATGATGAAGAATAAAAAATCAGAGCACCGCTTTGCCTTTGCCGGCTGTTTGCAATCGGCAAACCGGCGCAGGAGTGGAACGGCAGGATGCAAGACGCATCTTGTCTCGGCAATCGGACGTGTCAGATTATTGCATTTCATTTCTATTTGTACAGCCCGCAGGCATTTACCTTTTGCTTTTTTACCGTTTACCTTTTTACTTTTTCACCTTTTTACCCTTAAACAGTGCCACTCCTATGCCCACGCAGCCCTGCCAGTGTCTGCCGCCGATTGTAACGGCGGAGGCGGTGATGCAGAAGTGGCCGAAGCTCAGCGCCACACCCGCCTCTGCCGCCAGGCCGCTGTGCGTCAGCCCGTTGTTGAGCGCGTAGCCGCCGCCCTCGCTGTCGTCCAGCTGCCAGGCGGTGGCTGTGCGGCCGTAGCCCGCGCCGTAGAACAGGTTGACGCCGCGCCACAGGCGGTGCACCGGGCCGGCAGTGACGGCAAACGAAGAGTGGCGCCCGCTGCCGGTGTAGTAGGGCAGGATGCCGCTCTGGTCGACATAGCCGGCCTCGTCGCACTCCATGCGTGTGTCGCCAATGGAGCGCAGGTCGGTCGAGGCGTGTATAAAGGCGCCGTGGCGGCGCATGGCGAAGAGCATCAGTCCCCACGACGGGCCGTTGGTGTGGACAGACGCGGTGAGCGCCGCTCCAATCGTGAGCGGCAGCCTGTGGCGTGTTGTGGCCACGGCCACGGTGTCTCTCACGGTCCGTGTCAGCACCACCGTGTCGCGTTTTATTGAGTCTGGCTGTTGGGGAATGTTGAGCGAAAGCTCGTAGGTGACGTGGCTTTCGAGCGGGGCGGCGAAGCGGTAGTCGCGCAGAACGCCCCACCGGGGGTGCTTCAGCGTGAGCCTTCTGGAGCCTTTGGGCAGGTATAGCCATATCTCGCCCACCTCGTCGCGGCGGCTGACGATGCCCAGGGGCGAGGCGAAGTCGAACTCGCGCGGGGCTATGACCTTGAGCAGGGCGCAGGCGTCGCCGTTAAGGTCGCGCACCGGCGAGATGAACGCGCTCACGTCGTTGGGTAGCGTGCGGAAGCCCTTGACGGCAAACTGCTGTGCCGTTGCCGTGAGCGCAGGCACTGTCAGCAGCACGAACAATAGCAGTGCTGCTGACAGTGTGTGGGCTATGGGTTTCCGTTTTGCTGTCATTCGAGGTTGAAGTCGGAGATGTTTATAACATCGTCGGCGCTGCCCACGGCCGATGCCGGCTGCCAGGTGCGCACGTGGATGAGCGGGCGGTCGGGGTGGCGGAAGTCCCAGAGCAGGAACAGCCAGCCGTCGTCGCTGTATTGCCGGCTGCTGTAGCGCTGGCGCAGGGTCACTCCGTAGATGCCGTCCATGGTGGGGTGGCGCATGATGCGGAACGAGGAGAACTCCACGCTGACGCGCCCGCCGGCGGAGAAGGCCCGGCTCAGGCGGTCGAGATACTCCTGCTTTGTGCGCAGGAAGTATCTCACACGCTCGCCGGACACCATCTGTCCGTCGGCCTCGTCGGCGGTCTTTACCACGTTGCCGACAATGATCAGGGCGCGGTCGTTGAACACCTGCTGGAGAAAGCTGATGTTCTTGTCGTTGTAGGCCGACCGCAGGCGGCCGCACCAGCCGAGAATCACGCGGCGGCGCGAGGCGTCGGTCTCGTCGAGCTTGCCTGAGAGAATCTTCGCCGCCTCGCCGAAGAACGGATTGTCCTCGCTTATGCGGCGCAGCGCGTCTTTCTCTTTCGGCGTCTCGGTGGATTGGTCTTTTCCGGCGGCGGGCGTGGTCGTTGCCGCTGTCAGGCTGCCCCTGGCGGCCTCGGCCGGCGCTGGCGCGTCATTAGCCGCGTCGGTGAAGGCCACGTGGCCGGTGTTGTCGATGTAGCCCTCGCGCCCGGTGCCGTTCTCGCGGAAGCGCAGTCGGCCGTTGCGGAAGCGCACGTCGAGAATGCAGTTGCGCACGGGAATGCTGAACATCAGGTTGCCGTCGGCGTCTTTCACAACGTAGGTGACGTTGCCCCAGCGGTTCACCTCGCCCACAAGCTCAAGCCCCTCGTGCAGGCCAAAGCGCATATCGCCCGGCTTGCTGCCCATGCCGAGGGCCGGCCGCAGCCACAGTGCCGCGGCCAGCCCCAGCAGAATCAGTGCAATTACTGTCAGAAGATACAGCATTCTCTTCATAATGATGTGTCAGCAAGAGCCGCTACAGGCGGCTTCCTGCGGCGTTCTTTCTGGTTTTGTCTTTCTGTGTTTGTTGTCATTTGCGGTTATTGCCAGTCTTGAATCTCGCCGCCAATCTCTATCTTCACCTTGTCGGGGTTGTCGGAGATGACGAGGTTGACGAGATGCTCGGTGCCCGGCTTGAACTGGAATGTGCTCTCGAAGATGTAAGACACGCCTTTCATTATCACCTCGATGAGCGGCATTCGGTTCTCCACGCGCTGCGGAACGACGATGGCTGAGAACGTGAAGTCGCTCATCTGGCGGGCGGTGATGGTGGCGCGCGTGCCGTAGACGTCGCGCGTGGCCACTCCGGCGCTCAGGTCGATGGTGGCCGACGGCACGGTGTTGTGCACGTAGACCACGCCGTCCGTGGGCATGTCGCCCTCAAAGTCCTCGCCCTTCACGAGGCGTATTGTGAGCTTGCTCATGATGTGGCGGAACGCCAGGTTCACCGGATTGGCCGACGCCGCCACGCCTGTGGTCTTGGCGTAGAGGAAGTCGCTGGCCTCGTAGTTGTCCATCGAGGCTCCGGCGGGGGTGATGTTCTGGTTTGTCCTGACGCTGAAGGGCAGGTCGTCAACAGAGCTTACGGGCCGCGTGAACGGGTAGTAGGCGTAGGCGTTGAACGTTCCGTTGTCCCAGTAGAGCGTGCGTGAGGCCGCCCATGTGCTGCCGTTGCGCACGATAGGCTCGTTGCTTACGAGGTTGCCGCCGATCTCCAGCGGCGCGTCGGCAGCGGCTACGAACAGTCCGATGGTGTCGCCGCTCTCAAAGTCGGTGTCTGTGGCGCGTGTCTGCGCCGGGTGTGTCACGGCGAATGTCATCGGCGTGTGCCTGGCGTCGGCGGGCGCGGTGCCGCCCGCAGGCTCGTCGGCGTCTTGCGAGCAGGCAGTGGGAAGCGTCATGGCCAGCGCCACGCCTGCGTATAATATGATGTGTCGTTTCATATTCCTTGATGTTTTTGTTGTTATTGTTGGTGGCGGTTGAGCCTTTAGGAGTTATAGGAATCATAGTATTCCTGGGCTTCCTATGGCTTGCTCCCTCCCCACCGGGGAGGGGTGGGGAGGGGTTTCCTCTTTACTTCAGCGGGCTGCCCTTATGAATCTTGGGAGGCATCTGGTAGGTGCGTATCAGTCGTGTGCTCACGTCGGCGCTGCGGGTGACGGCGCCAGCGTCGCGCTTGTCGTTGGCCACAAAGTCCTCGAAAGAGTACTCCTCGCCGGCGTAGCGCTTGATGCGCTTCACTATGCTCTCGCGGCTGATTGTGCTGTAGTACGGTATGTCGTTGTTCATGCAGGAGTTCTGCTCAGAGCGGAACACTCCGCGGTTGTGCATGAAGCCGCCCTCATAGATGTCAACGATGTCGCTGTAGCGGTCGTCGAATATCAGGTGGCTCCAGGGCACCTCGTGCATCTTGCCCGTGAGCGACAGGTTGTCATACCAGCCGAGGCCCTTGGCCCAGTTGAACTCGAACACGTGGCCGCAGCAGGTGCAACTACAGAAGTCGATGAACTCGTTGTGGTAGATGTACTCGTCGCCCAGCTTACCGAAGCCGTGGCCGCCGGCCTCGTGCTGTATCACGCCGCGCGAGTCGAGCGGGTAGCCGTAGGTGCTCTGCGGGCAGAAGGCAATGGCCGAGCCGTCCTCCCACATCTGGCAGATGCCACCGTAGTCGGTGCTGTTGGGCACGATGATTATCAGCGTCTGGTTGAGGTTGTCGCGGGTGACGGTGGGCGCGTTCAGCGCGTACTCGAAGATGGCATCGTAGTCGGCCTTGAGGCCCACGCCGCCGGTGAACGTCGTGTTGAAGCGGTTGTAGCGTATGGTGTTCACCGTGCCCACGCCCGTCTCGGTCGAGAGCGGGAATGCCGTGTAGACGTTGAAGTAGTCGCGGTAGGTGGTGTAAGGCTCAATGCCGAAGAAGTATTCCACCTGCTGCTTCATGTTCGCGAGGTAGTCGCCGTCGGATATGTTCTTGCCGTCGTAGCCGTCGCCCAGTATCACGATGTTGATGCCGCCGTTGTTGCCGCGCGTGGCCTTTTGCAGCGTCAGCCACTCATCCTCGCCGTACTCGTAGTCATACTGCGTCACGGTGCATTTGTGGGTGTACTCCTCTTTCTTCAGCTTAAACACGATCTCGCCCGTGCGGTCAGCCGAACCCTTGGCCATTTCCTTTATGGTCAGCGTCACTTCGGCCTTGTTGCCGCCGCTGGTCTGCGACAGTTCGCACCAGTCGGGCATGCTCTCCACTTCCCACTCGCCCTCGGCGTCGACCACGAGCGTCTGCTTGTGCTCCGTGTTCAGTGCGCAGGCCACCGATGGTCGGCACACCAGCTCGTGGTGGGCGGCTATGCGCTTGAAGTCGCCCCAGCCAGTGGCAGCCTGGTATTGCGGAATGGCCGACTCCGGCACTTCGAGCGTGAAGTTGTCCTTGGCCACGCCGTTGAAAGCCCCATCCTGTACATTTGCCGGCCATTCGCCTTTGCAGACGATGCTGCCGATGCCGAAGCAATTGCTGAAGGCGTTGCTTCGTATGTTCTCCACACTTTCGGGTATGACAAGCCCCTCAATGCTTCTGCACTCTGCAAAAGCATTTGCGCCGATGGTCTGGATGCCCTCCGGGAATTCAACAACGCCCATGAGACGCCAATTGTATGCAAAAGCGTTGTCGCCAATGGAGGCAATGTCATTCGGTAGTTTCAGCTCTCCAGAGAAGTCACAGCCTTCAAAAGCACTTGCTCCAAGCGTTGTTAAGTTCTTTGGAAGAACCAGCTCTCCCTTTAATGGCGTGTTGTTGAAAGCTCCAGGCTGTATTCCTGTTATGCCGTCATGCAGTTGGAGTGTACCGTTGAGTCCTGTACTTTGGAAAGCATATTGTGAAATCATTGTTACACCTTGTGGTATTTTCAAATCTCCTGTAAGGTTACTTGCTCCGGCAAAAGCAAAGTCGCCAATGAATTCCAGCTTTTCCGGGAGAATGAGGTTGCCGTAGTACCCGCTGTTTCCTGCAAAAGCATTGTGGCCAATATATTTAAGGTTGTTAGGCAATTTCAATTCGCAAGTAAAGTGACAATCATTGAATGCGCCGTGAATGTCTACAGCTCCACCACCTCCGATGTATTCGAGAGTGCTGGGGAGAGACAGCGTTCCAGTGAGTGATGTACACCAAAGAAATGCGCTCGGTCCGATTTCTGTTACTCCCTCAGGAATGATTATAGAACCTGTGAGGTTTACGCAGTTTCTGAATGCGCAGTTGCCAATGCCTTTCAATGTATCGGGGAGCACGACTCGGAGAAGCGATTTCTTTTCGTTGAAAGCGCTTCCTGTTATTATATCGTCTTTTTCGTCGAAGTCATTAGCTGCATCTCCTTTTTCCCAAGGCTTTTGACCCATATAACCGCTGACCCGGACTTCTTTCATATTCAGCGATTGCAAGTTGTCCATCGAGTCGCGCATGAAATAGAAGTCTTGGCTGTTGATACGCCCCGTTATCTTCAAGTTCCTCACCTGCGTGTAGTCCTTGTTGGCCGCGATGATGGAGTCCTTGAGGTGTCCGGCTGTGGAGTTGATTACGATGTACTCGCGGGCGTTGGCGTCGTGGCTCACGAGGTCGTTCTCCCAGGGCGTGATGCTCTCGCTGATCAGGGTGAGGGTGTACTGCCCCGTCTCGGCCTTCTTGTCAACTCGGATGGAGAAGTTGTTCATCTTTCCGGCCACGTAGGTGAACGCCTCCTGCTTCGAGAACTTGTAGGGCACTCCGCCTATGGTGATGCTGAAGAGCGTCAGGTTGGCCGCCACGGTCTGCGGCACCACGATGGCGCGCCACTCGTCGCCGTTGCGGGTAGGCATGGTGGCGGTCTTCTCTATCTCGCCTGCGGGCGTGACGGTGCCTGTGGCAAGGTTGATGGTGGCCTCGCGTATGAGGTTTGTGGCCAGAACAATCTTCTCCGTCTTTGCCCATTCGCCATCGGCGAAGCCGCTGCCCTCAACGAGGGTCACGCGGGCGTTGGCCATGCGGTGCTGCATGGGCAGGCGTATCACGTTTGTCGTGGGCGCCACGTTGGCCACCTTGCCCCACAGGAAGTCGCTGGCCTCGTAGCCGCCCATGCCGTTCTCGTCTGTTGTGGTGCTCTGGTCGCGCTGCACCGTGAACGGATGCTCCTCGATGCTTTCGGGCGAGCCGAACGGATAGTAGCCGTAGACGTCTATCGGCGTGTGCTTGTCTTTCCAGTAGAGGTCGTAGGCCGAGTTCCACTCGTAGGCCTCCTCGTCGAACGTGTGGCGCACGTTGTCGCCGCGGTTGCCGCTCAGCTGGAGCGTGCCCGGCGTCGTTCCGTCGTAGTCCACGATGTAGACGCCCATCACGTCGCCGTCGCAGAATCCGTTGTCGTTCACTCGCGTGATGGCGAGCTGGTCTATTTCACTCGACAGAGTGATGCGGTCGCGGCCGTCGCCCGCCGAAGAACCGCCGCCCGTCAGGTCGTCGGAGCAGGCCGCCAGAGTGGCCGCCGTGGCGAGCGCAAGCCCTGCCGCGCCCAAGCTGAGGCGGTTGCGGGCCGCGCGTCTGCGCCACGTGCTGTATGTATTGAATGTGTGTCTCATAACTTTTACCTTTTAGTTGTTGTTCCTTTTTCGGCCTGCCGCTCACTCGGCTGTGCCGCCGTTGTCGGTGCCGTCGTCCTGCCAGCGGTCAATGCTCACGTTGATGCCGTTGCTGGTCTTGCTCAGCGTTACGGTGAAGCGGTGCAGGTGGCCGCTCTCAAAGGTGAACGCCTTGGGCAGGTTGAAGTCGCGTCCGTCCACGTTGACGGTTATCAGGTTGCCCTCGGCCACGGTCTGTGGCACTATGAGCGCCTTGTAGCTGAAGTTGCCGGTCTTGAGCGGAGTCACGGTCTCGGCTGCCCCGGTTGCCGTGACGGTGCCTTTGGCGATGTTCACCGTGGCGCCCGTCACGATGTTGTTCACCTTGACGCCCACGCTTGCCGCCGCGAGCGTCTCCTCGGTGAAGCCGTTGCCCGGCACGAGTGTTATGAGCATCTGGCTCATGGCGTGCTTGGCGACGATGCTCACCGCCGTCTCCGTCGGAGCGATGTCTGCCGCCGAGCCGAGCAGCAGGTCAGACGCCTTGTAAGAATCCTCCGCGCTCTGGTCGGCCTTTACGGCGAAGGGCATTGCCTCAACGTTGGTGACGTCGGCCGTGTAGGGGTAATAAAGGTAGAAGTCTGCGTGCGTCTTGTCGTCGAGCCAGTAGATGGGCGTTGCCGGAGTCCACGTGGCGTTGTAGCTGAAGAGCATGTTGTCCACGTGGTTTCCCGTGGGGCGCAGTGCGGCGGCGTTGCCGTCGGCCTGGCGGTTCACCACGTAGAGGCCTATTCTGTCTCCTTTCTCAAACGCATAGTCGGTCACTCTGGTGCCGTCGGGCTGTGTCAGAGTGGTGCTGATGTTGATTGCCATCTTGTCCGGAGTCTCCGGCGTGGGCGGGTCAACCGGTGTCTCAGGTGTTCCGTCGCCGCCTGACGAGCAGGCGCATAGTGCTGTCGCTGCGAGCAGCATTGTGAAAAGTTTCTTTGTCTCCATGATGTTCTCGTTTTAGGGTTTGTTACTGGTTAATGACTAACTCTCCAACTCTCATTGTGCCGGAGCCGCCACCGGGTGGTCCGGCTCCGGCTTTTGTTGCTTTTTGGCAAAGTTAAACAATTTTCAAACGCAAATCAAGTCCATATCGGTTCACGTTGAAACATTTTCCACAAAAGCTGCCCCGTGCGGCTCTTTTTTACGGTTTCAGGAGGCTCTTCATCCACTCCATGGCCTCTTCGTTGGTCTCGGCGAAGCGCCAGTGGCCGCTCGACGGCGTTACGGCCAGCCGCTTCGGCGCCTTGATCTCGTTGTATGTGCCATAGGTGGTGGTGGGCGGACATGTGTCGTCGTTATATCCGAACGAGAAGAACACAGGGCACTTGAGCCTGCGGGCGAAGTTCACCACATCGTAATATTGCAGCGTCTGTTCCGCTCCGGGTGTCTCGTTGCCCTTGCGCCAGTAGAACGGCCATCCACCGGCGCGCCCCCGGCTGAAGGCCGTCAGGTCGCACAGGGCGGGGTAGAACGGAGCGCAGAACGTTACGCGCGGGCTGAGCGCGGCGGTGACGATGGTCAGTGCGCCGCCCTGGCTGCCCCCGGTCACGCCCACGTTGCGGCCGTCCCAGTCGGGCAGCGAACAGAGAAAGTCAACGCAGCGCGCGCAGCCGGCGTAGACGCTGCGGTAGTAGAAGCTGTCCTTGTCGGCTATGCCGCTGCGCTCGTAGCCGTCGGCCACGCGGCGTGCCTTGGCATAGAGACTGTCGCCCAGCTCGGGATTGCATCCGCTGTGGATGCATATATTAAGGTATATGTAGCCCCGCTCGCTGTAATAGTTTGTCTGGCCGATCTTGCTGGCTCCCGCTCCCGGTGGGCAGAACAGCACGGGGTGCTTCTGTCCGTCGCGCGGTCGGGTGAGGTAGCCGTACATATTGCGGCCGCCGGGACCCACGGTGAGCTTCACGAGCGACACCTCCACCTTGTCTGTCGAGCGTTCGGGCAGCGGCGTTATCTCCGGCTTCAGGTCTGTGGCGGCAGCCTCTTTGAGCGCCTCCTGCCAGAACTTGTCGAAGTCGGCGGGCATTGTGGTGAACGGCCTGATTTGTTCCGGGCTGAAGCCAACCTTCACAAGGTCTTTATACTGCCGCCCGCCCACGCTGAAGCGCAGGCTGCAGGCCCTGAAGCCCGGCTGCGCGCGCGTGCCCATCGGAATGACTGCCTTGCCGCCGGCGAATCTCACTGAGTCTTCTTCAGCCGGCAGGAGCATATCGTCTCCGGCGCGATAATACAAGGTGACGCCGTTGAGCGGAGCGCCGCCTTTCAGAGCCTCCACGGTCAGTGTGGCCTGCTCGCCGGTGCGGTAGTTGCGGTCGGCGTGGTCTGCCGTCACGAGCCACTCCACGTATGGCCGCCGCGGCTTTGAGAACTGGGCCGAGGCCGTAAGGCAGAAAAGGAGGAGGAGAAGCCCCATCCCTGCCCTCCACCGTGGGGAGTGGGTCTGGCGCGGCGTGGCGGCGCATTGGTTTTGCTGTAGGTTTTGCATTTTGGTAGTTGTGTTTGGTTGGTTTAATTGGACTAATAGGTCTTATACGACTAATAGGGCTGATAGGTCTTATGGACTGCGCCAAGCTCCCTCCCCACGGGGGAGGGTCGGGGTGAGGCTTTGCGGTGGGGCTTTCCGCTCAGTTAGCTGTGTCGTCCTGAGCGATGATGCCCTCGTTCTTCACCAGCTCGGCGTAGGTGTTGTCCATCTCAGAGGTCATCACCATGAAATTGTGCTCCGTGCGGCAGGCGCGCATGAAGATGGCGTCCAGCCCGTCGTCGGCGTCCAGACCCGAGAGCGAGAACGGCTTGTCGTGCAGCAGTGTGGCCATGCTTTCGAGCAGCAGGCGGTAGAGCGTGGCCTGGTGTAGCGACGCCTTGCCGGTGCCGGCCCGGCGTATGCCGCGGGCATAGGCGGTCATGGCGGTGCGCACGCAGAGGCTGATGGCCGTGTCGCTGTCCACGCTGTCGTCGCCCTTGCCTCGGTGGTACTCCTTCAGATGGGTGCCCACATCTGGTGTCATTCCGCCCAGCAGCGCCATGAAGTTTCGCTTGTATTCGGCCACCATGGCCTCGTATATGGCGTCGGTGCGGCAGGCCATGCGCACCAGGCCGGCCATGGTCATGCGGCCCATGTCCGCCTTGCGCAGCCTGTCTTCAATCTCCTCGATGGAGTAGTTGATGCGTGCCAGCGGATAGAATATTATGTCGTTGAACGCATCTCCCACTGCCTCATAGTGGTTAAGCATTGCTTTTTTCACGGACCGTGGGCGGAATTTCTCTGCGGGATCCTTTATCAGACAGTCTGTTATGCCTGCGGGAAACGCACTGAAAAAGCTGCGCACCAATGCGGCAACGACCTTGAATTTGTCTATTTTTTCCATATCTGACTACAAAAATAGCAAAAAATGTGTAAACAGAGCGGTCTTGTTGCCGAATTGTTTTGCAGATTTTTGGAATAAGACTAAATTTGTGTCGGTAAACAGCAATACTCAATGGAAGACAGAAGCAGGGAGCGTTTTGAGAGGCTTTGGAGCGAGCAGGGCTACCGCCTGTTGCGCGAGGACGCCGAGTACCGCCGTCTGGAGGACAGCTACAAGCTGAAGTCGGGTTCCGACTTCATGCTGTTCGGCATACCGGTGCTGGTGGGCGTGGTGTTTATGGACCTTGCCCCGATAGAGCGCGAGCTGCTGCGGTGGCTGGCCTGCGCGGCTGTTGTGGTGGCCGCGTTTGTGGTGTGCGTGTGGGTCAAGTCGGCCACGGGCGGGCAGTCTTCTGCCGCTGAGGTGGAAAGGCGGGTCAAGGAACGGTGCTACCGGCGCTTTGCCGAGACGGGGAAACTGGAGTAGCAGGAAAAAGTAAAAAGGTAGAAAAGTAAAAAGGTAAAAAAGCCTGAGGCTCTGTTTTGCCAATCCTGCGCCATTCGCCCGTCGTTCCTCATTCTTAATTCCTCATTCCTAATTCTTAATTTATAATCAGCATATGGACACACAGACAAGCGAGCGGATACTCGAGGCCCACGGCGTGAGACCCACGGCCAACCGCATTGTTGTGCTACGGCAGCTGGCGGAGGCCGACAGGCCCATGTCGCTTTCGGAGCTTGAGCGCGTCATCTTGTCGATAGACAAGTCGGGAATATTCCGCGCCCTGACCCTCTTCCGCGACCACCGGCTTGTGCACGTGCTCGAGGACGGCGGCGACGGCGTGCGCTACGAGCTGTGCCGCGGCAGCGGCGGCAATGGCGACGACGACCAGCACGCCCACTTCTTCTGTGAGCGGTGCCGCCACACGTTCTGTCTGGAGGACATCGCGGTGCCGCAGGTGAGCCTGCCCGGCGGCTACGAGGTCACATCGATAAACTACATGATCAAGGGCGTCTGCCCGCAGTGCGCGCGCAAGCTGCGCTGACCATGGGGCTTATTTCCGCCCCATATCTTGCATAATTGAAAGCAAAAGGCTAATTTTGCATCGACAAAAGACCAAAACATAACGACATGAAGATATTACTGTTAGGAAGCGGCGGGCGCGAGCACGCCCTCGCATGGAAGATCGCACAGAGTCCGAAAGTGGAGAAACTGTTCATCGCCCCCGGCAACGCCGGCACCTCGGCCTGCGGCGAGAACGTGGCCATAGGCGCAGGCGAGTTCGACCGCCTGAAGGACTTTGCCGTGCAGAACGGCGTCGGCATGGTGGTGGTGGGGCCTGAGGACCCGCTTGTGAAGGGCATCTACGACGACTTCAAGGCCGACCCCCGCACGGCAGCCATACCCGTCATCGGCCCGTCGAAGGCCGGCGCCGTGCTCGAAGGCTCCAAGGATTTCGCCAAGGCCTTCATGCAGCGGCACAACATCCCCACGGCGCGCTACCGCACCTTCGACGGCACCTCGCTCGACGAGGGGCTTGCCTTTCTTGAGACGCTCCGCGCCCCCTACGTGCTCAAGGCCGACGGCCTGTGCGCCGGAAAGGGCGTGCTTATACTCCCCACGCTCGACGAGGCAAAGCGGGAGCTGCGCGAGATGCTCGGCGGAATGTTCGGCGTGGCCTCCGCCCGCGTGGTCGTCGAGGAGTTCCTCAGCGGCATCGAGTGCTCCGTGTTTGTGCTGACAGACGGCCGCCACTACAAGATACTGCCCGAGGCCAAGGACTACAAGCGCATCGGCGAGGGCGACACAGGCCTGAACACCGGCGGCATGGGCAGCGTCTCGCCCGTTCCGTTTGCCACTGACGAGTGGATGCGCAAGGTGGAGGACCGCATAATCCGCCCCACCGTGGACGGGCTGGCCGCCGAGGGCATAGACTACAAGGGCTTCATCTTCTTCGGACTGATCAACGTGGGGGGCGACCCGATGGTCATCGAGTACAACTGCCGCATGGGCGACCCCGAGACAGAGACCGTCATGCTTCGCCTGAAGAGCGACATTGTGGACCTCTTCGAGGGCGTGGCCGCAGGCGACCTGGATCGCCGCGAGGTGGAGTTCGACGAGCGTGCCGCCGTGTGCGTGATGATGGTGAGCGGCGGTTACCCGCAGCATTATGAGAAAGGCTACGAGATAACGGGCATCGACAGCGTTGAGGGCAGCATCGTGTTCCACGCCGGAACGGCCCTGAAAGACGGCCGCGTGGTCACGGCCGGAGGCCGCGTGATAGCCGTTAGCTCCTATGGCAGCGACAAGGAGGAGGCTCTGCGCAAGTCGTTCACCGAGGCCGGCAAGATTCACTTCGAGGGCAAGTACTTCCGCCGCGACATCGGCCAGGACCTCAAACAGAATTAAGAGTTGAGAATTAAAAATTAAAAATTGGCGTGTGGCAGACGGCGGGCGCTGTGGCGCGGCCGTCTGCCACCGCTTGTTTCAGGATGAGAAGACTGCAGAACAGAGTGGCCGAGAGCCGTATGTCGCTGACCGTGGCGGCGGCTTTCGCCGTGGTGGTGTGGCTTGCCGCCGGACTTGCCGGCGGCGGGCTGTGGGTTGAGTTTGCGCTTTTTGCCGCCTCGGCCGCGCTGGTGGTGGAGCTTAGCAACCGGTGCGCGCTCATCAGGATTTACAGCGCGATGGTGCCTTGCGTCTTTATTGCGCTCATGTGCTCGGCGCCGTTCCTGTTCGCCTCGCTCAGCGTCACCGGCTCGCAGCTGTGCCTGGTGGCGTCGGTGTCGGTGCTTCTGCGCTGCTATCAGGACCGCCTGTCGCCCGGGCGCACGTTCTACGCCTTCGCCTGCCTCGGGCTGGCGAGCCTTTTTTACGTCCGTTTTCTTTATTTCGTGCCGGTGTACTGGCTGCTCATGGCCTTCCCGCTGCGCTCCATGAGCTGGCGCACGGCGGCGGCCTCGGCGCTGGGCGTGTGTCTGCCCTACTGGCTCTGCCTGCCAGTGGCCATGGCTACCTGCGGCCTGCCGGCGCTGGCCGACCACTTCAGGCTGCTCGGCGTGCTGTGGCCGCCGTTCGACATGGGCGTGCTGACGGTAAACCGCGTGGCCCTGTTGGCCTTCGTCATTGTGCTCGGCGTGACCGGGGCGGTGCACTTCTACCGCCACCGCATAGACGACAAGATACGCACGCGGATGTTCTTCAACTGCTTCACCGTGCTTGCGGCCGCCTCTGCCGCGCTCGCCGTGGCGCAGCCGCAGCTTTACGACATGGCCATGGCCATGATGATTGTCTGCGTCAGTCCGCTCGCAGGCCACTTCATCGCGCTCACCCGCACGCGGCTCACCAACATCGCCTTCTGCCTGATGGCGGCCGCCGCGCTGCTCCTCACAGTCTTCAACCTATGGATGCCCTCAACGAGATTCTGATAAACTACGGCTACTGGGGCCTGCTCCTGTCGTCGTTTCTGGCCGCCAGCCTGCTGCCGTTCAGCAGCGAGGTGGTCATGGTGGCCCTGCTCGCGGCGGGGCTTGACCCCGTGGGGCTGATTGTCTACGGCACCGTTGGCAACGTGGCCGGCAGCATGCTCAACTACGGCATTGGCCGCCTGGGCAAGATAGAGTGGATAGAGCGCTTCCTGCACGTCAAGAAGAGCGAGCTTGACAGGGTGGAGCGCTTCATGGCCGGGCGTGGCGCGTGGACGGGCTTTTTCGCCTTTCTGCCTGTCGTGGGCGACGCCATAACGGTGATGCTCGGCCTGCTGCGCGCCAACGTCACGCTGACGCTGGTGTCAATCACAATAGGAAAGCTGCTGCGCTATGTCGCGCTTATCTATGGCGCGGGGCTGTTCTTCTGACCGTCAGGCGGGCCGCCGGACCGTTAACTCCCGTTTGCCTATGTTAAAAAACGGCGCGGCAACGCCTCCCATTTTCAGCGTATTTGAAAACAAAAAACATTCGGTCGCAAATACGCCAATTCTGAGTGTGCAACCGTAACCTGTTGGTCTTATAGGACTTATAAGTCTTATAGGCCATGCTGTGCAATAAAACCAGCCCCTGAAACAGCCCTTTTCAGCCCCCAAACGACCCCTTTCAGCCCTGCAGGAAGGGTCATGTTGCCCTTCAATATAGGCCATATCGCATTGCAATATGCCCCTTTTCGCACTCCAATATGGGCCATATCGCAAAATCATGTGGCTTTTCAGGCGTTCTGAGGGGGCGGAAAGGGACGGAAAAATTCTATTTCGCCGGAAAATGAAGTGTTAAAACCCGAATCGTCTTTAGACCGCATTGTTCAGTTTTTACGCTCATTTGTCATGCTCTTTCTCTTGTTTCGCATTCCTGCCGCCATCCTGTTTCCCGTCTATTCTTGACGTGGCCCGCCACGCCTGCGGCAAGACGGAAACCAGCCTGACCGGCATGAACGCAAAACAAGAAGAAAGTCTAAAGACGATTCGGGTTAAATTTCCGCTCCAATCCTTTGCCGTTTGTCTTTTTTGCAGTATCTTTGCAGCCTGCAAGTATTGACACAACAAGAAAATGACTAACGCCGATCTCAACCGCATCCTGACAAGGACCGTTGACGAGCTTTCCGCACCACAGTCGCTCAAAGGGCTGTTTCACCAGCACCGCGAGGGTTTCCCGCTGCCGTCGGGCAGGGTTCTTGAAGAGATAGTGAGCCTGTCGCGCTCGATAATCTTTCCCGGTTACTTCGGCCGTTCCACGGTCAATACCCGCACCATCAGATATCACATCGGCGTAGACGTGGAGCGGCTCGTGCAGCTTCTGGCCCAGCAGATAATGGCGGCCATGGGCTTTGCCGAGGGCGACGACAGCCCCCTCGACGCCGTCAGCTGCGCCCGCCGCGCCGAGGCCACGGCCATGGAGCTGGCCGCGCGGCTGCCGCAGATACGCCAGACGCTGGCCACAGACGTGGAGGCGGCCTACAACGGCGACCCGGCGGCCACGAGCTTCGGCGAGGTCATCTCGTGCTACCCGGTGATAAAGGCGCTGGCCAACTACCGCGTGGCCCACGAGCTGCACACGCTCGGGGTGCCGCTCATACCGCGCATGATAACGGAGATGGCCCACTCGGAGACCGGAATAGACATTCACCCGGCGGCGCGTATAGGCCACCACTTCACCATCGACCACGGCACGGGCGTGGTGATCGGCGCCACGTGCATAATAGGCAACAACGTGAAGCTCTACCAGGGCGTCACACTGGGCGCGAAGAGCTTCCCGCTCGACGCCGACGGCAACCCCATCAAGGGCATTCCGCGCCACCCGATACTTGAAGACGACGTGATAGTTTACTCCAACGCCACCATCCTGGGCCGCGTGACCATCGGCCGGGGCTGCGTGGTGGGGGCAAACATATGGGTGACAGAAGACATGGAGCCAAACACCCGGAAATACAAGAAAGAATAATGAAAAACAGCCGTGACGCCAGACAGCAGGCGCCGCAGACGGCAGGCCGGCGGGCAGACGGTGCCCACGGCAGGCGCGCCACGCGGCGGAAACGCAGGCAGGCGGGCACGGCAGAAATCCCAAAAAACTTATAAATGCAGCAAGAATTTGAAATGATCGCCAAGACTTTCATGGGCCTTGAGCCTGTGCTGGCGAAAGAACTGACCGAACTGGGCGCCAACAACGTGCAGATAGGGCGACGCATGGTGTCGTTCAGCGGCGACAAGGAACTGATGTACCGCGCCAACTTCCAGCTCCACACGGCCATAAGGGTGCTCAAGCCCATAAGCCACTTCAAGGCCAACACGGCCGACGAGGTGTATGACGAGGTGAAGAAGATAGACTGGTCGCAGTATCTGAGCAACGAGACAACGTTCGCCGTTGACTCCGTTGTGTTCTCAGAGGAGTTCCGCCACTCCAAGTTCGTGTCGTATAAAGTCAAGGACGCCATCGTGGACCAGTTCCGCGAGAAGACCGGCAAGCGGCCCAACATCAGCGTGGCCAACCCCGACATAAGGCTCAACATGCACGTGGCCGAGAACCAGTGCACGCTGTCGCTCGACTCCAGCGGCGAGAGCCTGCACCGCCGCGGCTACCGCCAGGAGAGCGTGGAGGCGCCGCTCAACGAGGTGCTGGCCGCCGGAATGATACTCATGACGGGCTGGCGGGGCGAGACAGACTTCATTGACCCGATGTGCGGCTCGGGCACGCTGCTCGTCGAGGCGGCGCTCATCGCACGCAACATGGCGCCGGGACTCTTCCGCAAGGAGTACGCATTCGAGAAGTGGGCCGACTTCGACAAGGACCTCTTTGACCAGATCTATAACGACGACTCGCAGGAGCGCGAGTTCACGCACCACATCTACGGCTACGACATCGACATGAAGGCCGTCAACACGGCGCGTCTCAACGTCAAGGCCGCAGGACTCAGCGCCGACATCACCGTGGAGCAGGCCGACTTCCAGGACTTCACCCAGCCCAAGGAGAAGAGCATCATCGTGACAAACCCGCCCTACGGCGAGCGCATATCCACCCCCGACCTGCTCGGAACATACAAGATGATAGGCGAGAGGCTCAAGCACCACTTCCTCAACGGCGACGCGTGGATTCTGAGCTACCGCGAGGAGTGCTTCGAGCAGATAGGCCTGCGCCCGTCGATAAAGATTCCGGTCTACAACGGGTCGCTGGAGTGCGAGTTCCGCAAGTACCAGATCTTTGAGGGCGGCATGCGCGACTTCCGCAGCGAGGGAGGCTCGGTGCAGACCGACGAGGAGCGCAGCCAGATGGCCGAGAAGGGGCGCTTCAAGAAGAACCGCGAGTTCAAGCGCCGCCTGGACGAGGAGGACGACAACGAGGAGGGCGACATACGCTCGTTCAAGTTCCACCGCGTGGACTTCGAGCGCACACTGCGCCGCGACCGCCGCGACCGTTTCGACGACAGGCCGCAGCGCGGGCGCCAGGAGCGCGGTGGCTACGGCCAGCGTGACCGCGACCGCCGCGACTTCCGCCCGCGCTTTGACCGCGACAGGCAGGGCGGCCGCGACAGACAGTTTGACAGAAGAGACAACGGATATGGCAAGAAGCGCAGGTTTGACAACGACTGACAGGCCGCTGGCGCGCATACTGGCGCTGGCTCTGGCGCTGATAACGGCACAGGCAATGACGGCACAGCTGAAGCAATTCACACTGGAAGACCTAAACTTCGGGGGAGTGAACGCCCACAACTTCCGCGCGAAGAACCTTTATCTCGCGTGGTGGGGCGACAGGCTGATGTATCAGGACGCCGAGGAGTGGGGCACGGTTGACATGAAGAGCGGCGCAAGGACGCCCGTGGGCACTACAGACTCTGTGAACGCTGCCCTCGGCTCAAAGGAGATCCACTCCGCCATGGGAGCCGGGTTCCCCTATCCCGACGAGCCGCTCGTGCTGCTTCAGGGCAGCCGCAGGCGCGTGCTCTACGACTGGCGGCAGGGCAAGGCCGTGTGGACGCAGTCCTGCGAGGGCGAGCGCTATGCCGACTGGTGCGCCGCCTCGCGCGCCGTGGCCTTTGTGCGCGACAACCAGCTGTGCGTCACCGACGCCGGGGGAAACACGCGCAGGCTCACCGCCGACGGCAGCCGCGAGATTGTCTACGGCCAGGCCGTACACCGCAACGAGTTCGGAATAATGAAGGGCACATTCTGGAGCCCCGACGGACAGCGCCTGGCCTTCTACCGCATGGACCAGAGCATGGTGACGGACTATCCGCAGGTGAACACCTTCGGGCGCATAGCCGAGCTTGAGCCTGACAAGTACCCCATGGCGGGAATGGCCAGCCACAAGGTGACGGTGGGCGTCTACGACCTGCGGACAGGCAAGACCGTCTATCTGAAGGCGGGCGACCCCACAGACCGCTACTTCTCCAACATAGCATGGAGCCCCGACTCCAAGACGGTCTACATGATCGAGCTGAACCGCGACCAGACCGACATGGACCTGCGCTCCTATGACGCCGCCACCGGCGACAGGCTGGCAACGCTCTACCACGAGCACAACCCTAAGTACGTACACCCGGTGACTCCTATAACCTTTCTGCCATGGGACGACTCCAAGTTCCTGCTGCAGAGCGAGCGCGACGGCTACAACCACCTCTATCTATTTGACACCAAGGGCAACGGGCTGCGCCAGCTGACATCGGGCCGCTGGGTGGTGCTGGAGCTGATAGGCTTCAACAGGAAAGACAAGAGCGCCATCATAGTGTCTAACGAGGCGTCGCCCATACAGAACAACCTATATGCCGTGAGCCTGAAGAGCGGCCGCCGCACCCCGCTCGACAACGGGCGCGGAGTGCACGCCTCCCTTTTCGGACGCGGAAACAACGCCGCCATGCTGTCGGCGTCGGGCCGCTGGCTCTTTGACCACTACACCGAGCCTGACGTGCCGCGCGACATCTGTGTGACGAACACGGCCACCGGGCGACGCTCGCGGATATTCAGCGCGCCCGACCCATGGGCCGGATATGCCGTGCCGGAGTTCACCTGCGGCACCATCAAGGCCGCCGACGACAGCACAGACCTCTACTACCGCATGGTGAAGCCCGTGGGCTTCGACCCCGCGAAGAAGTATCCCACGGTGGTCTACGTCTACGGCGGGCCCGGCGTGCGCAACGTGGAGGCCGGCTGGCACTACGCCAGCCGCACGTGGGAGACGTATATGGCGCAGAAGGGATACCTGCTGTTCATCCTCGACAACCGCGGCTCGTCGGACCGCGGCAGAGACTTCGAGCAGGCGACGTTCCGCCACCTGGGCCGCGAGGAGATGAAAGACCAGATGCGCGGCGTGGACTATCTCAAGTCGCTCGCTTACGTGGACACCACCCGGATGGGCGTCCACGGCTGGAGCTACGGCGGATTCATGACCACATCGCTTATGACGACATATCCCGGCGTGTTCAAGGTGGGAGTGGCCGGAGGGCCGGTGATAGACTGGAAGTGGTATGAGGTGATGTACGGCGAGCGCTACATGGACACCCCGGAGGCCAACCCAGAGGGCTACGCCGAGTCGAGCCTGATAGGCAAGGCGAAGAACCTGAAGGGCAAGCTGCAGATAATAATCGGCATGAACGACCCCACGGTGGTGCCGCAGCACGCGCTGCAGTTTCTCAACGCCTGCGAGGAGGCCGGCACGCAGCCCGACTTCTTCGTCTATCCGGGCGAGGGCCACAACATGGCCGGCCACAAGAGCGTTCACCTGCACGAGCGCATCACGCAGTATTTCGAGGATTATCTGAAATAGACAGGGCAAGGACAATGGAAGGGAATCTGGCAGACAAGAAGATTGCCGTGCTGCTCTCCGGCGGTGTGGACAGCTCGGTGGTGGTGTGGGAGCTGGCCTCCCGCGGGCTGCGCCCCGACTGCTTCTACATAAAAATAGGCCCGGAGGAGGAGACCGAATGGGACTGCTCGTCGGAGGAGGACATGGAGATGGCCACGGCCGTGGCCGCCCGCTACGGCTGCCGGCTGGAGGTTGTGGACTGCCACAGGGAGTACTGGGACCGCGTGACGCGCTACACCATGGACAAAGTGAGGGCGGGGCTGACGCCAAATCCCGACGTGATGTGCAACAGGATGATAAAGTTCGGCGCCTTTGACGAGAAGCGCGGCCACGGCTATGACCTCATAGCGACCGGCCACTACGCCCGGACGGAAATCATCGACGGGAGGAAATGGCTCACAACCAGCCCAGACCCGGTGAAGGACCAGACCGACTTTCTGGCTCAGATCTACGACTGGCAGCTGAAGAAGGCACTCTTTCCCATCGGCCACTACATGAAGGACGAGGTGCGGCAGATAGCGGAGCGCGAGCATCTGGCAAGCGCACGGCGCAAGGACTCGCAGGGCATCTGCTTCCTGGGCAAGATAAACTACAACGACTATCTGCGCCGCTATCTCGGCGAGCAGCCCGGCGACGTGGTGGAGCTGGAGACAGGCCGCCGGATAGGGCGGCACCGCGGGCTGTGGTTCCACACCATCGGCCAGCGTCACGGGCTGGGCTTCGGCGGCGGCCCGTGGTATGCGGTGAAGAAGGATGTGGCCGCCAACGTGCTCTATGTGAGCCACGGCTTCGAGCCTCTCACTGCCTACAAGCGCGACTTCCCCATCCGCGACTTCCACTTCCTGACCGTCGGCGAGCTGCCGGAGAAGGTGACGTTCAAGATCCGCCACACGCCCGAATACCACCCTGCCACGCTCGAGCGGACCGCGCCGGGGTGCTACAACGTTCATGCCGAAGAGCTTATACAGGGCGTGGCGCCGGGGCAGTTCTGCGTGGTCTACGACGACCGCCACCACCGCTGCTACGGCTCGGGGGAGATAACCTGCTGAAAGCCGGAGGCCGGAGTACCGGTTTCCGTCGGTCAGGCATATTTTCTTAAATCTTGATTCTTAACCATTAATTAAAAGGAAATGCTTCTTACAACCACCGCAACAGTAGAAGGCCGCCCCGTGAGAGAGTATCTCGGAGTGGTGACTGGCGAGACAATAATCGGCGCCAACTTTGTGAAAGACATCTTTGCCAGCGTCCGTGACTTTGTGGGCGGCCGCTCCGGCAGTTATGAGAAAGTGCTGCGCGAGGCCAAGGACACGGCCATGCGCGAGATGCAGGAGCGCGCCGAGCGCATCGGGGCAAACGCGATTCTGGGCATAGACCTTGACTATGAGACCGTGGGGCAGGGCAACTCGATGATTATGGTGACGTGCAGCGGCACGGCCGTGAGGCTCTGACGCGGGAGCGTCGCACAAGAACAAGCGGGCGCGGAAGTCCATTATGGCTTCCGCGCCCGCTTGTCTGTGTTGTCGGTTGCTGTGTTGCTGCGGCGCTCCGCGCCCGCCGCCGGATGCTATTCCGCCTCGCCGAAAATCGGCTTTGTGGTGTTCTGTGCGGAGCGGTAGAACAGCACGGCGCTGTCGTTTGAATAGGGGTGCTGCCGCTTCAGCAGGTTTATCATTTCCGCTCCGGCCCATATCACAGGCCCATAGCCGTGGGCGGCAAAGACGTTTACGGGGCGGTAGCAATAGAAAGCGGGGTCGAAGCCCATGCCTGTGCCCACGCACACGCCTTCAACCTGGCCGCTGCCGTTGATGGCCGAGGCCACGGCGTGCCATCCGAGCATGGCCGCCGGCCCGTAGGTCATGGCGTCTATCCAGCCCTTGTTGATGGCGTGGGCGAAGCAGTAGACGTAGATGGCCGTGGCCGAGGTCTCGGGATAAGAGTCGCTGCGGTCGAGCAGCTGGTGCCAGAAGCCGTCGTTGCCCTGCAGGGCGGCCAGTCCGCGCACGTGGGCCCGCAGCAGGCTGAGCACCTCCTCGCGCCCGGAGTGATTCACCGGCAGGGCGTCGAGCACCTCGCACATTGTCAGCAATGCCCATCCGTTGGCCCGCCCCCAGTGGAAGGCGGGGTGCTCGGCCATGCTTTCAACCCATCCGTGGCGGAACAGTCCTTTCTCCGGCACAAACATACGGGCGGCGAACTGTCTGACCTGTTTCACGGCTTCATCGTAGTAGGCGGCTGGGTTGGCCTTGTCATACCTGCCCATGAACGCCACGGCGGGAATGCCCATGAACATATCATCGAGCCACAGGCTGTTGCGGTAGGGGCGGTTGCGCGCGAACGTGCCGTCCGGAAGGCGGTATTCCTTGTGCATGATGAAGTTGAAATAGTTGGCGATGAGGTCGCCGAGGGGCAGGCTCTCATCGTCGAGACAGGCCTTGATCATGGCCGAGCAGACGGCTCCGGCGTCATCGAGCGACCCCGGCGACAGTATGCGGCGCATCTGCCGGTCGATGCCGGCGCCCTCTTTGAGCGCCTTTCTGAAGTGGGGCGCGACATCGGCAAGGAAGCGTAGGCGGCTGACGGCGTAGTCAAGGTATGCCCGGTCGGCTGTGGCCTTGTGGGCGGCGAGCATGGCCGAGTATGTCACTCCCCACTCGTAGCTGGCCAGTCTGAACGCTCCCTGCGCCAGGCGCGACCTGCTGTCAATCTTGTTGTAGTCTGTGATGATGTTTCCGTCGGCGTCGGTCACGCCCGTCGGAGTGTTCGCCCTGACGTATTTGAGCACGCGGTCCATGTCGCGCTTCACCTCTTCAGGCTTCAATACGCCGTAGCCGGTCTTGTAGGCCGGCTTGAGCAGATGCAGCGGAGTGTTGGAATCGTTGGCCGGCTGGGCGTCGGTCTGCGCTCCGGCGGCTGTGGCGATGGCCGTAATGGCGGCCACGGCGGCAGTCTTTAGCAGTGTGTTCATGTCTTTGTATTTTGTCATTCTGTGTTTCGCATCCGGTCTGTCATTGCGCGTCTCGGCTGTTCCGCTGGCTTGTCATTGCTTCAGAGGCTGCACGGCAACGGGCTTGCCTTCCTCCCTGATGCCCGAGAAGTAAAGCCCCTCGGAGTCGTCTGTGACGAACAGCGGGCGCGTGTCGGGCGCGGAGAAGCTGAAGTTGATGTTGTCAAACGATATGTTCCGTGCGTGGCGGACATAAAAGCCTCTTGCCGGAACGGTGCCGAACATCCACGGCTCGGGATAGTCTTTCTCTGCCTCGGGTATGGTGTCGGCCACGTCTTCGGCCTTGTAGCCGCCCCGGTAGCGTATGGTGATGTTGCTGAACGCCACGTCTTCAATCACGTTTCCGGGCACTCCGCTGATGATTGAGGAGTAACGGGAGTCCACATCGCTGGCAACCACGTTGCTGATGCGTATGCGCCGCATCACTCCAGGCGGCGTTCCCTCGGGGCTGCGCATCCGTGAGCCGAGGCGCAGGAATATGGCCGAGTTGACAATGTGGCGCATCGTGATGTTGCTTATGACCACATCCTCAAGCTGTCCGCCGTCCACTGTCTCGAGGGCAAGGCCGCGGCAATGCTCGAAAACACAGTTTGTGATGCTGATGTTCTTGAATCCGCCGCTCGATTCGGTGCCTATTTTGATGCGCCCGGTGCGTCCGCCGTGGTCCGGAGCCTGCGGTTCGTCCAGTTCCCATGTGGCGTCGAGCATGGTGTTGCGGTCGTATCCGCTCACGAAACAGTCAGAGATGGTCACGTTCTCGGTGTCTTTGAAGTAGCCGAGGGCGTAAGACGCTTTCAGAACGATGGCATCGTCCCACGGCGTGTTGACGCTGCAGCCGTGTATGCGCACGTTCTTGCAGCAGTCGATGTCGAACCCGTCGCGGTTTGAGTCCACTTTCAGATTCTCTATTGTCAGGTTGTCCACGCCGGTGGCCAGCAGCGCGAAGTGGCCGCAGCGCAGCATGTTCAGGTCGCGCAGCGTGACGTTTTTGCATTCCTTCAGGCTTATGGCCTTGTTGCCGGTGCCTTGTCTGCGACCGCCCTCGCGTGTCAGCCCTTTGCCGAAGATGGTGCCCGGGCCGCTTATTGTTATGTCTTCAAGGCCGATGCCCCATATCAGTGAGTTCTTCCAATGGCTGTGTCCGAAGTCCTGGTGGCGGCTGTGCGGGTTAGGCCCCGGCGCGTCGTATCCGGCAGAGTCGGTGGGGAATTCGGCTATGATTGTCGCCCCCTGCTCAAGATAGATGTTGGTGTGGCTGGCCAGGCGGATGGAATAGCAGGCATAGTTGCCCGCCGGCACGTACACTGTGCCGCCTCCGGCAGCCGAGGCTCGGCTTATGGCGGCGTTGATGGCGTGCGAGTCAATGTGCTTTCCGTCGCCTTTCGCTCCGAAATCCTTTATGTTGTAGACATCGGCATGGAGCTGGACGAATGCCGGACAGCACATGATGACGAGCATGGCGAGCAGTTTTTGAGCTTTCATTTTTCTGAGTTGTTTTGGGTGAATAGTTCTGGCAGTCTGGAGTAAGTGTGGTCTGACGACCGTCCGGGCTTGAATATGCAGACGTAGACGGCCTGTCCGCGCGCCACGCTTGTGGTGCCGCAGAGCACGGGCGAGTCTGTCTTCTTTGGCGAATTGAGCGCCTCGCTGGGCGACCCGAGGCTCCGGCTGTCGCAGATGCGGGTCTCTGAGCCGGGCGGCACGATGGCCCGCGTCATTCTGAGTCGCATCACGCGGCCGTGGTAGACGTAGACTTGCGTGCCTTCCACGTTGAAAACGTTGTCGCGGCAGTGCTCCGGCACGATGGTCTCAGTGCCTTCCGGCGCGTCGCATCCGCCTATCAGCCACACGAGGCGCAGGCTGTCGGGCAGTGAGTTGTTTCTCACTTCAACGGCAATTGTCCGCCCGTTGTCGGCCACCTTGTGGCTCACGGAGATGAGCTTTTGTTCAATCAGACTGTCATTGCCGTCGAGCCAGCGGTCTGTTCCGCCGGTCATGACGCCGAGCATCAGCGTGCCGGAGCCGTCGGCCAGCGTGAGGGCTGACTGTGCTTGGGCCCGGAGTGGCGTCAGGCAGCAGGCCAAAGCCAGTGCCGCAGTGGCGGCAGTGCGCGTTATGTCCATGTTTGCTTAGGTTTGTCGTTATTGCAGTGGTGGTGTAAGCGGGTGTATAGAAAACCGCTGCTTGGTTTCCCTTGTGCGGCTTGCTTTCTGCAAAAATAGCACATTTTCCGCTTTTCCGGCCTTTGATTCCGAGAAAAATGCGTGTGTTGGTGATAAAAAGCACAGAAACGTTCGCTTGTTGCGGTGAATCTTCTTAATTTTGTAAGACCTGAAACAAACATAAGATTATTGTATGATAAAGAAAGCATTGGCAGCTGTTGCCATTGTGGCAGCGTTGTGTCCGGGCGCGTCGCAAGCCCGCGCCGGATGGTTCGATGAGAAGGATCTCACCCTCACAGGGGCCTACTATTACCCTGAGCACTGGGACGAGAGCCAGTGGGAGCGCGACCTGAAGCGCATGCACGACCTTGGCTTCGAGTTCACCCACTTTGCCGAGTTTGCCTGGGCGCAGCTTGAGCCGCAGGAGGGCGTCTATGACTTTGGGTGGCTCGACCGCGCGGTGGCTCTTGCTGCCAAGTATGACCTTAAGGTTGTGATGTGCACATCCACCGCCACCCCGCCTGTGTGGCTTGTCCGCAAATATCCCGAAGTGCTCATTCGCGAGGAAGACGGCACCGTGCTCGACCACGGGGCGCGGCAGCACGCCTCGTTCGCCTCGCCGCTCTACCGCCGTCTGGCGGAGCGGATGGTGGAGGCTTTGGCCCGGCATTATGGTTCCGACTCGCGCATTGTGGGGTGGCAGATAGACAACGAGCCGACGGTGCAGTATGACTACGGCAGCGCGGCCGAGTCCGGATTCCGCGACTTTCTGCGCCGGAGGTACGGCGGCAGTGTGGCCGAGCTGAACCGCGCCTGGGGCACGGCCTTCTGGAGCGAGGTCTATTCCTCGTTCGACGAGGTGACGCTTCCCAAGACGCGGCAGCAGTTTATGAATCCCCACCAGATTCTGGATTACAAGCGCTATGCAGCCTGGGTTACCAACGACTTCATCGACAGCCAGTGCCGGCTGATAAAGAAGCACGCCCGCAACCAGTGGGTCACCACCAACAACATTCCCGACTACGACCGCGGAATCATCGGCGGCAGCCCCTCGCTCGACTTTGTCAGTTACACGCGCTATATGGTCTATGGCGACAACGAGGGCATCGGCCGGCGCGGTTATCGCGTGGGCAACCCCCTGCGCATAGCCATGGCCAACGACTTCTTCCGCCCCGTCAGCGGGACATACGGCGTGATGGAGCTGCAGCCGGGGCAGGTTAACTGGGGCGCAATCAACCCGCAGCCGCTTCCCGGCGCTGTCCGTCTGTGGCTGTGGAGCGTGTTTGCCGGCGGTGCCGACTTCATCTGCACTTACCGCTACCGCCAGCCGCTCTTCGGCATGGAGCAGTATCATTACGGCATTGTGGGCACCGACGGAGTGAGTCTTACGCCCGGAGGCAGGGAGTATGAGCGGTTCATGGGCGAGGTCAGGGCGCTGCGCCCGGAGGCAAGGTCTCTTGACACCAAGCCTGCCGACTACGTCGGGCGCACCGCGGCCATACTCTGGAATCCTGAAAACTACTGGAGCATGGACCGCCAGAAGCAGAACAGCACGTGGAACACCTTCCGCCACCTTGATCATTACTACAAGGCGCTGAAGGCATTCGGCGCGCCCGTTGACTTTATTACAGAAGAAACGTCTTTTGAGGCCTATCCGGTGGTTGTCGCTCCGGCCTATGAGCTGGCCGACAGCGCGCTGGTGGACAAGTGGAAACGCTACGTTGAGCGCGGGGGAAACCTTGTGCTCACGTGCCGCACTGCGCTCAAGGACCGCTCCGGGCACTTTCCCGAGGCACCTTTCGGAGCCATGGCCGGAGCGCTTACCGGCAACAAGATTGACTTCTACGACCTGCTGCTGCCCGACAGCCCCGGCACGGTGACCATGGACGGAAAGGCTTACGAGTGGAACACCTGGGGCGATGTGCTCACGCCCGGCGGCGGCAGCGAGGTGTGGGCGGCCTACAGCGGCGAGTTCTACGAGGGGCGTCCGGCGGTGACATTCCGCCGTCTGGGCAGGGGAACGGTCACTTATGTCGGTGTTGACACGCGCGACGGGCGGCTTGAGCGGCGTGTCCTTGAGAAGCTTTACGCCCGTCTCGGCATCGGCGTGATGGATCTTCCGTATGGTGTGACGGTGGAATACCGCAACGGCTTCGGCATTGTTCTCAACTATTCCGACGCGCCCTACCGCTTCAGTGTGCCGCGTGGCGCCAGGATTCTTGTGGGCGGCGAGACCGTGCCCACGGCCGGAGTGCTCGTCTTCAGGTTCTGAGCCGCAGGCCGCAATGGGTCTTCATTGCGTGTTAAATAGTCTTAATAACTTGGCCGGACGCTCCATTAGTCCTACCTTTGCAGCCTGAATTACGGGGCAAAGTGTTTTGTAATCCTCATCGGAGGGCCTGAAAGCCGGATAAGATGACTGGGTAAAACCAATCAGCTTATCCGGCTTTTTCGTTCCGACGGACAGATAAAGACAGACTGAAATGGAAAAACTTGAGAAAGACTCTATCGACCTCAGCAAGGTCAACGTGTTCAAATTGTTCCGCCGATACTTCATACCCACGCTGCTGGGCATGCTCTCGATGTCGGCCGTGACGGCCATCGACGGCATCTGCGTGGGCCACGGCGTGGGCAGCGACGGCATTGCCGCGATTAACATCTATGTGCCGGTGTTCACCATTGCCACCGGCCTGGGCCTAATGATCGGCGCGGGCTGCTCGGTGGTGGCCTCCATCCATCTGGCGCGGGGCAAGGCCAAGGCGGCCCGGCTCAACGTCACCCAGGCCATGGCGCTGGCCACTGTGGCCACGCTGCTGCCCACAGTGTTGATTATGGCCTGGCCTGCCGCCACGGCCCGTCTGCTCGGCTCGTCGGAGCATCTGCTCCCGCTCGTGGTCGACTACACGCTCTGGTTCACCCCGGCGCTGGTGTTCCAGGCGTGGGAGGCCATCGCCCTGTTCGTCATCCGGCTCGACGGCTCGCCCAAATATGCCATGGGCTGCAGCCTGGTCACGGCGGTGGCCAACGGCGTTCTCGACGTCATTTTCATCTTTCCGCTGGGCTGGGGCATCATGGGCGCGGCTTTCGCCACAGCCCTCAGCCTTGTCATGGGCGGGCTGATGGCCATATACTATCTGCTCTTCAAGGCCCGCACGCTGCGCCTGCTGCGTCCCAAGTGGAGCCGCCGCAGCCTGCTCTACTCGCTGCGCAATGTGGGCTACCAGTGCCGCATAGGCTCGCCGGGGCTGCTGGGCGAGCTTACGCTGGCCGCGCTGGCCTTTGTGGGCAACCTGGTGTTCATGCGCCATCTCGGCGACGACGGCGTGGGCGCCTACGGCATAGCCTGCTACTACACGCCGTTTATTTTCATGGTGGGCAACGCCATCGCCCAGTCGGCCCAGCCGATCATAAGCTACAACTTCGGGCTGGGGCTCTGGCCGCGCGTCAGGGAGACGCTGCGCATAGCCGTGGGCACGGCCGTGGGCGGCGGCCTTGTGGTCACGTCGGCCTTCGTCTTCGCCCCCGCGGTGCTCACGGGGCTGTTCATCAAGCTCGGCACCCGCGCCGCCGACATTGCCGTGAGCGGCTTCCCCTATTTCGCGGCGGCCTTTGTCTTCTACGTGCTCAACATCACTTTCATCGGCTACTTCCAGAGTGTGGAGCGCATCAGGCCCGCCACGGTGTTCGCCGTGCTGCGCGGTTTCGTGTTCCTCGTGCCCTCGTTTCTGCTCATGCCGCGCCTGCTGGGCAACGAGGGCATATGGCTCGCCCTTGCCGTGTCGGAGGCAATGACCACCGCCTCGATAGCTCTTTACATGGCCGGCAGGCGGAGGCACCGTTACAAAGTTGCATAAACAAATTTGTGACATGGCGAAATCTTTGTAACTAATAGGCTCCAATCGGCTGTCAGATTTCCGATTCCGGATTTTGGATTATGCCAGGTCTAACATTTTGTCAAGCTTTATGACTTCCACTTTGGGAAAGTCATACTGCTGTAGAATGTCATAATGGTGGTCTTCGGTAACGATGAATTTTGCGTTTCCTGCCACGGCACAGTCAACAAACTTGTTGTCGTCTGGGTCGGAAACAATCAAGTTGAAGTGAAAATATGGCGTTACGAAGATGGTGTGCGGGTTGTTGATAATAACATTTAAGGCAAGTACGGCAAACTTATGGCTGGCTTTGCGTTCAAGAATCTCCTCATATTCAGCCAATATTTCGTTTGAAACGCATAATTCATGCCGGCCGTCAAGAATCGAAATCCATATCGCGTGATAACGGCTTCTGTGTGCGATGCACTGTATGAGGCTGTTGGTGTTAAGCACAATTTTTGCCATTATCTCAGTCTTTTGCGTGCAAATCCTCGTTTTTTATGTCATCGAGTCTTTCTTGGTTGAGCACACCTGCATCCCAGAGAAAATCAGACTCTTCGTCCAGTTTCTTCTGGAAGTGCCGCATAAGTACTTCTTGTATTTCGCGCGCATAGCTGTCACTTCTGTCAAATGAGAAAAGTTTCAGCAAATGCTGTTGGGCCGGTGTCAAGATTGTTGCGTCCATAATAATCTGTTTTTGATTGTTTTTGCTATCGCGGATGTCTGCGTCGATGGAGCGTGCGGCAATGCCGGCGGGTAGTCTGGAAGCGGGTGTCAAGATTGCATGATACCGCTCGTCCTGTGCAAAGATAGGAACTTTTTGCAGAAAAACAAAATATAAAAAGGCTTTTCCATTCATGCGCCGCCAGGCTCAGAAGGCCTCGCGGTATTTGCTCTCGTCCTTGTCTTCGAGCATGCTCAGGTACGACTGGTAGCGGCTCTGGGCAATGTGGCGCTCCTCCACGGCGCGCAGCACGGCGCAGCCCGGCTCGTGGGTGTGGGTGCAGTTGCTGAAGCGGCAGTCCTTTGAGAAGCGGAAAATGTCCTTGAAGTAGCCTGAAAGCTCGCCCGGCTCGATGTCGAATGTGCCGAAGCCCTTTATTCCCGGCGTGTCGATGAGGTATCCGCCCGAGGGCAGTTGGAGCATCTCGCTGAACGTGGTGGTGTGCGTGCCCTGGTTGTGGGCGTCGCTTATCTCGGCCGTGCGCAGGTTGGCGCCCGGCAGTATGCGGTTGATGAGCGTCGATTTGCCCACGCCGCTGTTGCCGCTGAGCACTGAGATCTTGCCGGCGAGCAGCTCCTCAAGCCCGGCCACGCCCAGGCCGGTCTCGGCGGAGATGGCGCGGCACTCGTAGCCCACGTCCTCATAGAGCGCCATCATCATGTCCTGCAGGCGGCGCTCGCCGTCGTCGAGCATGTCGGTCTTGTTGAACAGCAGCGCCACCGGCACGCGGTAAGCCTCGGCCGAGGCCAGGAAGCGGTCTATGAACGTGGTTGACGTCTGCGGGTAATTCACCGTTACCACGAGCAGCGCCTGGTCCACGTTGGCCGCGATGATGTGGCTCTGCTTCGAGAGGTTGGGCGACTTGCGGATGATGTAGTTGCGGCGGTCATCAATCTCGGTGATGAACGCCGTGCCCTCGGCGTTCTCCGCAATCTGCACGCGGTCGCCCACGGCCACGGGGTTGGTGCTGCGGATGCCGCGCAGGCGGAAGTTCCCCTTCACCTTGCAGTTCACCAGCCGCCCGTCGTCGGTCTTCACGGTGTACCAGCTGCCTGTGTTCTTGACTACTAAGCCACGCATAGCAAATTTTGAGTTTTGAGTTTTGAATTTTGAGTTTTGAATTTTGGGCATATGGGCGTCGTGAGCCGCGCGGCGAAAATTCAAAACTCAAAACTCAAAATTCCAAATTTTAAACGGTCATTATCTCCTTTTCCTTGGCGGCGAGCAGCTCGTCCACCTTCTTGATCATGCGGTCGTGGATTTTCTGCAGGTCGGCCTCGGCGTCCTTCTCGTTGTCTTCCGAGAGTCCGTCCTTTATGGCTTTCTTCAGCTTGTCCTTCACGTCGGCGCGTGTGTTGCGTATCTGCACCTTGGTGCTCTCGCCCATCTTGTTGCACTGCTTGGCCAGCTCGCGGCGGCGCTCCTCCGTGGGCTGCGGTATGGCCAGGCGTATCACCTCGCCGTTGTTCTCGGGTGTGATGCCCACCTCAGAGTCCATGATGGCCTTCTCGATGGCTCTTATCTGCTTCTTGTCCCACGGGCGGATGGCTATGGTACGCGCGTCGGGGGTGGAAACGTTGGCCACTTGGTTCAGCGGCACCATCGATCCGTAGGAGTCAACCTTTATTCCGTCGAGTATTGCCACGTTGGCGCGCCCGGCGCGGACGCGCGACAGCTGCTCCTCAAGATACATGGCGGCTGTCTCCATCTTCTCTTCGGCAGCGGTTAATGTTGCTTTAACGTCAATCATATTTGTTTGGTTTAGAAATATTCTGAGTTACAAATTTATATCTTTTGCACCAACCAGACAAGCAATTAATGTTTTTTTTGATTTTCCGCAGGCTTTCATGCGCCTTCCGCCCAAGCCGCCGCCCGGTTGCCTGAGCCGGGCCACGCGCTCCGGCAAATGTTAAAACATCAGTCGGTAGAGTCTCGTTTTCTCGGCGTTTTCTCGGCGGGCGGGGCTTTTGCCGGCAAATACGCCGCTCTCGAGTGTGCAGCCGTAACTGATTGGACTGATTAGACTTATGAGTCCAATTGGTCTGATTGTGCAACTTTTCCGGCTCTCAAAACCGGCAGAAATGCCCTGAAAACCTTGATTTCCAGCAAAAACCGCGCTGCAAGATGGCCTGTTTCGGCTTTCAATATGGCCCTTCTTGCAGCGCGATATGACCTATATTGCACGGCGAGAAAGGCCATATTGCACGGTAGGACGGATTTTCCGGCAGAAAGAGACCGCAAAAAACGTCTTCCGGACTCTGGCTTGCTGTTTTCTGCCGTGTTAAAACAGCCGCGCCGTTTGGTTAAACTTGATTAACGCTCCCGCCTTTGGCACGCTGTCTGCTTGCGCGTGAGGCGGCGCGTGCTCCGGCTGTCTGCGGCTTGCCGCTCGCTTGCCGGATGGCTTGGAAATGCCGCGTTGAGGCGTTGGGCAGAAAGAATTTCTGCCGTAAGTGTGTCATTTGTACTGTATTTTTAGTATTTTTGCATCAATCATGCGCGATGCCTTGCCGGGCGGTGTCATAGTGTAAGCCGTCCGGCTCGCCGCGCGAAAACCTTTAATTCCATTCAGTATGACAGAAATAGCAAAACGACCGACCGGCCTGATAGGCGGCACACCGATGGTTGAGCTGGGCGGATATTCGCGCCTTATGGGGCTTGCGCGCCCCATTGTGGCCAAGGTGGAGATGACGAACCCCGGCGGAAGTGTCAAGGACCGCGTGGCGCTGGCCATGGTGGACGACGCCGAGCGGCGCGGCCTGCTGCGCCCCGGCGCGACGATCATAGAGCCGACGAGCGGCAACACCGGTGTGGGGCTGGCCCTGGTGGCCGCCGTGCGCGGCTACCGCATGGTGCTGGTCATGCCCGAGACGATGAGCGTGGAGCGGCAGAAGCTGGCCCGCGCCTATGGCGCCGAGGTGGTGCTCACGCCCGGCGCCGAGGGTATGGCCGGTTCCATACGCCGCGCCGAAGAGCTGCGCCGCGCCACGCCGGGCGCCGTCACCATGGGGCAGTTTGACAATCCGGCCAACCCGCAGTGCCACTACGACACCACGGCTCTTGAGATATGGCGCCAGACGGGCGGCGCGGTCGATGTGTTCGTGGCCGGAGTGGGCACCGGCGGCACCATCAGCGGAGTGGGGCGCAGGCTCAAGGAGCTGAAGCCCGGCGTGAGGATTGTGGCCGTGGAGCCGGCGGAGTCGGCAGTGCTGGGCGGCGGCAAGGCCGGCCCGCACATGATTCAGGGCATCGGCGCGGGCTTTGTTCCCAAGACGTTCGACGCCTCGGTGGTTGACGAGGTGGTGCCGGTGGCCGGAGCCGATGCCCTGGCCGCTGCCCGGCAGCTGGCCTCCGCCGACGGACTCTTCGTGGGAATCTCTTCGGGCGCGGCCGCGTTTGCCGCCGCTGCCGTTGCCGCCCGCCACGGCGGCGGGGAGCTGATGGTGGCCACGCTGCTGCCCGACACCGGCGAGCGCTACCTGTCGGTGTTCTGAATGAGGAAACCGTAGTCAGTAGTCAGGAGACGGAAGACAGAAGTCAGGTGATGCCGGCAGACAATAGCCACGAGAGTATTTCTTTTAATTTTTAACTTTTAATTTTTAACTTTTGACGTCTGTTTTTTGTAACAGCATTGTAACGGTTTTGACGTAGCTATGTAGAAACTTATGACTACTTTTGCAAAAAGATTAAAAAAAGGATATGGCAAAGAAAAACCATCGCATTCTCGTTGTTGACGATGAACAAGACTTGTGTGAGATACTGAAGTTCAACCTTGAGACCGAGGGCTACGAGGTTGAGACCGCCGGATCGGCCGAGGAGGCGCTGACGCTCGACCTGCCGTCGTTCGACCTGCTGCTGCTCGACGTGATGATGGGCGAGATGTCGGGCTTCGCGCTCGCCCGCAGGCTCAAGGCCGACGAGACCACAGCGGACATTCCGATAATCTTCCTCACGGCGCGCGATACAGAGAACGACACCGTGACGGGCTTCAACCTCGGCGCCGACGACTACATATCCAAGCCGTTCTCCATCCGCGAGGTGATGGTGAGGGTGCGCGCCGTGCTGCGCCGTACGGCCGACAGCCGCGGGGAGGCGGAGCCGTCGGTGCTCAAGTACCAGGGATTGGAGCTGAATCTCGACAACAAGACTGTGAGCATAGACGGCGAGCAAGTGCCGTTCACCAAGACCGAGTTCGAGCTGCTGCGCACCCTCCTGCAGGAGAAGGGGCGCGTGTTCTCGCGCCAGGAGCTGATAAACCGCATCTGGCCCCAGGACGTGCTGGTGCTCGACCGCACCGTTGACGTGAACATAACACGCCTGCGCAAAAAGATAGGGCGATTCTCAAAATGTATAATAACGCGGCTCGGATTCGGCTATTTCTTTGACGCCTGACCCCACGCCCGCACAACACAGCCACACCGCCAATGAACCATCTCACTGTGGGCCGCCGCCTCTTCTGGAGCGTGCTCTCGCTTTTCATCGTCTTCGCCGCGCTCTTCATAGCGTTCCACCAGGTGCGCGAGAACGAGTACAAGATTGACATGCTCAACCTGAAGCTGCAGGACTACAACGCCCGCATGGACGACGCGCTGCACTGCATGGACAGCGTGAACGACAGAAACATAGAGCACTACGTCCAGACACACTTCATGGCGGGGCTGCGCGTCACCATGGTGGACAGGCGGGGGCGCGTGATCTACGACAGCAAGGAGAAGAACTATGCCGCCATGGAGAACCACGGCGGCCGCCCCGAGATTGTGGACGCGCTGAGAACAGGCACCGGCTACGACATAAACCGCAGGAGCACCACACTCCACGGCGACTACTTCTACTCAGCGACGTACTTTCCCGACAGCCGCTATGTGATCCGCAGCTCGCTGCCCTACGACAACGACCTGACAGACAAGCTCCAGGCCGACTGGCACTACATCTGGTTCACAGTCATCATGGTGGCCATCCTCACCTTTGTGCTCTACCGTTTCATACAGCGGCTCGACGACAACATAACGAAGCTGCGAATCTTCGCCCGCCGCGCCGACCATAACGAGAGCCTCGAGACGGAGGACCTCATAGAGTTTCCCGACGACGAGCTGGGCGAGATCTCGGAGCACATCATTAAGATATACAAGCGCCTGCAGCACACCAAGGAGGAGCAGAACGTGCTGAAGCGGCAGCTCACGCAGAACATTGCGCACGAGCTGAAAACGCCGGTGGCCAGCATCCAGGGCTATCTGGAGACCATCATCGCCAACCCCGCGATGAAAGAGGAGACCAAAGCGCAGTTCCTTGACCGCTGCTACGCCCAGAGCCAGCGGCTGGCCAGCCTGCTTTCCGACATATCCACGCTCAACCGCCTCGACGACGCGCCGGAGCTTATGGTCTTTGAGCCGGTGGACATAAGCAAGCTGGTGGCGCAGATAATAAAGGAGACGGCACTGGAGATGAAGAACCGCAGAATGGCCTTCGACAACAGGCTGCCCGCGCAGCTCGTGGTCAGCGGCAACCAGTCAATGCTTTACAGCATCTTCCGCAACCTCACAGACAACGCCATATCCTACGCCGGCGACGGAACGACAGTCTCGCTCACGGTGCGCGACGACGGCCAGCGGCTGCACTTCACCTTCAGCGACAACGGCGTGGGCGTGCCACACGAGCACCTCGGACGGCTCTTTGAGCGGTTCTACCGCGTGGACAAGGGGCGCAGCCGCAAGCTCGGCGGCACCGGCCTGGGGCTGGCCATTGTCAAGAACGCCGTCATACTGCACGGCGGCACCATCTCGGCGGCCAACAACATGGAGGGCGGACTGCGCTTCGAGTTCACCATCAATAAGACAAATAAATCTTAATTTGCATTCCACCATTTGGATGTTTGTGGCGTTTGGCTTATCTTTGCACGTGTGAAACCAAGCGCAGAGCGTCCTCAGCCTGTGCCGGAGGAATGAGGGTGAGGCTTGTCGCCGCAGGTGTATTCCATGCGGCAGGCGGCATGCGCAGGCCGCCAAATAGCGCCGGGCCGAGCGGTCTTTTCCGCCCGCTGCGGACGGTGGCCGGCAGACTGTAATCAGGAACGACAGAACACAACTATGCAGAAGAGCAAATACATTGATGTGGCAGAGGCAGACCTGCGGTGGGGGCTGGCGGTGAGTGCCGTCGGCTACGAGGAGGCGGCCCCGGGCGCTCCTGTCCATGTGCACGGCCATGTCGGCGGCTTCTCCGATAAGCGCAATGACGGTGCGCCGGCCGAGTACAGGCTGCTTTATGTAGTGGAGGGTGCGGGCACACTCACCAACGCCCGCCAGGAGCAGACAAGGGTCAGGGAGGGCGACATGATAATGCTGCTGCCGCAGCAGTGGCACTCGTATGGCCCGCTCCGCGAGACCGGCTGGAAGTGCCACTGGATTGTGTTCTGCGGCCCGCTCATGGACGCCCGCCTGGAGGCTGGGCTTCTGGATGCGGACAGGCCTGTGCGCCACATCGGCTTTTCGGGCGAGGCCGTGGAACTCTTCAATTCGGCTTACGACACGGCGCAAAAGGAGCCGCCGTTGGCCCAGACGCTCCTGGCCGGCATCGTCAGCCACATAATCGGGCTGGCCCGCGTTCTTGAGCATTATGTGGCGGCAAACAAGACTGTCAGTCATGCCAGCATGGTGAGCAAGGCGCGCCTGCGCATGAAGGAAGCGCTGGAGAGCAGCCTCAGCATACAGCAGATAGCGGAGGAGCTGGGGGTGAGCTATTCCAGCTTCAGAAAGCTGTTCAAGATTCACACAGGCTTCAGTCCGGCCACGTATCAGCAGGAGCTGAAGCTGCAACGGGCCAAGGAACTGCTCAGCACGACAGACATGAGCGTGAAGGAAATAGCCTACCGCCTGAACTTCGACTCGCCGGACTATTTCTCGGCCAAGTTCAAGACAAAGACGGGCCGCAAGCCCAGCGACCTGCGCAACGCCGACTGACGCGAGACCGGCCGGCCCGGCAGGAGCGCGACGGCGGCAATACGCGCTTTGCGGGATGCGACGTCGCAAACAAACCGATGCCGAAGACGTGGGGAAATCGTTAATTTTTTGGTTCATCCGAAATTTGGAGTGATTTCATAGTCATAAAGAAGAAAACCGCTGAACAATTTGTATATTTGAATAACC
>CALUGW010000011.1 GCA_944320305.1 uncultured Prevotella sp. | reverse complement strand
CACCAAGCACAACATCAAACTGAGCCGCAAGGAAGTGAGCGACCTCGTTGACGACATCCGGGAGGCCGCCCCTGAAGCATAAGCCGGAAGAATTTTCTGCCACCGGCAGTGCCCACAGCCATGCGGCACGCCGGTGGCAGAAGCTTCGCTTTGCGGGCGCAGCCTTTCTAACAAGACCGTTCCGCGCCACGATTTTATGCCAAGACGGCATGGCGAGCGGTGACGGTGCAAGACAAGGCGAAGTAATATTGTATGCAAACCAACGAACAAGGACAGTAAGAGTAAGTGCCATGCGGCATCCATTCTGAATTGAAAAAGCGACTATGTTATCAAGCGACAAGAATGTAGAGTCGATTGCACGGCTCGTGGAAATGCTGAAAGACTATATCGGACTTCAGAAAGAATACATGAAGTTCAGTGTGATTGACAAGCTGGTGCGCCTCGTCACTGCCTTGTCGCTGAGCGTCATAATATTTGTTCTCGTGGTTGCAGTGCTGTTCTACGCCTCGTTTGCCTGCGTCTACCTGCTGGCTCCCACCACGGGAATGGCCTGCGCGTTTGTCATTGTCGCGGCAACGCTGCTGTTGCTGCTGTTCATCATTCTTGCTTTCCGCAAGCCGCTGATAGTAAGGCCGTTGATCAGGTTTCTCACAGGAATTCTATTTAGTTGACAACATTTCAAATCATCAGCCATGCCGAACCGTAAAGCATCCTACTACACTCTGGCCGAAATCGAAGTGCGCAAAGACGAGCTGCTCACTGAAATCAGAAAGAAGAACGAGCAGATAAACACCGTGTGGAACAGCCTGTTCGTTCCCAAGAAGGCAAACACCAAGGGCGAGCTGGTGGCGAGCATCATCAGCAACAGCGTCACGGCGTTCGACGCGTTCATGCTCGTGCGCAAACTCATGAGCCGTTACAGCAGTCTTTTCAGAAGCAAGAAAAGACGCTGAACGGAGCCTTTTTCTTTATTGGCTTTATTATAACGGTTAACAACCGAGCTTGTCTTAATGCTGCAAGTGCCTGACACCGCCCCCGTGATTATGGCCGCCAAACGCTGCGCTCGCTCCATGCGGAAGAGCCGGCAGGCGGGTTCCGGGCTTTCCGCTCTTATTCTTCCGGCGCGATAAACCTGCTGATAAGTTCTGCGTCGGCTGCTGTCCAGCATAGCTCCGGCAGCTCATCGGCAGTCACCCATCTGTACTCACTGTGCTCCAGAAGCTTGAAACTGTCGTCAGCCGGGGCCTCGCACATATATGCGGCAAGCCTCAGGCTGAAGTCGGGATAAGTGTAGTCCACAATGCCGACAAGCTCGCGCGGCGTGACGCTCCAGTCCATCTCCTCGCTTATTTCGCGCTCCAGCGCCTCGCGGTCGTTTTCGCCCGGATCCACCTTTCCGCCCGGAAACTCCCACCGCCCTGATATGTACTCATAACGGCTCTTGCCGCGCTTCATGCACAGGTAGCGTCCGCCGCGCATGATCACGGCTGCCACCACTCTTGTTCTTTTTGCCTCTTCCATTGCTGTTCAGTCTTTCTTGTCATCTCACTTTGTTACGGTTGTAGTGCGGCGTCACCTTGCGCACAAAGAAAATCAGCGAAACCACACAGAGCACAGTGCCGATGAGGTAGACCATGTAGAACGTGAACACATGGGCGATGAGTCCGCTCGTCAGGATGCCTATGCCTATGCCCACATCCCACGCGGTGAGATAAGTGCTTGTGGCCGTGGCCCGCTGGTTGTTGGGAGCGAGGTTGATATAGAACGTGTTCATGGCCGGAAACATCACGCCGAAGCCAACGCCGAGCAGCATCGGCACGGTGTAGAACATCGCCGTGGCCGCCGTGACGCTTTCCGGCGACACAAACCGGCACAGGCCGAGGCAGAGAAAGGCCACGATTACGGGGTAGTAGCCATAGTGTATGCACTGCGTGATATATCCGCGGTCAACCAGCTTGCCCGCGAAGATGCGCGACACGCCCATGCCGGCGGCCATCAGCGTGAAGAAGAAGCCGCTCGGGGCGGTGATGTTTATCTCGCCTGCATACATCGCGACAAAGTTGGTCGTCGAGCCGTAGGGTATCGACAGCAGCAACAGCGACACGCTCACAGGTATGCCCTTGAGCAGTATGAAGCGGTCGAGCGACAACTTCGCCTTCTGCCCGCCGCTGCCGTCGGCCGGCGCGGAGCCATTGGCTTTCCGCTCGTTGCGCAGCCTTATGGACTCCGGTATGCGTGCTTTCACGGCACAGGCGCACAGCAGTCCGAGCAGGCTCACAAGCATTCCAGTGAGAAAGATGCCCGTGTAGCTGATGTGACTGTGCATGAACAGGCCGGTCATTGGCCCCAGCGCCATGGCCGTGTTGTTGGTCAGGCCGTAGTAGCCGAGGCCCTCGCCGCGCCGACTGCTGGGCATGATGTCCACACAGAGAGTGTTGCCGCCAACCGTCACGCCGCCGAATGCCACGCCGTGCAGTGCCCTCAGCACAATAAACCACGCGAGCGAGGCGGCAATCATATAGCCAAGGAACATACACACGCAGACAGCGTAGCAGAGAATGTAGATGGGCTTGCGCGGGAACTTGTCCATCAAGTAGCCCGAAAAGGGGCGCACGCTCAGTCCGCTCACGGTGTAGCAGCACAGGACAAGCCCCAGAACGGCCTCCGGGCAGTTGTATGTCTCTTCAAGATAGAACGGCAGCACTGGTATCAGAAGCCAGAAGCCGAAGTAGAGCAGAAAGTTGGCCGCCAGGATGCAGAGGTAGCTCCGGCTGAATAGGTTGTCGTGTTTGGCGCTCATTGTTCTAAAGTTGTGATATTAAAAAAGAGACAAGCCACGGGGCGCGGCCGCCGTCGTGGCTTGTCACTCTGTGCCGGTTGCTTTGTGCCCGCCGCTCAGTTGGCGGCCTCAAACTCCTTGAGGAATCTCACGTCGTTCTCGGAGAACAGGCGCAGGTCGCTCACCTGATATTTCAGGTTAGTTATGCGCTCAACGCCCATGCCGAAGGCATAGCCGCTGTAAACGCTGCTGTCGATGCCGCAAAGTTCCAGTACGTTGGGGTCCACCATGCCGCATCCCAGAATCTCAACCCATCCGGTGTGCTTGCAGAACGAGCATCCTGTGCCGCCGCAGATGTGGCACGAGATGTCCATCTCTGCGCTCGGCTCCGTGAACGGGAAGTAGCTGGGGCGCAGCCTTATCTTGGTGTCGGCGCCGAACATCTCGCGTGCGAACGAGAGGAGCACCTGCTTTAGGTCGGTGAACGACACATTCTTGTCGATATACAGTCCCTCCACCTGGTGGAAGAAGCAGTGCGCTCTGGCCGTTATGGCCTCGTTGCGGTAGACGCGGCCAGGACATATCACGCGTATCGGCGGCTGTGTGGTCTCCATCACGCGGGCCTGCACCGAGCTGGTGTGGCTGCGCAGGATTATGTTCTTGGTCACGTCGGCGGCGTTCTGCTCCACAAAGAATGTGTCCTGCATATCGCGCGCGGGGTGGTCTGCGGCGAAATTCATCTTCGTGAACACGTGCAGGTCGTCCTCAACCTCCGGTCCGTCGGCCAGCACAAAGCCCATACGCGAGAAGATGTCAATAATCTCGTTCGTCACGATGGTCAGCGGGTGGCGCGTTCCGAGCTTTATAGGATACGGAGTGCGCGTAAGGTCGGTGCTGTCTGCGCCGTTTTCTTCGTTTGCAAACTGCTCTTTCAGAGCGTTGATGCGCTCGGTCGCCGTCTGCTTCAGCTCGTTGAGCTTCATTCCCACTGCCTTTTTCTGGTCTGCCGACACGTTGCGGAAGTCGGCCATCAGAGCGTTTATCTCGCCCTTTTTGCTCAGGTATTTCAGTCGCAGCGCCTCAATCTCGCTGGCGTCTTTGGCGCTGATGTTCTTCACTTCGTCAAGAAGCTGTTCTATTTTGTCAAGTATCATAACTTTGTTGAATGTTTGTCGCCACAATACGCCACTGTCCGGAAGCACGGTCTGGCCTTTTGCCTTGCGCAGCCACGGGCTTGCGGCACTTTTTCCGGCCAGGCCTCCTGTGTCGGCCGGGGCTTGGTTATATTTTTGTTGCAAAGGTAATATTTTTGCATCAAAACGGTGCATGATATCAAAATAAAGTTGTACATTTGCCGAAATTTGAGAGACGGGACATTCCCGGAAGTTAGATGAGAAAGTTTTTGACAGCGATTTTCGCTTCGCTCTTGCTGATGTTCTCGTGCAAGGGCGGCAAGACGCCGGCCGGAGGCGGTGATGTTGTGCCCGATTCCGACAGCGTTGTGGCAGACACCGTGCCTGCCGACACAATGGAACAGCTCATTTCTGCCACGCCGATGCCTAAGGCGGCTGACGAGCTTTTCGACGATTTCTTTTTCAATTTCGCGGCAAACAGGAAGCTGCAGCGCAGCAGGATAGTGTTCCCGCTGCCGGTCGTCAACGCCGGAAAGACGGACTACATCCAGAAGAAAGACTGGCAGACGGAGCATTTCTTCATGCGGCAGGGCTATTACACGCTGATTTTTGACGACATGAAGCAGATGTCGCTGGTCAAAGACACCACTGTGAGCCACGTGGTGGTGGAGAAAGTATTCTTTGCAAAAAAGACGGTCAAGCAGTATGTGTTCGACAGAATCAACGGCTTGTGGACAATGCGCAAGATTGTGTACAAACCGCTGTATGAGAACACCAACGCCTCATTCCTGAAGTTCTACCAGCGCTTTGCGTCCGACGCCGAGTTCCAGCTGGCCAGTCTCAACAACCCCGTGGTGTACGTCGGGCCCGACCCCAACGATGATTTCTCCACGGTGGAGAGCGAGATAACGCCAGAAATGTGGCCCGAGGTGGCCTCGGAGATGCCATCAGACTTGATTTACAACATCATCTACGGCCAGACTTACACCGAGAGCGACCGCAAGGTCTTCGTCATCCGCGGCATCTCCAACGGCATGGAAGTGGACATGGTGTTCGAGCGGAAGAACGGCAAGTGGCTGCTGACGAGGCTTACCGCCTGACCCCGCGCTGCCCGCCGCCAGGCCGCGCGGGGCGTGACATTATTTAAAAACGACATCAGATGAAGGACATTACGAACTACGATCTCAGCCGCCACAACACGTTCGGCATCAGGGCGGCGTGCCGCAGATTCATCGAGTTCGCCTCCGTCGGCGAGTTGCAGGCCGCGCTTGCCGCCATGACCGAGGCCGACAAGCCCTTGCTCGTGATCGGCGGCGGAAGCAACCTGCTGCTCACCGCCGATTTCAACGGCACTGTGCTGCACTCAGCCATCAGGGGTGTCGAAGCGTCCGATGACGGAGGTTCTGTCTTGCTCCGCGTCGGCAGCGGCGAGGTGTGGGACGACATTGTGGCTCTGTGCGTGGCCAACGGGTGGCACGGAGCCGAGAACCTGTCGCTCATTCCGGGCGAGGTCGGAGCGTCGGCCGTGCAGAACATCGGGGCCTACGGCGTCGAGGCGAAAGACATTATCCGCAGTGTAGAGGCCGTGAGAGTGGCCGACGGCAGCGTGGTGGAAATCCCTGCGGCCGACTGCGGCTATGCCTACAGGCAGAGCAAGTTCAAGAGCGAGTGGGCCGGACAGTACGTCATAACCCACGTCACCTACCGCCTGAGCAAGACGTTCTGCCCCCGCCTGGACTATGGCAACATCCGCTCCGAGCTGCAGCGGCGCGGCATCGGCGAGCCTACGGCGGAACAGCTGCGCCTGGTTATCACAGACATACGCAACTCAAAGCTGCCCGACCCCAAGGTGACGGGCAACGCCGGCAGCTTCTTTATGAATCCCGTGGTGAGCCGCGAAAAGTATGATGAGCTGGCGGCCCGCTATCCGTCGGTGCCGCATTACACTGTCGATGCCAGCCACGAGAAGATTCCCGCCGGATGGCTCATAGAGCAGTGCGGCTGGAAGGGGCGCTCGCTGGGCCGCGCCGGGGTGCACTCGCGCCAGGCGTTGGTGCTTGTCAACCTCGGCGGAGCCACCGGCCAGGACATTGTCAGGCTGTGCGGCGCGATTGTGAAAGACGTCAGCGACAAGTTCGGAATAGAGATAAGGCCGGAGGTGAACGTAATATGAGGATAACTTTTCTGGGCACCGGGGGCAGCTTCGGCACGCCGATGATAGGCTGCCGCTGCGAGGTCTGCACAAGCGCCGACCCCAGAGACCGCCGGCTGCGCAGCTCCGTCATGGTGGAGAGTGGCTCGACGCGCCTGCTCGTTGACTGCGGCCCTGACTTCCGCCAGCAGGCTCTGGCCATGCCGTTCAGGCGGATTGACGCCGTGCTGCTCACCCATCCGCACTACGACCACGTGGGCGGAATGGACGATTTGCGGCCGTTCTGCAAGTTCGGCGGCATAGATGTGTTTGCCAACAGGATTACCGCCGACTGCGTGCGGCATAATTTCCCTTATTGCTTTGACAGCGACAAGTATCCGGGAGTGCCCGACATAAGGCTCCGGGTGATAGAGCCTCACAGGCTTTTGCGCGTCGGCGACATCGACATCATGCCCGTGGAGGTGATGCACGACAGCCTGCCCATTCTCGGCTACAGGTTCGGACGCCTGGCCTACATCACCGACATGAAGACCATCGCAGACTCCGAACTGGAGTATCTTGATGGCGTCGAGGTGCTGGTGGTCAACGCTTTGAGGTTTGAGCGCCCCCACCACTCCCACCAGCTTGTGGCCGACGCCATAGCGTTCTCGCGCCGTGTAGGCGCCCACCGCACACTTTTCGTCCACTCTTGCCACCACATCGGACTGCACGCCGAGGCCAACGCGCGGCTGCCGCAGGGCTTCGAACTGGCATACGACGGCCAGACGCTCGACTTCTGAAAAAGGTATGTCGCGATGTCTTTAGGTTAAAAAACACTAAATAACAGTGCTACAGACACCTTGAACGTTGTGTGTCAGGGATTTAATGCGTATCTTTGCACAGTGTTTTTCATAGTATTAGATTTAAGGTTAACAAAAGGTTGGAGTACGGCGGTACTCCTTTTTTTGTGCCCATAAGGCTGTGCATACCGCGGTGGGCGTCACTCCTTTGTCAGCTTCTTCAGCGCTTCTTTCAGGCCGTAGGGGTCCGACGGGCGCGGCGGCCTGCCTGGCACTATGCGCCCCTGGCGGTCGATGACCCTGTACGTGGGGTAGCCGCCGACGCCGAGCACCGCCTCCACGGCAGCCTGCTGCGCCTGCGGCAGGTTGTAGTGTACGCAGTCCTTGCCGCCGAGACCGAAGCGGGCTATGTTGGCGCGCCACGACTCGTCGCTGGAGCGCGAGCAGAGGTAGAGGTAGACCACGTCCATGCCTTCGAGCGCCTTCTTCATTTCAGGCACGTGCTTCATCTCCTCCTTGCACGGCACGCACCACGTTCCCCACACATCGACGTAGATTATCCGGCCACGGTATGGGGCGGTTATGCAGTCGAGTATCTCCTTGCCGTCGGTCAGCGTGGCCAGCCTGGCCGTGTCGGCGGGCTGCGCCGCCTGCGCGGGCGCGGCGTTGGCATAGTCGGCAAACTCCTTGTTGCAGGCGAAGATGTAGTCGCGCAGCGCGGGCGTGGCCACGCTTTGCTCCACCATGGCGGTGAGTTCGGGCGTGAAGATCTCGCCCATGTTCTCGAGGTCGGTGACGAAGAGCCACGCAAGAGCCATGTCCTCGGTGAGGCGGTCGAGACCCATGCCGCTGATGATGCGCATCTGCCCCTTGGCATTTTCAGTGCGGAACCATTTGTTTATGGCCGGTCTGTAGTAGAGTGCGCCTGCGGCCTTGAGCACGTCCATGTGCTCCTTGTAGTACCGTTGCGCCGAGTCGGCCGGTATTGACGCCGCGACGCTGTCTATCGCCACGGCCTCTTCTATCAGCGCCCGCTCCGCGTCGGTGAGGCAGAGCCGCCCCTCGCGCTCCAGCTCGCGGGCTGCCTTGCGCAGCAGGCGCGGCGTGGAGCCTTGCCCGGCCAGCCTCGTAAGGCCTACATAGTCGGCAAATATGCAGAGCATATCGTCGTCGGCCATGAACGGCACGGTGGGGTTGAAGTATCCGCCGCGCGTGAGCGTGTCCGTGGGCAGGCCGAGAATGTCCGTCCTCGGGCGGTTGTAGGCATTCTGCGTCAGTCCGTAGGCGAAGGCGTTGCGGGCCTTTGCGCGTTGCAGGGCAGCCCACTTTGCCGAGAGCGTGGGGTGCCGGCGGGCTATGGAGTCGGTCTGGGCGAGGCTCTCGGAGAGCATCTTCCCGGCCTTGCCGATATAACCCTCGGACGTAAGCCGCCGGTTCTCGTTGTAAGAGACGTGGACTTTCTTCGGATCGGGTGCGCACAGCAGCTCGTTGGAGAGGCGGGCGTTGCTGCCCATCACGAAGTACCTGCCGCAGCGGTGGTCGATGTATGCCGTGACGGTGTCGCCCGGCTCGGGGTAGAGCGGTATGAACGTCCACCCGCGCCCGCGGCGGTCGAGGAGTTGCACCGTCAGCTCCTTCGTGCACGGCGCGGGCAGGGTAACCTCGGCACGGCCCGTGCTGTCGGGGGTGATGTAGATACTCTCGGAATTGTTGAAAAACTTGTTGTAGCTCAGCTCCGCCCCGTCCATGCCGCTGCCTTTGGGCATGATGAACCTCACGGTGACGCTGTCGAGCCTCGGGGGAAGCTTGTCGGTGAACGGCGTGGGGTCGGCCTCGGGGTAATAAGGCACGGTGCGCCCCCTCAGCTCGGAGCACTTGTGGCTCCTGCCGCCTATCTCCACGCTGCCCTGGGCGAGGCTCACTCCGATGGTGTCGCCGCCACAGCAGAGCGTCATGCGGGAGCCGTCGCGTGAGGCGTAATGCCAGAATTTGTTGTCATATACGGCATAATCAGGGAAGAAGCCTATGAGCCATTCGCCCGTGGCGTCGTCGCGCAGCAGCTTTTCGCCGCTTTGCTGTATGCCGGCCACCGCCGTTTGCAGCAGCGAGATGGCGAGTGTGATTGTCGCAGTCAGTCTGTTCATGTCAGTAATCCTTGTCTTGGGTGGTTGTCTGTTTTTTTCTATTGCCAGTCGCAAAATTACGAAATATTTTGCAATATGAGCCATTTCGGCCTGCGAAACAGGCTGTTTTAGCGTGCGATATAGGCCATTTCGCAGGCCCGAATGGCCCATATTGCAAAACGCAACGGCGGCCTTTGACTTTTGATACGGTCTTGACAGCCTTGCGGACCGGCGGAGACTGTATGTTTATGCAATCTTGCCGCATGAATATTCAAGCCGAAGACCGCTGTCCGCAGGGCATGAATGAAAAAACGCCGCCCGCTGAGCCATGGTGCGGCTCGCGGGCGGCAGGCATATAAATAGATGGAAACTAAAAATCAGTTGCCGTAGAAGCGGTTGGCGGCGCGGAGCTGGTGGCGCATGATGCTGAGGAACTCCTGGCTCTCCTGAAGTATGTTCAGATAGACAAGCGAAATCTTGAGATTGCCGGGGTTGTGGTCGCTCTGCATCCGGTCGTAGTGGTGCTTGCGTATCACGGACAGCTCGTCCTTGAGCTTGTCGGCCTCGGTGAGCACGGCGTCATACTCGTCGAAATGCGTCGTTGAGAGCATAGCCTCCGTGCGTGTCATAAGGTCAGCAATCTTCTCGCGCACCGGGTGGTATTCGTCCACATACATTTTGGGCAGCGGATTGAAGTTGTTGTCAACGTGCTCCTTCACCGGCTCAAGCATACGCTTGAGGCAGTAGATGAACTGCGAGTCGCTGTTCACGCCCAGATGATACCATGTGTTGCGCTCGGCGGCAATCTCCATGGGCACCCGGCGCAGCGCGAGCAGCTCCTTGCGGCGGAACTTCTTGAGCTGGTCCTGCTCGTTCTTCAGCTCGCGCTGGGTCTTGGAGAGGGCGTGGTGGTCCTCGTTGGCCAGACCGTCAATGATCTTGTTGAAATGGTCGAGGGCAAAGCGGTTGACGAAGCTCTGCGTGCGCGACACGTGCTTGATGAGCAGGTCCCAAACAATCTCGGGATCGCGGGTGCGCATCATCAGGCGGAACACATCGTCTTTCTTCTCTTCCTTGGCCTTCTTGCCATACTGGATGTTGCTCCTTACGAGCATGAACACCACCAGAGCCATGAAGAGGAACATGGCAACAAAGCCTCCGTAGTACATCACCAGGCACACCAGCGCACAGGCGCCGAAAGCCACTCCGGCCGTCACGAACCAGCCGCCGATGACGGATATGACGCCAGTGACGCGGAACACCGCGCTCTCGCGCGACCAGGCACGGTCGGCAAGGCTCGATCCCATGGCCACCATGAAGGTGACGTATGTTGTGGAAAGGGGCAGCTTGTAGTTCGTTCCGAAAGTGATGAGCATGGAAGCCAGCACAAGGTTTACCGCTGCGCGCACCACGTCGAATGCCGCACCGTCGGCCAGGATGGCGTCTTCCTTGCGGAAGCGGGTGTCTATCCAGGCGGCCACAGGCTTCGGAACATACTTGCTGAGCACCCCGCCGGCGTCCTGGGTGGCGCGGACGATGCTGCGGGCGGCCTTTGACGAGCCGAACATCTCGTCGCCCTCGTCCTGGCGCGACAGGTCCACGCTGGTCTTGATGACGTTCTGCGCCTTCTTAGATGTGGTCATGGCCACAACCATGACGATGCCGGCGAGAATGAGGTAGAGTATCGGCGACTTGGCCGACTCCATCAGCGAGGTCATCATAAAGGATGTCGCGTTGCCGTTGCCGTTGGCGGTGAAGTCAAGATAAGAGTCCAGACCGGCCAGCGGAACGCCGATGAAGTTCACCAGGTCGTTGCCCGCGAAGGCCATGGCCAGGGCGAAAGTGCCCATCAGCACCACCACCTTGAACACGTTGACACGCAGCAGATGGACAATCTCCATGAGGATTGTGGAGCCGATGAAAGTCCAGAAGAGCAGCATGTTGGTGTTGGCCGTGATCCACTCCTTGGCGTCCTCGGCCATCAGCGGTGACTTGGCCAGACCCTGAATGAAGATGAAATAGGCCAGACAGGTGAACGCAATGCCTCCGAAGATGGCCACGGTGTAGCGCAGATGCTTGGTATAATTAAAGGTGAAAATCACACGCGAGATCCACTGCACGATGATTCCGAACACGAAAGCGATGGCCACGCTGACGAAAATGGCGATGATCACGCTCAGCGCCTTGTTGCTGTTGAGCAGGTCGTCAAAGCTGAGCGACGGGTCGGCGTTCATCTTCAGGATGGCCAGCACGAACGTTCCGCCGAGCAGCTCGAACACCAGCGAGACAGTGGTGGAGGTGGGCAGCCCCAGCGTGTTGAACATATCGAGGATGATAACGTCCGTGACCATCACCGCGAGGAATATCACCATGACCTCGTGGAAGTTGTAGTTGACGGGATGCATAATGCCGTGCCGCGCCACATCCATCATTCCCGCGCTCATCACTGCGCCCATGAGCACACCCAGAGACGCGATGAGAATGACGGTCTTGAACTTTGCCACCTTGGCTCCGATGGCTGAGTTGAGGAAGTTGACAGCATCGTTGCTGACTCCCACAAAGAGGTCGAACACCGCCAGAATAAGCAGGAAGACCACAATAACCAAATAAACTGCTTCCATAAACGTTTAAGTTTCGTTCATAAATTCGCCGCAAAATTAAGTAATCTATGTTACAAACGGCTTAAACGGATGTTTCATTTGTGTTACAATATCGATGCGCGACGGTTTCCGTCGGGGTGCAGAAGCTGTGGCGGAATGCTGGCTGCGCGTGCCCGAAACAATGCCCGGCCCGCCCGGAAACAATAAAAACCGGCTGACGCGCGGCCTGAGATGAGCCTCAGACGGCTGCCAATCGGTTCTTGTATAATCATTGCCAACACGTGTCAGGCCATGGACACTTCCGCCGCCTTCTGTGCCGGCGGCTACCAGTTTGATTCCGCGCCGCCTCCGCCGGAGTCGCCTCCGCCAAAGCTGCCGCCGCTGAATCCGCCACCGCCGCCGTGTCTTCCGCCCAGCATCGAGCCGAGGAACATTCCGCCAAGGAACGCCCCCAGACCGGAGCCTGCGCCGCGGTCGTCGTCGCCGACGGGCGTGTTCTCAACAGTCACCCGCCCGCAGTGGCCGCACACATAAACGTCCTTGCGCATCCGGCGTCCGTCAACGGCGCGGTAATAGTCGGTGGACATGAGCCGCAGGCCGCGCAGGCCGCAATTGGGGCAGCGCCGCGCGCGCCGCCCGAACACGCCGGTCATGGCGAGGACAAAAATCAGAATGAGCGCAAATATAACCACGGGCACAACTCCGATGCCGCCGCTATCGGGCCTTTCGGGCTTCATCGAGCCGTCAAGCACGGCGCACACAGCCCTCGCGCCGGCCACCATTCCGCCGCCGGTGTCGCCCCGGCGGAAGTGCGGAATCATGAATTGCGTCTGTATGCGCTTGCACTTCGCGTCGGTGAGAAAGCCCTCAAGGCCGTAGCCCACGTGCATTCTTATGCTGCGCTGGTCGGCCACGTAGAGTATCAGCAGGCCGTTGTCGCTCGCCGACTTGCCTATCCCCCACTTGCGGAACAGGCTCTGTGCGAAATCGAAAGGCGTTGCCTCGCCGATGGATGGCAACACAACGACGGCCGTCTCGATGCCCGTCGCGGCCTCAAGCCGGCCGAACAGGGCGTTGACGGAGTCGCGCGCGCCCGCCGGCATCAGCCCGGCCGGGTCTGACACGTGCTGCCGCGCGTCGGCAACGTGCACATTCGGCACGTTGTCCACCGTGAAGGCGGGCATCCGCTCCTGCGCCGCCAGCACGGCAGTGCAGGCGAGCGCAAAGGCGATGAACAGCGCGATACGTCTTGTCATTGGCTTTTAGAATTTCACTTCTGGAGCTTTTTCAGCGCCCTCGGCAGCCTCGAAGTAGGCCTTCTTGTCGAATCCGAAGAGACCGGCCAGTATGTTTTTGGGGAAGCGGCGAATGGCCACGTTGTATGCCTTGGCCGCGTCGTTGAAGTCTTTGCGCGCCACCGTGATGCGGTTCTCGGTGCCCTCAAGCTGCGACTGCAGCTCCAGGAAGTTCTGGTTGGCCTTGAGCTGCGGGTAGTTCTCGGCCACCATGAGCAGCCGTCCGAGCGCGGCGGACACGTTGCCCTGCGCCTTCTGATACTGCGCGAGCTTCTCCGGCGTCAGGTCGTCGGCACTGACGGTCATCTGTGTGGCCTTGCTCCGCGCCTCCACCACCTGCTGCAGGGTGGTCTGCTCGTGCGTGGCGTAGCCCTTGACGGTGTTGACCAGATTTGGAATCAGGTCTGCCCTGCGCTGGTACTGAGTCTCCACGTTGGCCCACTGGCCGGACACCTGCTCGTCCATCTTCACGAGTCCGTTGTAGCCGGTGACACACCACAGCAGGAGAATCACCACGACTGCACCTGCAATTATCCATCCCAAATGTTTCTTTACGTTCATTTTCTTTATTTGTTGTTGGTTTGTTTTTAATCTGTCGGCAGCCTCAGCGGTGGCTTACGGCAGTGCTGTCGGCGGTTTTTTCTGCCTTGCCGCCTCCGTCGCCTGCCGCTCCGGTGACGCTCCTCACGCAAATCAACAGCAACAATAGTGCCACAATTGCGAGTGCGGCATTGGTTATTTTCTTTTCAATGTCCATGTCAGTAATTTTCGATAGCCTTCAGCCGCTCGCGCGTTTTCTTGCGTTTCTTGGCCGAGAAGACGGAGAAGAAGTCGAACGTGGCCAGCGGCACGGCTCTCGGAGTGAGTTCCTCCTCCTTGCGGAGCTGCTCTCTCAGCTTGCCCATGCTGAAGCCGACGCTCGGCATCGAGCCATAGATCACGACCTCCCTCAGCGCCTGATACTTGCGCAGCAGCAGAATCGTGTCTGTCACTTCGGCGCGGCGGAGGCGCAGTGACTCGTAGCCCGGATGCCCCAGAACGATGCTGTCGGCGGCGGCAGGCAGCAGGAACAGGCCCCGATAGTTGGTGAGCAGCTGGCTCGTGACGGCATTGTTGACAGTCACCACCACGCCGCTCACGGGCATTTTCGTCTCCATGTCAAGCACAACGCTCTCTTTCTGGGCGTGTGCGCTTGCGCAAAGCGCGGCAAGCATTGTTGTCAGCAGGAATCTGATCGGCATGGCAGCCTCCTTTCGTTATGTTGATTGTATACGCAAAGATAATCCTTTTTGCCGGGTAAAACAAGCTGCGGTCTGGCACATTGTCTATTTTTTTGATGTTTTAATTTTTATTTCGCGCAAAATCATTACCTTTGCGCCTGCCAACAATACCTCATATTATATATATGTGTAAGGACCGATGATCAAGGACGAACTGAAGCGGATGATAATAGAGGCGATGGGCGTAAGCCCCACCGCCGACCAGGAGCGTGCGGCCGAGACGTTCTGCGACTTTATGACAGACCGCGCCGACCGCGTGGCGATGATAATGCGCGGATCGGCCGGAACGGGCAAGACCACGCTGGCGGCCGCCATAGTGCGCACGCTGGCGGCCCTGAAGTGGCGCATCGTGCTGCTCGCGCCCACCGGGCGGGCTGCCAAGGTGTTCGCCCTGAACGCCGCCCATCCGGCCTACACCATACACCGCCGCATCTACAGACAGAAAGCCCTTTCGGCCGATATGTCGGGCTTCAGCCTGAACCACAACCCGCACTCCGACACGCTGTTCATTGTCGATGAGTCGTCGATGATATCAAACTCGGGGGCAGGCGGCGGCGCCTTCGGCAGCGGATGCCTGCTCGACGACCTCGTGGACTACGTTTACGGCGGGCGCAACTGCCGCCTGCTGCTCGTGGGCGACCGCGCGCAGCTGCCACCGGTGAGCGAGACCGAAAGCCCCGCGCTGCAGGCCGGGGCTGTTGAGGCTTACGGACTGCAGGTGCGCCAGGCCGACCTCGACGAGGTGGTGAGGCAGGGCGAGGGGTCGGGCATACTATTCAACGCCACCGTAATACGCCGCATGATAACCCACGACAGCATGACCGGGCTGCCGGTGGTGCGCTTCAGGGGCTTTGCCGACATAAGCGTTGTCACCGGCGACGAGCTTGTGGAGACCCTGGCATCGAGCTACAGCCGCGTGGGAACAGACGAGACCATCGTGATAACACGGAGCAACAAGCGCGCCAACATATACAACCGGGGCATAAGGGGCATGGTGCTGGGGCGCGAGGACGAGCTGGCCACGGGCGACATGGTGATGATTGTGAAGAACAATTACCACTGGGTCAGACAGGACAAGCCCTCCGGCGGCAGCGGCAGCCCCTCCGTCTCCGATGACGATGGCACGGCCACGGCGCTTCCGGCGTTTCTGGCCAACGGCGACAGAGCCGTGGTGAGGCGCGTGCGCAACTGCCGCAGCCTGTACGGATTCCGCTTTGCCGACGTTACGCTGACACTGCCCGACTATGACGACTACGAGCTTACGGCCGCCACCGTGCTCGACACGCTGGCCTCTGAGGCGCCCGCCCTGACCCGAGAACAGGGAGAACAGCTCTTCAACGCCGTCATGGCAGACTATGCCGACGTGCCGCTGAAGGCCGACCGGCTGAAGCGCATGAAGGAAGACGCCCACTACAACGCGCTGCAGATAAAGTATGCCTATGCCGTGACCTGCCACAAGGCGCAGGGCGGACAGTGGGAACACGTCTACGTGGACCAGGGATACATGACCGACGATATGCTCACACCTGACTACATCCACTGGCTCTACACCGCCTTCACACGCGCCACTGACCACCTGTTTCTCATCAACTGGCCACGCACACAGACCGCAGAAAACGCTGAATAAGGCTGGCGGCGGGCACGTGAAAAAGCAAATATGCAGACCTGTGCGGCCCAATAGTCGGATTAACTTAAATTCACACCTGTTAAAACAACGGCACTTTCACCCTCTGAAATTTCGCGTATTTGAAAACAACTTATCACCGGTCGCAAATACGGGCAATATGAGTGTGCAACCGTAACTAATTGGCCTAATGGGATTTATCGGCCCAATCAGACTGACTGTGCAACTTTTTCACCCTCTGAGACGGCTCTTTTCAGCCTGAAAACGGCCGTTTTGGACTTCCAAAACCTGCCATTTTGCATTGCGACATGGCCTATATTGCAATGCAAAACGGCCCATATTGCATCGCAATATGAGCCGTTTTGCAAAATCACACGGTTTTTCTGGCCGCGCAGAGCCTCAGAAACCGCTTTCCTTTTTCTATTTCACCGGTTTCCGAAGTGTTAAAATCAGTATCGGCCTGAGCTGCCGCCAATCAGTCGAGGCTGTTTTCTGGGCGCAGTTTGCGCACTGTCTCGGCAGCCCGCCACATCTCTTTGTTGCGCATGGCCTCAAGCTCTTTGTTCAGTCCGTCGCGATAGTCGGGCTTCGAATTGCTGTCGATTGAGATCTGTGCCTCGTTGCCTGTCTTCACCGAATAGTAGAGCCACTCCATCACCGGCTTGATGGCGTCGCGGAAACGGGGTGCCCAGTCGAGCGCGCCGCGCTGCGCCGTGGTGGAGCAGTTGGCATACATCCAGTCCATGCCTTTCTGCGCGAACAGCGGCATGAGGCTCTGGGTGAGTTCCTCCACGGTCTCGTTGAAAGCCTCAGAAGGTGAGTGGCCATTCTCGCGGAGCACCTCATACTGGGCCTCAAGCAGTCCCTCGATGGCTCCCATGAGCGAGCCGCGCTCGCCGGTCAGGTCGCTTGTGGCCTCGCGCTGGAACGTTGTCTTGAACATATATCCGGCCCCGATGCCTATGCCGAAGGCTATGGTCTTCTCCTCGGCCTTGCCCGTGGCGTCCTGATAGACGGCGTAAGAGCAGTTCAGGCCGCGCCCCTCGAGGAACATGGTGCGCAGCGACGTGCCCGAACCCTTTGGCGCCACCATGATGACATCAACGTCGGCCGGGGGCACAACGCCCGTGCGGTCGTTCCAGGTGATGGCGAATCCGTGCGAATAATAAAGTGCCTTGCCGGCCGTAAGGTATTTCTTGATTTTCGGCCACACCTGTATCTGTCCGGCATCGGAAAGGAGCATACAGATTATCGTGCCCTTCTCAGCGGCCTCCTCAATGGAGAACAGGGTCTTGCCCGGCACCCATCCGTCGGCGACGGCCTTGTCGTAGGTCTTTCCCTCACGCTGCCCCACAATCACATTGAAACCGTTGTCGCGCAGGTTGCAGGCCTGTCCGGGACCCTGAATGCCGTATCCGATAACGGCTATGGTCTCGTTTTTCAACACTTCACGGGCTTTTGCCAACGAAAACTCCTTGTTGGTGACAACTGTTTCTATCACGCCACCGAAATTCATTTCTGCCATATTATAACTTGTTTTTAATCGGCCGCCACTGCGGACGGTCTTTTGTTGGAATTTGTGTTCTGTATGTTTACAGTGTGCAAAAGTATAAAATTAAAACGAAAACACCAAAATTAGCGTCAGATTTTTACAAATTCAACCTTACTTCTGCACACTTCCACTTCTTCCGTGCCGTCCTGTCCGGTCTTTGTTATGCGCACGCAGAACACCCCGTCGGCTGTCTGCTCACGATAAAACGACAGAGAGTCGCCCCCGTGGCTCTCTGCCACGTATGCAATGTCAAACCGCTTGAGGCGGTGGGCGGCATACCATTGGATATCGAAAAGGTCGAGAACGTGCTCGATATACTTCACGGAATTGACATGGCCGTTCACGTCCACGTCGCTGTAGCAGGTGGCGATGGTGCGCACCAGGCTTGCCCCCTGCCCCATCTTCACGCGCGAGCCTTTCTCAATGGGGCACTCGCCATCGGGCACTATCCAGCCGCCCACGGCGCCGCCGACAATGCCCGCCACGTCGAGGGGCTTGCGCGTTGCCGTGTCTATAAGCGCCCACACACTGCGGCCGTAGCCAAGGGCACGCCCCGCCGCGTCGGCAATGCGGTAGTTTCTGGTCGTGAAGGTCTTCAGCGCAGACTCAATCCACGTCTCGACAGAGAATGCGGAGAACTGCCTCGGCATCTCCTCCATCTCGACAGCCAGCCTCGACAGCACCCATGTCTTGTGCTCTGGCGCGAGGACTTCCATGCCGAAGCCGCGCTCGTTGGCATGAAACTCCGACGCGTTGAGCAGGTGGTTGCCCAGCTGCGACATGAAGAGCCTGTGGGAGAAGTCACAATGGAACGGCTCCGCCACGTAACAATACTTGCCTGTCTTGTCCATAAAAACAATGTCTGATAATTCTGTTTGCAAAATGTGTCAACGCTCAACGAGACCAAGACGGCTCTTCTCGCGCTCCTCAAGGAACGAGCTGACCTCCTCCTGTGTGCTCCGGGTCACGGCGATGCGGCCCGAGCGGGTGTACTGCAGCACGCAGCCGAACTTGTCGAGAGCGCGGTAGAGGCTCAGGATATCCTCCGTCATGCCGTGCTTCATCACAATGACATACGTGGGGTTCACCTCGGCAATGTTGGCCTCATGCTTGCGGATGGTGCGCGAGACGTCGGGATTGGCAAGCACAACATCTGTCGAAAGCTTGTAGAGACCGGTCTCGCGGAAGAACAGCTCGTCGTCGGTGTAGTACGTGGCCTTTACCACGTCGATTTTCTTTTCTATCTGTCTGGTAATCTTTATAATCTGGTCCTCGTCGCTCCAGGCCGTTATCGTGTACTTGTGCAGCCCCTCGATGCTCGACGCCGACACGTTGAGACTCTCGATGTTCACCTGCCGCCGCGTGAACACAGCGGTTATCTGGTTGAGTATTCCGGCTATGTTCTCCGAATAAACCAGCAGTGTGTATAATTTCTTTTCGTCCATGTCAAACTATTTTATTTCAAGCAACATCTCGTCAACAGCCTTTCCCGGCGGGGTCATCGGCAGCACGTTGTCCTCCTCTTTCACCGCGCACTCCAGCAGATACGGCCCGGGCGTGGCCAGCATCCGCTCCACGCCGGCCGCCAGCTGGCTGCGGTCTGTCACCAGTGTGTACGGTATACCGTAGGCTGCCGCCACCTTTTCATAGAGTGGGTTCATCATGCTGGTGAACGACTTGCGCCCACCGAAGAACATATCCTGCCACTGGCGCACGTTGCCCAGATAATTGTTGTTCATCAGAATCATCTTGACCGGCGCCTGCTGCTCCATGATTGTGCCCAGTTCCTGGATGCTCATCTGGAAGCCTCCGTCGCCGGTGAACATACAGACCGTGCGCTCCGGGGCGCCGAACGTGGCGCCGATGGCTGCGGGAATGCCGAAGCCCATCGTGCCGAGACCGCCGCTGGTGACAATGGAACGCTTGCGGTTGAACTTGAAGTAGCGGCTGGCGAACATCTGGTTCTGCCCCACATCGGTAACAAGCACTGCCTCGCCGCCCGTGGCCTCGGCCACGGCGTTGACCACCTCGCCCATGAGCAGCGGGCCGCCGGCCGGATGTATGGCCGGCCGGATAACCTTCTCATACTCCAGCTCACGCGCCGGAGCGAACGATTCGAGCCATTCCGCATGGCTGTTCTTCTTCAGCAGCCGGGTGATGGCGGGCAGCGTGACCTTGCAGTCGCCGACCACGGCCACGTCGGCCTTAACGTTCTTGTCAATCTCCGACTTGTCTATGTCGAGATGCACCACCTTCGCCTGGCGCGCGTAAGCCGACACCAGCCCTGTCACGCGGTCGCTGAAACGCATGCCGACGGCTATCAGCACGTCGCACTCCTGCTCTTTCACGTTGGGGGCGTAGTTGCCGTGCATGCCCAGCATGCCCACATTCAGCGGATGACCTGAGGGCAGCGCCGACAGGCCGAGCAGCGTTCTGGCGGCCGGAACGCCCGCTTTCTCGATGAACTCGAGCAACTCGCTGTGGGCGTTTCCAAGCTCGACGCCCTGCCCCACCAGTGCCAGCGGACGCTCGGCGGCATTTATAAGCTCGGCGGCTTCGGCTATCGCGCGGTCGTCCGGCTCGGGATAAGGAACATAACTGCGCACGAAGTCAACGTGCTTCGGCTCCCATTCGGCCATGTCTACCTGCGCATTCTTTGGGAAATCGAGCACTACCGGACCCGGACGGCCCGACCGCGCGATGTAGAAAGCACGGCTTACGGCCCAGGCCACGTCCTCCGGGCGGCGTATCTGATAGCTCCATTTTGAAATGGGCTGGGCCACACCTACCAGGTCAACCTCCTGAAACGCGTCGGTGCCAAGGGCTGCAATGCCCACCTGGCCGGCTATGACGACCATCGGTGTGGAGTCGAGCATGGCGTCGGCCACGCCCGTGAGCGTGTTGGTGACACCCGGGCCGCTCGTCACAATGCACACCCCCACCTCGCCGCTGACGCGGGCATAGCCCTCGGCGGCGTGCGTCGCGGCCTGCTCGTGGCGCACAAGCACGTGGTCGAAAGCTTTCTTCTCGCCTCTGGTGTAATCATAAAGCACGTCATAAACCGGCATGATTGACCCGCCGGGATAGCCGAAGACGGTCTTGACTCCCTCGGCTATCAGCGCTTTTATAAGTATCTCACCTCCTGACAATAACTCTTTTTGCATAACGTTTTAATTTAATTGGCAAAACAGGATGCCGCCTGCCGCAGCCCCCGACCGTAACTTATCAATCGCCGATTATCCTCACGCCGCCCTTGTCGGCCGAGCTGACGCTCCGCGCATAAGCCTTGAGCGCTTTCGACACGGTGCGCTGCCGCGTGAGCGGACGCTGCCCGCGCTCGGCCAGCTCCTCGTCGGTAAGCCTGACGTTGATGCTGCGGTTGGGGATGTCTATCTCTATTATGTCGCCGTCAACAATCTTGCCGATGTTGCCTCCGGCTGCGGCTTCGGGAGAGATGTGGCCTATGCTGAGTCCGCTTGTGCCGCCGGAGAAGCGCCCGTCGGTAATCAGTGCGCACTCTTTCCCAAGGTGCATACTCTTAATATAAGATGTAGGATAAAGCATTTCCTGCATTCCGGGACCGCCCTTCGGGCCTTCGTGAGTGATGACCACGCAGTCGCCGCTCTTCACCTTGCCGCCCAGAATGCCGTCGCAGGCAGCCTCCTGCGAGTCGAACACGCGCGCCGGACCGGCAAAGCGCCAGATGCTCTCGTCCACGCCTGCCGTCTTCACCACACAGCCGTCCTGCGCGATGTTGCCGAAGAGCACCGCCAGTCCGCCGTCTTTTGTGTAGGCGTGCTCCACGTCGCGGATGCAACCGGCCGCCCTGTCGGTGTCGAGCGACTCCCAGCGGGCGTCCTGACTGCCCATGACAGTGGAGAACTTACGCCCCGGCGCACTGCCGTAGATGCGCTCCGCCTCAGGGTCAACGCTGCCGCCGGTTATGTCGTAGCGGGCCATCTGCTCCCCGAGCGTGCAGCCGTCAACGCGCCTCACCGAGCCGTCAACCAGCCCGGCCTTGGCAAGCTCGTTCATAATGCCGAGTATTCCGCCCGCACGGCCGCACTCCTGCACACTGTATTTCTGCGTGTTCGGAGCCAGCTTGCACAGGCACGGCACGCGGCGGCTCAGCGCGTCGATGTCTTTCATTGTGAAATCAGCGCCCGCCTCCTGCGTCACGGCCAGCAGATGGAGCACCGTGTTGGTGCTTCCGCCCATGGCTATGTCGAGCGACATGGCGTTGAGAAAGGCCTGTCGGCTCGCTATCGAGCGGGGCAGCACGCTGTCGTCGCCGTCCTCATAATAGGCCAGCGCGTTCTTCACGATTTGCCGCGCGGCGTCCTTGAACAGCCGGATGCGGTTTTTGTGCGTGGCAAGAATGGTGCCGTTGCCGGGCAACGACAGCCCTATCGCCTCCGTGAGCGAGTTCATCGAGTTGGCGGTGAACATTCCCGAACAGCTGCCGCAGCCCGGACAGGCGCAGCCCTCAAGCTCGGCCATCTCCTCGTCTGTGACAGTGGGGTCGGCACCCTTCACCATAGCGGTTATCAGGTCGGCGTTCTCGCCGTGCCAGCGTCCGGCCTCCATCGGGCCGCCCGAGCAGAAAACGGTCGGAATGTTAAGCCTCATGGCCGCCATAAGCATGCCGGGCGTCACCTTGTCGCAGTTCGAGATGCAGATCATGGCGTCCGCCTTGTGGGCGTTGACCATATACTCCACCGAGTCGGCAATGATGTCGCGGCTGGGCAGTGAGTAAAGCATGCCGTCGTGCCCCATGGCTATTCCGTCGTCGATGGCTATCGTGTTGAACTCGGCCGCATAGCAGCCCATGTCCTCTATCTCCTTTTTTACTATCTGGCCTATCTCATGCAGATGCGTGTGCCCGGGCACAAACTGCGTGAACGAGTTCACTATCGCTATTATGGGGCGTCCGAACTGTTCGCGCTTCATGCCTGCCGCCACCCACAGGGCACGCGCCCCGGCCATGCGGCGGCCTTCGGTACACACGGCACTTCTCAACTGATGCTTCATGCTTACTTGTCCTTTTGACTTTTGAGTTAATTAGTCGCAAAGGTAAGCCATTTTGATTTAATATGCAAAAAAATTCCTAATTAAATGCCGCCTCGCTGCATATTTATAAGCAAAACAGCGATTATTGGTTACAATATGCAACTGAAAACAGCAACAATCAGCGGTTTCGCAATCGGAAAATTCAATCACACCGAACAATTGTCAGAATGCCACAGCATCTCAAAAAAGCCTTGCGCGGGGTGGGCAAAGCTGCCATGCGTCAGGATGCAGACGGAGCAACAAACGGTTTCCCGAGACGCAGCCGCCGGCAAACGCAGCGGCTTTGTCTCGGGAAACTCCTACCAATAACCAAATAACACTTACAAAAAATTACATCAAAGTTCACTTTATTATAAGCCGTCCGGCATAAGTTCCTACGGACGGAATTTGCATCTCCGGCTCTTTCAGGCGTCCTTTTTCTGTGCGCCCTATCACGTATGGCACAAAGCGCAGCACTTTGGGAGCCGACACGTCGCGGCTGATGTAGCCCTGTGAAGTGGCCGTTGCCTCTGCCGCTCCGTTCTTCAGGAATGTCTTGCGCGCATCGTGGCTGCCGAAAACGCCACGCCCTTCCCACAGTCCGAGCACTGCCGCCCTGCGTTTGTTGGGGAATGTCTCGTGGGGGCCGTAGCCGAACCATGAGGCAAACGTATTCTCTGAAGCCATGTCAACCTGCAGCCCGACAAGCGGCAGATAGTTGGTTTGAGCCTTGGTGCGCAGTGTGTAGTCAACGGCAAGGCCGCCATCGGCATCCACAACAAACTTAAAGTCTGCACTGACAGAGTTGCTGTCGTTGACAACACACATCCGCAAGACCATACAAACAAAGGTGCGGAACATATGCCGCACCTTTGTCAATCCCGCCCGCCGCACTCATAATGCTCAAGAACGGGCGGTGTGGGTGTCAGGTCATAATAATCAAGCCAGACAACAGCCAGGCGGAAATAAGCCAAATCCGCATATTGCCCGTACAGACGCGGCAAGACAGGGTTGTCTGCATATATTTCGCGGGCCTGCTCATCACTAACGTCAAACACAGCGCGCCCTGCCGCGCGCACGGATATATTCCCGTCCATGGCAAGCAGCTCCACCTCAGGGTTTTCTTGCAGCTGACGATACACTTCCTTATGCGGCGAAGTGGCAAAATAAAGCGTATGACCGTCCTGCCTCATAATCTGGAACACCCGTATTTTCGGTTTGTCCTGTTCCACTGTGGCAAACGCCACTTCTCTGTGCCGCCTTAAAAAATCAAACGCCTTTTCCATTATTGAAGCTCATATATACATTATTATTCAAAAAGGCTTCGGACGGTATAAGACCCCAGAACCGTCCGAAGCGCAATTGCCTGTCGTGCCTTATTTATACAAAGCCTTGCCCAGAGCCTCCAGCCCGGCCTCTCCCGGCAGGCCCGCCCAGGCTTGCCTCATGGCGGCCACGAATGCCTGCGCCGTACTGTTGGCCTTGAGCAGCGCTTTCATTTTTTCCAAGTAAGCAATCTTGAACTCCACATCATCACGCTTTGCCGCACCGCCGTGTCCGCCGATGAACAGCGCCGCGCCCGAAGCCAATGAGCTTTTCGCTTCCGCAATCTCTGCGTCGATGGCGCCCGGAGAGGATATCTGCAAGTGGCTTACGTGCGCCTTTGCCGGAGTCCAATGGGTATAATAAGCCTTTCCTCCTATCAAGATGCTTGCGCCGGGAAAGTCAGAAGCCGCGCCGCGACGGAACTCGAAAGTCACTCCGGCCCACGTCTGCGTTGAGCCGAAAGCCACCTCTGCCGCCTTGCCTGTGGGCATGTCTGTCAGCGCGCCGCCAAACGCCTGCGCAAAACCCGCCATCATTCCTCCATACACCTCGCCCTTGGTAAATTCAGGCATTCCCTCTGCCATCACCACATCGTGGCTTCCGGTGCCCCCACATGATAGTCCGTGACGCGCTTCTCAACGGGCTTTCCCAGCTTTGAGAGATAATTGTCAAATTCCGACACGTTGTCCTTGAACAGCGGCTGCTCCATTGTAACGAGGGCGTCTTTGCCCTCCACGATGTAGCTCGCGTCGCCCAGCGCGTCATTGGTGTAATAAATGTGCAGTTTGCAATTGCCGAGATCGTGCACCTCGAAACGTCCTTTTGTCTGTGCCATAGCTGTAATTGTTAAGAGATTGAACAAAATGAATAATACCTTTTTCATCGTTTCCAATTTTTTAATTGAGTGCTTATTGTTTGTTGCTTACCTTAAGTGTCCTTGTTTCTTTTGCGTTGCAAAATTAAGAAGAGTTTTTGAGCCACGCAAGTAGGCACCTGGACATCAGATACTTACGCGGAAGTAACCATTGCTGGGCATGAGCCACTTACGGTCAAAATATTTTTCAAAAAAGTTTTTTTTGCTGCTTCATAGAAAATTGCTTACTTTTGTAGAGCGAACTGAAATTCACTATATTATGGACAGAACAACAATAGAAAACGCCTTGTTTCCGCAGTGTCCGATACGGAACATTCTGGCAAAACTCTGTGACAAATGGTCGCTTTTGGTCATCTATACACTAAACAAGGCAGACAAGAAGACAACACGCTTCAAAGAGCTGCAGCGCGAGATTCCTGACATATCGCAGAAAATGCTGACGGTCACTTTAAGGACACTGGAAGACGACGGCTACGTTACCCGTACAGTCTATCCCGAAGTTCCCCCAAGAGTGGAATACGCGCTGACCGAGCGGGCCCATTCTTTGCTTCCTCATATAAACGCACTGATAGGATGGGCGGCGGAAAACATGGACGCTATCATAAAAGACAGGAAAAAAGCCTGCAAAAAGCAATGAAAACGCACCGATGCCGACGCTGTGCGATGCGGGCTGATGATGGTTTGGGAACTATCCAAAACGCACAGACAGGCCGAAGCACAACAAATGTGAAAAGTGTTAAACATCAGTATAGCTCCGGCTCTCATTTTCCGCGAATCCACAACATGACGCCCGCAAGGAGGCAAATACGCCATTCTCGCGTGTGCAACCGTAACTTATTGATTCTACAGGACTTATAAATCTTATAAGCCTTGGTGTGCAATAGATCCAGCCCCGGAAAGCCATAAAAACCGCCCCAAAACCATATCATTTGGCCGAAAACGGCCTGCAAAACGGCCTTAAACGCAATGCGATATAGGCCATTTCGCAATGCAACATGGCCTTTCTTGCATCGCGATATGGCCCATATCGCATTTCCGGACGGCAAAAACGGCGCGGAAACAGACTCCCGGAGGCTTGGATTTTTCTATTTCGGCAAAACCGGAAGTGTTAAATGCTGCGGCGTCCGCGGCAGCCACAGGCAGTCTGGCACGCTTTTCCCTGCACAGCGCCAGAGGTCTTGCGCTGCGGCTGCCGCCATGCGCCGGCACCGGCGTCGGCACTGTCGCTGGCCCGTCGTTTGTCAGGCAGATATTGCATTCCGGTGCAAATGGCGCAAAAAATATATAAAATGTGCCGCCGCCGCTACCTATTTTAAAATATAATTGGTAACTTTGCGTTCGCAAAAATCATAGTGCCGCCACCCGGCGGCACGCGCAGGCAGACAAAAGTTTAATTAAACGAGATAGAGAATATGAATATCGATCAGTTCAACTTTGCCGGCAAAAAGGCAATTGTCCGCGTGGACTTCAACGTGCCACTGGACGAGAATGGAAACGTGACAGACGAGACCCGCATCCGCGGCGCACTCCCCACACTGAAGAAAGTGCTGTCTGACGGCGGCGCGCTCATCATGATGAGCCACATGGGCAAGCCGAAGGGCAAGGTGAAGAAGGAATTGTCGCTCTCTCAGATTGTAAAGAACGTGTCGGCCGCCCTGGGTGTCGATGTGAAGTTCGCCCCCGACTGCGCCAACGCCGACGCCGAGGTGGCCGCGCTGAAGCCGGGCGAGGCTCTGCTGCTGGAGAACCTCCGCTTCTATCCCGAGGAGGAGGGCAAGCCCGTCGGAATAGACAAGGAGGATCCGAAATACGACGAGGCAAAGAAAGAAATGAAAGAGCGCCAGAAGGAGTTCGCCAAGAAGCTGGCCTCCTACGCCGACTGCTACGTGATGGACGCCTTCGGAACGGCACACCGCCGCCACGCCTCCACCGCCGTGATTGCCGACTACTTCGACGCCGACCACAAGATGCTGGGCTACCTGATGGAGAAAGAGGTGAACGCCGTTGACAACGTGCTGAGCAACATCAAGCGCCCGTTCACGGCCATCATGGGCGGCTCGAAAGTGTCCACAAAGATCGGAATCATCGAGAACCTGCTCGGCAAGGTTGACAACCTGATTCTGTGCGGAGGCATGACCTACACCTTCGCAAAGGCCCAGGGGGGCAACATCGGCAAGTCCATCTGCGAGAACGACAAGCTCGACGTGGCTCTCGACGTCATCAAGAAGGCCAAGGAGAACGGCGTGAACCTCGTGCTCGGCACCGACTGCATTGCCGCCGACGACTTCTCCAACGACGCCCACACCCAGGTGTGCCCCGCAAACAACATACCCGACGGATGGGAGGGACTGGACGCCGGACCAGAGACACGCAAGTCTTTCGCAGCCGCCATCAAGGACGCCAAGACCATACTGTGGAACGGCCCGGCCGGAGTGTTCGAGTTTGACAACTTCACCGGCGGCTCACGCGCCATAGCCGACGCCATCGCAGAGGCCACCGCCAACGGCGCGTTCTCGCTCATCGGCGGAGGCGACTCGGTTGCCTGCATCAACAAGTTCGGCATGGCCGACAAGGTTTCCTACATCTCCACCGGCGGCGGAGCGCTGCTCGAGGCCATCGAGGGCAAGGTGCTGCCGGGCGTGGCCGCCATCAAGGGTGAGTAAAAAGAGCGACAGCAGACATTTATTCATAAGCACAGAGGCTGCCCGGACAATCTGCCCGAGCAGCCTTTGTGCAATAAAAACAAGACAAGAGGCATGAAGACAGGCTTCATCATCGCAGCAGCCGCACTGGCAGTGACGGCCTGCACAGGCAACAAGACAGAGCAGAAGGCGTTCGCCACAGACTCGCTCTCGTTTGAAAACAAGACCCACACGGCCATCGTCACGCTAAAGGCCGACTACCCCACAAGCGGCCCTGACGCGCTGACAACAGCCGTACGCGAGTACATCAGCGAGCAGCTCGGCGGCACATACGGCGGCAGCCTGGCCGCAGGCGACTCCGTGATGGACTTCTACGGCAAGCGTCACACCGCAAGACTCGACGTAATCGCAAAGGACCTGGAAGGCTCGGCCACACCCACTCCGAGCTTCACCCAAACGATAACAGCGGCAGCCGAGACACCGGCTTACGTCACCTACACTGACTGCAGCGAGTCGTTCCTCGGCGGCGCACACGGCATTACGGCGCAGACAGGAGCCACATTCCGCAAGAGCGACGGCCGCCGCTTCGGCTGGGAAATGCTGCGCGACACCGACACGGAGGACTTCCGCGCGCTGCTCAAAGAGGGCCTGAAAGAATATTTTGCAGCAGGAGCCGACACCACCATCACCGACGGACAACTGGCCGAGGCGCTGCTCGCCGACAGCGGAGTGGACTATCTGCCGCTGCCCAAGTCTGCGCCCTATCTCACCGCAGACGGCGTGGCCTTTGTCTACCAGCCCTACGAGATAGCCCCCTACGCCGCCGGACGCCCGTCGTTCACCGTCGGCTTCGACAAGATCAGGTCCTACCTCACGCAGACCGTCATAAAGATGATTGACAACAAGGACGGGAAATAACAACCGCAACAATCCGTTACAAGCGCCGCCGCGCCCAAAGGACTATACGCGCGACAGCAGCGGAATGACAAAACCCAGCAGCAAATGACAACAACAATAATCGTGCTCTGCCTGACGGTCGCCATGTTCATCGTGGGCAAGGTGCGCTCCGACATAGTGGCGCTGTGCGCCCTGACCGTGCTGATAGTGGCCGGAATCCTGACACCGGAGGAAGCTCTGTCGGGCTTCTCGTCAACAGTCGTCATAATGATGGCAGGACTCTTCGTGGTGGGCGGCGCCATCCTGCAGACCGGGCTGGCCAAGGCCGCGAGCCAGAAGATAATGAGGCTGGCCGCAGGCAGCGACACGCGGATGTTTCTGCTGGTGGTCATCGTAACCTCTGCGATAGGCGCTTTCGTGAGCAACACGGGCACCGTGGCGCTGATGATGCCCATCGTGGTGAGCATGGCGGTGCAGAGCGGCACGCAGCCCGCGCGGCTGCTCATGCCGCTGGCGTTCGCGAGCAGCATGGGCGGAATGCTGACGCTCATCGGTACGCCCCCAAACCTTGTCATCCAGGACGCCCTGGTGGAGGGCGGCTACGAGCCGCTGGGGTTCTTCTCGTTCTTCCCCGTGGGCATAATATGCATTGCCGCGGGCATAATCGTGATGCTGCCGCTGAGCAAGATGTTTCTTTACAAAAAGAAAAACAGCGGCAGACAGAAGACCGGACGGGGCAAGACGCTCGACGAGCTGGTGAGCGAATACAACCTGAACAACGCCCTGCGCCGCTACAGAATAAGCCCGCGCTCGGCCGTCAGCGGCAAGACCGTGGCCGAGCTTGACATGAGAAACCGCTACGGACTGTCCATTCTGGAAATCAGAAACGAGAGTTCCGACCGCAGCGGCATAATACGCAACGTGACGCAGAGCCTCGCCTCGCCGGAGAGCATACTCACCGCCGGCGACATAATCTACCTGACAGGCGACACCGCACGGATGGACGCATTCGCCGCCGAGAACGGCCTCGAAAGGCTTGACAACAGCAACATCGACTTCTACGACATCGGCATATCCGAGATTGTGCTCATGCCTTCAGCCCGGATCATTGGCACTCCGCTGCGCAAGTCGGGCTTCCGCGAGCGCTACAGCATCAATGTGCTGGGCATCAAGCGCCACAGCGACTACATCATGGACGGCCTGCCGGAGGTCAAGCTGCAGTCGGGCGACGTGCTGCTGGTGCAGGGCAAGTGGAGCAACATCGCACGGCTGGCCGACGACGAGACCGACTGGGTGGTGCTGGGGCAGCCCGAGGAGCAGGCCATGCAGGTGACGCTCGACTACAAGGCTCCCGTGGCCGCCGTGATCATGCTGCTCATGGTGGCCGCAATGGTGTTCGACTTCATTCCCGTGGCGCCTGTGACGGCAGTCATGCTGGCCGCTCTTCTCATGGTGCTCACGGGCTGCTTCCGCAGCGTGGAGGCCGCCTACAAGACCATCAACTGGGAGAGCATAGTGCTCATCGCGGCCATGATGCCCATGTCGGTGGCATTAGAGAAGACTGGCATATCGGCAATGCTGTCGCACTCGCTCGTCTCCGCGCTCGGCGCGATGGGGCCCACGGTGCTGCTGGCCGGCATATATTTCACCACGTCGCTGCTCACAATGTTCATCAGCAACACCGCCACGGCCGTGCTGATGGCTCCGATAGCCATGACCTCGGCCACGGAAATCGGCGCCAGCCCCTACCCTTTCCTCTTCGCCGTGACGCTCGGAGCGAGTATGTGCTTCGCCTCGCCGTTCTCCACTCCGCCCAACGCACTGGTAATGCACGCGGGAGCCTACACCTTCAGCGACTACGTCAAGGTGGGCCTGCCGCTGCAGGTCATCATCGGAGTGGTGATGGTCTTTGCGCTGCCGCTGCTGTTCCCGTTCTGACGCAGGCAGCCGCAGCCGACCCGAAACCATGCTAAAAGACAACCCGAACACACGACACAAAAAGACAAAGCAGTGATCAGAAGCCTGTTTCTCGACATCGACGGCACGCTCGTTAGCATCAAGACACACCGCATTCCGGCCTCAACGGCAGACGCCCTCAGGCAGGCCAAGGCGCGCGGCGTGGGCATATTCATCTCCACAGGGCGCCCGCTACAGATAATAACCAATCTCGGCGACATTGCCGACCTCATCGACGGATACATCACGACAAACGGCGCACTGTGCCTTATAGGCGGCGAGACGGTGTGCTGCAACCCCATCCGGACTTCCGACGCGCGGGCGATTATCACCGACGCCGAGGCCAACGGCACAGCCTGCCTGGCCATCGGCGAGAGAGACGTGGTGGTGATAAACCCCGACAAAGCCTATGAGGACACATTCGTAAAGGGCCTCAACGTAACCAATCTCGACCTCTCCGTGCCGCTGAGCCGCCTTGAGGGGCAACGCATACTACAGTTCTCGCCGTTCATAACCGCCGCACACGAGGCCACGCTCATGGCCACTCTTGAGCACTGCACGTCGGCACGGTGGCATCAGGCGTTCTGCGACATCACCTCGCTCGACGCCGACAAAGGCAAGGGGCTGGCAGCCATGGCCGCCAGGCTGGGCCTTGACGTCGGCGAGACTATGGCATTCGGCGACGGCGCCAACGACATTCCGATAATCCGCACGGCGGGAGTCGGAGTGGCGATGGGCAACGCCGGACCTGACGTAAAGGCCGCCGCCGACTACACAACAACCCCAGTGGACGACGACGGAATACGCGACGCCCTGGTCAGATACGGCGTGATCTGACCGGCGCGCTAGCCCGCCACGCCGCTGCTACGGCATGATTTCAACATCTGAGCACCCAAAAGCAACATTTGTTCATGTCTGAGCTGCTGAAAAATCAGTAATTTTGCAAGAGCGAAACGCTATGCCCGGCCAACACAAAACCAGACTGACGGCAACAGCAGACATGACAACCAAACTATAAACAAACTCAGAGATGAAAAGAATCCTTACGGCAGCGGCCTGTCTGTGTGCCGCACTGTGCACAGCCACGGCACAGGACTACAAAGTGAAAGTGAGCGAGGAGCACGAGAAAATGGAAAGCGGACGCTTCGCGCCGGAGTGGCAGTCGCTTGAAAACTACGACACTCCAGAATGGTTCCGCGACGCCAAATTCGGCATCTGGGCGCACTGGGGGCCGCAGTGCGTTGAGGCCAGCGGCGACTGGATGGCCCGCAAGATGTATCTGGAGGGCAGCTACCAGTACAAGTACCACGTGGAGCACTACGGCCACCCCTCGGAGTTCGGCTTCAAGGACGTGCTGCCGCTATTCAAGGCCGAGCGGTGGCAGCCAGACTCGCTCGTGGCATATTATAAAAAGGTGGGCGCGAGATACTTCTTCGCTCTGGGCAACCACCACGACAACTACGACCTGTGGGACAGCAAGTACCAGCCTTGGAACTCGAAGAACATCGGCCCGAAGCGCGACGTGCTCGCCGAGTGGGCCGCAGCGGCGAAGAAAGCCGGGCTGCCATTCGGCATCAGCCTGCACGCTGACCACGCCTGGACATGGTATGAGCCGGCACGCCGCTACGACCGCAGCGGCAAGAAAATGGGAGTGCCCTACGACGGATGGCTGACCAAGGCCGACGGCAAGGGCAAATGGTGGAACGGACTCGACCCGCAGGACCTCTACGCCCAGAACCACGAGCCGAGCCGGGCGACATGGGCCGACGGCATGATACACCAGCAGTGGGCATGGGGCGAGGGCGCGAGCCTGCCATCGCAGCAGTTTGTGACGAACTTCTACGACCGCACGCTCGACGCCGTGAACCGCTATAACCCGGACCTGCTATACTTCGACGCCACGGTTATGCCGTTCTACCCCATCAGCGACGCCGGGCTGAAGATAGCCGCCCACTTCTACAACCACAACGAACACACGCGCAAAGGCAAGCTGAGCGCGGTGATGCTGGGCAAGATTCTGGACGAGCGGCAGCGCCGGGCCATAACGTGGGACGTGGAGCGCGGCGCGCCGAGCGAAATCATACCCGAGCCGTGGCAGACGTGCACCTGTCTGGGAGACTGGCACTACAACACGCGCACATACCAGAAAGGCTACAAGTCGGCGACGTTTGTCGTGCGCCAGCTCGTTGACGTGGTGAGCAAGAACGGCAACCTGCTGTTGAGCGTGCCGCTCCGCGCCGACGGCACGTTCGACGAGAAGGAGAAGGCAGTGCTCGACGAGCTGGGCGCGTGGCTGAAGGCCAACGGCGAGAGCATCTACGGCACGCGGCCATGGACAGTGTTCGGCGAGGGGCCCGTGGCAAGCAAGGGCGTGGCCATCAAGGCGCAGGGCTTCAACGACGGGCAGTACAGGAAGATGGACAGCCGCGAGATAAGGTTCAACCAGACGAAGAAGAACCTCTACGCCACAGCCATGGCGTGGCCCAAGGACGGACGGCTGACCATAGCCACGCTGGCCGCAGGCAACAAGCACTTCGCAAAGAAGATAAAGAGCGTCTACCTGCTCGGCCACGGCAAGCTGAAGGCCACGCAAGACGCCGAGGGGCTGCACGTGCAACTGCCCGAGCCGACGAACAACATCGCCCCGGTGATAAGAATCAGCAAATAACGGTCTGACAATGCTCTCTGGCAAATGTCCGCAATCCGGCACACAGATTTCTGTTTTCCGGATTGCGGACATTTATTTTTACCAAAGACAAGCCTGTCACGCCTCAAGCAGGTGCGCGGCCAAGGCGTCGGCAGCCTGAAGAATGGCGACAAGCGGCACATCGCTGGCGGCAGAGATGTTGCTCTTTGACTCAAAGCTCTGGAACGAAAGGTCCCAAGCGCCCATGTGCCAGCGTATGGCCAGCACCTCGTCGTTGGTTAGTTCAAGACCGAGACGCAGAAGCATGACCACCGACTTCTCGCCGTGCCCCAGCGGAAAGCGGGTATAGTCAACGTCATATCCGTCGTAAGACTCCCAGCGGTTGTTGGCGTCCTTGCGGTATTTCGTAATCTTCTTGTAGATGTTAGCCTTGCACACATCGTGCAGGAGCGACACCAGAACCACGCTCTCCTCCGGCAGACGCGCCTCAAGGCCGGGGCGCATCTGCAGCATCTGGCCGCGCAGAGCCATGGCCGTGCGGCAGACATTGAGCGAGTGCTCAAGCAGCCCGCCATCGTGGCTGAGGTGGCGGCTGACAGATGCGGGCGCGGTGAAGAATCCCGACTTTTCAAGATAACCGACAACACTGTCCACCCCCTTGCGCCCGGTGGACTTGAGCAACGACACGAATTCTTCCCTGTCAGACATAATCAGATGGTTTAAAAATCAAAAAAACAGCGGCGCCCGAAAAACACGCCCCGATTGCAAATTTACACATTATTCCAAATATTACAAGCACGAAAGGCATTAAACAACATAAATTGTGTAACTTTGCAACAGAGCCGCCCGCAATCGGAAAGAGGCGGACGGGAATCATCACCCACTGCAATAACAAAAAAACATAACCAAAAACAAGATGAAAAACAGAATTATCAGCATTGCCGCAGCACTGCTTCTGGCCACGGCACCGGCTGCGGCGCAACACCTGTCGGAGGTGGGCAATGGCTACAGCGGCACATCAGTGAACACCACCATCTTCAGGAACAACTCTGTGGTGAGCCACGAGGACACACAGTTTGTGGCCTACTATGACTCCACCGGCACCGTCGTGATAGGCAAGCGGAAACTCGGCACAGACAAATGGGAGCTGACACGCACGCCCTACAAAGGCAACATCAGAGACGCTCACAACGTGATATCGATCATGGCCGACGGCGACGGCTACCTGCACATGGCATTCGACCATCACGGACACAAGCTGAGATACTGCCGCAGCAAGGCGCCGCTGTCGGCCGACATGGGGCCGCTCATGCCGATGACAGGCGCCGACGAGGGCAACGTGACGTACCCGGAGTTCTACCGTCTGGCCGACGGCGACCTGCTGTTCGTCTACCGCGACGGCAGCTCCGGCAACGGAAACATGGTGATGAACAGCTATTCCGCAAAGGAAAAGAAATGGAGCCGGGTGCAGACAAACCTCATCGACGGCGAGGGGAAGCGCAACGCCTACTGGCAGATGTGCGTTGACAAGGCCGGAGTGATACACGTCGCGTGGGTGTGGCGCGAGTCGGCGGCGGTCAACACCAACCACGACCTGTGCTACGCTCGCTCCTACGACAAGGGCAAGACGTGGCTGCGCACTGACGGATCGGCATACAGTCTGCCCATCAACGCCGCCAATGCGGAGTATGCTTTCAGAATTCCGCAGAACTCTGAGCTGATCAACCAGACGAGCATCTGCGCCGACAGCAAGGGCAACCCCTGCATTGCCACCTACTGGCGCTCACAGGGCGAGAAGGTGCCGCAGTACAGAATAGTGTGGCACGACGGCAAGGAATGGAGCACACGCCAGATATCCAGCCGCACCACACCGTTCTCGCTGAGCGGCGTCGGCACAAAGATGATTCCCGTGGCAAGACCCAAAGTGGCCATCTGCGGCAACACGGTGTGCTGTCTGCTCCGCGACACCGAGCGCGGCAGCAAGGTGTCGGCGGCTGTGGCAGACGACATATCGTCGGCAAACTGGAAGACAATAGACCTGACGAACTTCTCCGTAGGCTCATGGGAGCCGAGCATAGACAGCGAGCTTCTGAAGCAAGGGCGGCTGCACGTCTACGTCCAGGCGACCTCGCAAGGCGACGGCGAGAAAGTAACCGACATGAAACCGCAGCCCGTCTACGTGCTGGAAATAGACGACCCGGCGAAACTTCACTGAGGAAAAGCAACCCAATTTGGGCACATACCGGGAGAAGTTTATGCCTTTGGCAAATGCGCCTACTTCACAAAAAGGACAACCAAAGGCATGAAACAGCACGAAACGCGATGTAAAACGGGGCATATTGCATTCTAAAACGGGTCATTTCGGCGTGCAAAACAGGCTGTTTTGCACGCCGAAATGACCCGTTTTAGTTTGAAACCATAGGGCACAAAAAGACTACAAACCAGCAGAAAGACAACACCCTGTCGTCAAGACTGCAACCGAAAGACGCCAGTCTGCTTACGTTTTTTCAAACACCGCCGCAATGGGTAAAATCGGGGCGTCCTGCGGGCATGTTCCGATTTCGAACAATACGCCGCAACAAGGTTTTCTGTCTGCCCCTAATACGGTCTGGCGCCGGTGGCGGCTGAAGCCAAAAAGACCCGCAATCCTTTAGCGAGATTGCGGGCCTTTCCTATAAAAGAGAGTTCAAAGTCAAATGTCATTCGGCATCGCCGTCGTCGAGAAGAATGTTCATAATCTCGACAGCAGCCCTGGCAACCGAGGTGCCGGGGCCGAAGATGGCAGCCACACCGGCCTTGTAGAGGAAGTCATAGTCTTGCGGCGGAATCACTCCTCCGGCAATGATGATGATGTCCTCGCGGCCAAGTTTCTTCAACTCCTCGATGAGTTGCGGGATAAGAGTCTTGTGTCCTGCGGCCAGCGATGACACCCCGACCACGTGGACATCGTTCTCAACAGCCTCGCGGGCAGCCTCGGCCGGCGTCTGGAACAACGGTCCCATGTCTACGTCGAAGCCGCAGTCGGCATAACCTGTTGCCACAACCTTCGCGCCGCGGTCGTGTCCGTCCTGCCCCATCTTGGCAATAAAGATGCGCGGACGGCGGCCTTCCTTCTTTGCAAACTCCTCGGTCAGCCGGCAAGCCACCTCGAAGTCCTTGTCATTTTTGCTTTCTGATGAATACACACCTGATATTGTTCTGATTACAGCTTTATAACGGCCCACTACCTCTTCGCAGGCATCACTAATCTCTCCGAGAGTGCAGCGCAGCTTGGCGCACTCTATGGCATGGGCGAGCAAGTTGCCCTTGCCGGTGCGGACGCACTCCGTCAGTTCGGCAAGCGCCTTCCTGCAGGCCTCGTTGTCGCGCGTTGAGCGCACCTTGGCCAGCAGTTCCTCCTGCTGCTTGCGCACTGCGGTATTGTCAACCTCAAGAATATCAATGGGATCCTCGTGGTCAAGGCGGTACTTGTTAGTGCCGACAATAACCTGCACTCCGCTGTCGATGCGGGCCTGGGCACGGGCTGCGGCCTCCTCGATGCGCATCTTGGGCACGCCGGTCTCAATGGCCTTGGCCATGCCGCCGAGCTTCTCGATCTCCTGAATGTGCTCCCACGCCTTGTGGATAAGCTCGTTGGTGAGCGACTCCACATAGTAAGAGCCAGCCCACGGGTCAATGTGCTTGCAGACCTTAGTCTCGTTCTGGATGTAAATCTGGGTGTTGCGGGCGATGCGGGCGGAGAAGTCCGTGGGCAGGGCGATGGCCTCATCGAGCGCGTTGGTGTGCAGCGACTGGGTGTGTCCGAGCACTGCGGCCATGGCCTCGATGCAGGTGCGGCCGACGTTGTTGTATGGGTCTTGCTCTGTGAGCGACCATCCTGATGTCTGCGAGTGGGTGCGCAGAGCCATGGACTTGGGGTTCTTGGCGCCGAAGCTCTTCACAATCTTTGCCCAAAGCACGCGGGCTGCGCGCATCTTCGCAATCTCCATGAAGTGGTTCACACCGATTGCCCAGAAGAACGACAGGCGCGGCGCGAAAGCGTCAATGTCTATTCCGGCGTTGACTCCGGCGCGGATGTACTCCATACCGTCTGCAAGCGTGTAGGCAAGCTCTATGTCTGCCGTGGCGCCGGCCTCCTGCATATGGTATCCGGAAATGGAGATGGAGTTGAACTTGGGCATATTCTGCGATGTGTACTCAAAGATGTCCGCAATGATTTTCATCGAGAATGCCGGCGGATAAATATATGTGTTGCGCACCATGAACTCCTTCAGAATGTCATTCTGGATTGTGCCGGCCATCTCTTCGAGCTTCGCCCCCTGCTCAAGTCCTGCCACAATGTAGAAAGCAAGGATTGGCAGCACGGCGCCGTTCATTGTCATCGACACCGACATCTTGTTAAGCGGAATGCCGTCGAAGAGCACTTTCATGTTCTCCTCATTGCAGATGGACACGCCGGCCTTGCCGACATCGCCCACAACACGCTCGTTGTCGGGGTCATATCCGCGGTGTGTCGGAAGGTCAAAGGCCACAGACAGGCCCTTCTGCCCCGACGCCAGGTTGCGGCGATAGAACGCATTGGACTCCTCGGCGGTTGAGAATCCGGCGTACTGACGGATGGTCCACGGGCGGAACGGATACATCATGGAGTACGGGCCACGCAGGAACGGCGGTATTCCGGCCGCGAAATCCAGATGCTCCATGCCCTCCAGGTCTTCTTTGGTGTAAACAGGCTTCACGTCGATGTGCTCCGGAGTCTTCCAATTGGGAGCAATACCGTTTGCCTTCTGCCAGTCGGCGCCGTTGGCGGCCTTTATTCCGGCGAATATGTCTATGTCTTTAAAATTCTTTCTCATGACTTTTCGTGGTTATTTTATTCCCAATTTGGCGTTATATCCTTTCAGTGTCTCAAGCACATCACACTTCACGTGGATGAAATTCTCTATTCCCGCAGCTTTCAGCTCGTCCATGCAGGCGGGCGCGCCGGCCACAATAAACATCGCGCGGTTGGCCAGGCAGTTGAACGCCGGAACGGCATATGTCGCGTATTCATCGTCACTTGAGCAGAGCACAACAATATCGGCGCCTGCCTTCATGGCTGCCTCAACACCCTCCTCTACGGTGTCGAAGCCGAGATTGTCGATGATTTTGTAACCTGCACAGGCAAGGAAATTGGAGCTGAACTGGGCGCGCGCCTGACGCCATGCCAGGTTGCCGATGGTCAGCATGAACGCCACAGGCGCCTTGCCGCCGGCCTCTGTCTGCAGGCGGAGCTGCTCAAAGTCTGCCGCAAGGCGCGCTGACTCGATCTTCTTGAACGCCGACTCCTCCTTTGAGCCGCAGTGGCAAGAGCACGAAACAGGCCTGCGGCCTTCGGAAGTCTCCGTGAAATTGGGGAACTGGTTTGTTCCGAGAATGAACTCCTTGCGCTTTGCGGCGTCCGCATGGCGCTTTGCGTTGGTGGCGTTTATGTCATCCTGCACTGTGCCTTTCTTCACGGCTTCGAGATAACCGCCCTCATCCTCGATTTTCAGGAACAGCTTCCACGCGGCGTCAGCAAGCGATGTGGTAAGCTCTTCTATGAAATACGAGCCCGCGGCAGGGTCCACCACCTTGTCAAAATGGCTCTCCTCCTTGAGCAGCAGCTGCTGGTTGCGGGCAATGCGCTCGGAGAATTCCGTCGGCTGCTCGTAGACAACGTCAAACGGCTCGACCACAATCGAGTGTACGCCAGCAAGCGCGGCGCTCATTGTCTCGGTCTGGGTGCGGAGCAAATTGACATAGCTGTCGAACATGGTCATATTATAAGTCGTGGTGGACGCGTTCACACACATACGGCAGGCGCAGTCGCACTTTGGCTCATACTGCTTCACAATATCGGCCCAAAGCATGCGCGCGGCACGGAACTTGGCAATCTCCATGAAATAATTCTGCGTGATGCCCATGTTGAACTTTATCTTGCTTGCCGCCAATTCGGGGGCGACGCCGGCCTCGACAAGCTCCGACAGATATTCATTACCCCACGAAAGGGCATATCCCAACTCCTGCACAATGTATGCTCCGGCATTGTTGAGCGAGACGGTGTTCACCGCGATGCAGCGGAAGTTGGGGTAGTCTTTGAAAATGTCTACAAGCTGTGGGGCCAGAGAAAGGATTTTGGAAGTGTCCTTCCCTTTCATCACAATCTTCTCGATCGGGTCCCAGTCAATCGAGCCGACAATTTTTTCTTTGTCGTAACCTTTCTTTTCAAAATAAGCCACAAGCAGTTTCGCCAACTCCAACGAACGGCGCTTGCACGTGCAGAAATTCAGCTCGACGCACTCGCACTCTATTCCATCGAGCAAGGTCTCAACGAACTCCGCGCTGATACTGTCGCCATGGAAATGGAATCCGAGCGAGTCTACGCCCTTGTTGAGGACATCCAGCGCCTTGGCGTTAGCCTCTTTGGCGTCGGCAGCCTCGATGTTCTGGCGGACATACCACGTGTTGTTGTCCTTTTTGTTTCCGCGCACGAACGGGAACTCACCGGGCAGTGCATCAGGAGTCTTCAGCTTCAGCACGTCTTCACGGCGGTAAAACGGCTGCATGGAGAAGCCCTCGTCTGTTCTCCACACCAGTTTTTTGTTGAAGTCGGCGCCCTTCAAGTCCGCTTGAATCTTGTCAAGCCACTCCTGGGTCGTCGGAGCTGTGAACTCGGTAAAGAGTTTCTCTTTGTTGTCTGACATAACTTTTCAATTATATTTAATGTATGACAAAGCGTTTAATGGCGGATTTCTGACAGCACAGCACCCTGAAAAGCCCCGCGCCCCGCCTCTGCGGGGAACGGCCGCGCCATCTGCCGACGCGGCACGGCAGCTTCCTCATGCCGCCCGCCCGCAGCATCGCGCCACTCTATTTTGCAAAGATAGGCATAATATCTGACATTGTAAAATATATAAAGAGAAAAAGAAATGCAAGCGTGAAAAATTCAAAAACTTAACAACGACTTTTAAAATAATGGCACAGAAATTATTTTTTGCGCAATATTTTACCTAATTTTGCAGCAAAGAATATCGTTGATTTTCCCTTATGGACTGGCTAATAAACCTATTCGCGGACACTAACTCCGTGGCGCACATCGCGCTTCTCTATGCCATTGTCATCGCTGTCGGCGTCCTCCTTGGCAAAATCAAGGTGGGCGGCATCTCTCTCGGCGTGACGTTTGTACTTTTTGCGGGAATTGTCGCCGGCCACATCGGCATGACGGCCCCTAACAACATCCTGACATTCCTGCAGGATTTTGGGCTTATCCTCTTCGTCTTCATGATCGGACTCCAGGTGGGTCCCGGCTTTTTCGAGAGCTTCAGAAAAGGCGGAGTCTCGCTCAACCTCCTTTCAACCGCCACAATCCTGCTCAACATCGCAGTGATGTTCGCCTGCTACTTCATCTTTTTCGACACCGGCAATCCGCAGAATCTCCCGATGATGGTCGGAACACTGTTCGGAGCCGTCACCAACACTCCGGGTCTCGGAGCGGCCAACGAGGCGCTGAGCAGCATCTATCCCGACGGCTCCGCGCCGCAAATAGCCTCAGGCTATGCCTGCGCCTACCCGCTCGGCGTGCTCGGCATCATCGGCGCGACCATCGCCCTGAAATACATCTGCCGCATCAAGCCCGACGACGAAGAGGCCCAACTGACGAAGGACTCCGAAGAAGACGTTCACGTCAAGCCGCACCGCATGACCCTGCAAGTGTCAAACTCATACCTTGCGGGGCGCACGCTGCAGCAGATCCACGACTTCCTCAACCGCGATTTCGTGTGCTCCCGCGCACTCCACGACGGCCACATAAGCGTGCCCAACAGCAAGACGAAACTCGAGCTTGGCGACAGCGTGTACATCGTGTGCGCCGAAGCCGACGCCGAAGCCATCATAGCCTTCATCGGCCCCGAGGTAAACGTTGAATGGGAAAAGCAAGACCAGCCTATGGTGTCAAAGCGAATCGTCGTCACGCGGCCTGCCATCAACGGCAAGACCCTCGGCCAGATGCACTTCTCCTCTGTCTACGGAGTCAACGTGACGCGCGTGACACGCCAGGGAATGGACCTCTTCGCCAACCCGCACCTGGCTCTCCAGGTGGGCGACCGCGTGATGGTTGTCGGCCCTGAGAATCTCGTAAACCGGGTTACAAGCGTGCTCGGAAACTCCATCAAGCGTCTTGAGTCGCCCAACATCGCGACAATCTTCATCGGAATAATCGTCGGAATAATTTTCGGCAGCCTGCCATTCGCCATTCCGGGAATGCCGATGCCGCTCAAGCTCGGAATCGCCGGCGGCCCGCTGGTCATTGCCATTCTCATCGGGCGCTTCGGCTACAAAGTGCATCTTGTCACCTACACCACCACCAGCGCCAACTCCATGCTGCGCGAGATAGGGCTCGTGCTCTTCCTGGCCAGCGTCGGCATCAAGGCCGGCGGCGGCTTCTGGGACACCGTTGTGCAGGGTGACGGACTGAAATACGTCTACACAGGCTTCCTCATCACCGTCATACCCATTCTCATAATGGGCACAATCGCCAGACTGAAATACAAATTCAACTATTTCACCATCATGGGTATGATTGCCGGAACATACACAGACCCGCCAGCGCTCGCCTATGCCAACCAGTCGTGTTCGAAAGAAGCGCCGGCTGTGGGCTATTCCACTGTCTATCCGCTGAGCATGTTCCTGCGAATACTCACAGCCCAGCTCATCATTCTTCTCTGCTGCGCGTAAGACAAGGACAGCTAAAAAAATTACAAAATAAAAATCACTCACTAAACAGAAATGAACAAACTCGGATTACTGTTGGGCCTCATGCTGGCCTCGACTCCGGCGATGATGCAAGGCCAGATGTCTGAGAGCATCAAGCTGAACGAGGTTATGACCAACAACGCAACAAGCCTGCAGGACGAATACGGGCGGCGCGAGGCGTGGGTCGAGATCGCCAATGTCTCGTTCTCAACCTACAACATCAGGGGTATGTTCCTCACCACAGACCGCTCGGTGCTTGATCCTGAAATGAGCGTGCCCGAGCGGATGAAGCGCATGAGCATCATTCCCAGCGGCGACTCACGCACCAACCTCAGCGCGCGCCAGCATCTTGTATTCTTCTGCAACAGCACGCCGGCCTCCGGCACGCTGCATCTCTCTGTGAAAATCAATCCCGACGAGCCTACGTGGATCGGCCTTTACGATGGCAACGCCACACAGCTCATCGACTCAGTCACCGTGCCCGTCCTTGCCGCCGACCAGTCTTACGCCCGCGAAAGAGACGGTGCCGCCACGTGGCAGGTCAAGCCATACGACGCCGTGACGCCCGGAATTTCGAACTATATCCAGGTGGACGAGAGCAAGATAGCCAAGCTCAAGCGCAACGACCCCTACGGAATAGGCATCACCGTGCTTGCCATGGGCATCGTGTTCTTCTGCCTCGCGCTGCTCTACATCTTCTTCATGCTCTTCGGAATGTTCGTCAGACACAGGGCCGCAGCCAGGAAGATGGCCAACATCCAGCCTCTGAAAGCCGGAGTCAAGACCGTGGAGAAAACCGTTGAGCTGGGGCACAAGACCAACGTGATACTCCAGGACGGGCTGAAGTCGAAGGGCATCGACAAGGAGACCTACATCGCCGTCATCTCGCTCGCGCTCCAGCAGTACACCAACAACGTGCACGATGTGGAGAGCGGCATCATCACCATCAAGCCAAAAACGACAGACTGGAATGACGAATACATCCAGATGACCCAGTTTCACGAATAAACACAAACAGCAACAAATAACAGACAAACAATTATGAACAAGTTCCAATATAAAGTACAGGGCGTAGACTACGACGTAGAAATAGAAGAGCTGGAAGGCAACGTGGCCAAGGTCAACGTCAACGGAATAAAGTTTGAGGTGGAGCTGAAGCAGCCCATCAACCCCGCACACGCCATCCGCAAGAAGCCCGAGGTGCAGCAGCCGCACCAGGCACAGCAGCCGGCTGCGGCCAAGCCCGCACCGGCGGCAGCCCCAGCAGAGCAGCCCGCACCGGCGGCCACTGGCTCGCAGGTCAAGTCGCCGCTGCCAGGCACCATCACTTCAGTCAATGTACAGGTGGGCGACAAGATCAAAGACGGCGACACCGTCGTGGTGCTCGAGGCCATGAAGATGCAGAACAACATCGAGAGCGAGTTCTCCGGCACCGTCACATCCATCTCCGTTAAACCCGGCGACTCAGTCCTCGAGGGGGCTGTGCTGCTCACAATAGCATGATGAGTTATGGGATTCACAGAGTTTCTGGCTGAGAACTTCAACGAGTTCCTCACCTACACCGGCTTTGCCAACGCCACGGCAGGCAACATCATTATGATTGTCGTGGGCGCCATCCTCATCTATCTGGCCATCAAGAAAGACTTCGAGCCGCTGCTGCTCATCCCCATCGGCCTGGGCATCATCATCGGCAACATCCCGTTCAAGGCCGACGCCGGCCTTGAGGTCGGCCTCTATGAGGACAACTCCGTGCTCAACATCTTCTACCAGGGCGTGCGCCAGGGCTGGTATCCGCCGCTGGTGTTCCTCGGCATCGGAGCCATGACAGACTTCTCCGCACTCATCGCCAACCCCAAGCTGGTGCTCATCGGAGCGGCCGCCCAGTTCGGCATCTTCGGAGCCTACATGGTGGCTCTGGCAATGGGCTTCGAGCCTAACCAGGCTGCGGGCATCGCCATCATCGGCGGAGCCGACGGCCCCACGGCCATATTCCTCTCGTCGAAGCTCAGTCCCAACCTCATGGGAGCCATCGCCGTGTGCGCCTACTCCTACATGGCACTCGTGCCGCTCATCCAGCCGCCGCTCATGCGCCTGCTCACCACCAAGAAGGAGCGTCTCATCCGCATGAAGCCCGCACGCCAGGTGAGCCAGACGGAGCGCATACTCTTCCCCATCATCGGACTGCTGCTCACCACCTTCATCGTGCCCTCAGGCCTGCCGCTGCTCGGCATGCTCTTCTTCGGCAACCTGCTCAAGGAGTCGGGCAAGACCACGCGCCTTGCGAAGACCGCCGGCTCGGCTCTCAACGACATCGTGGTGATGCTGCTCGGCCTCACCGTGGGCTGCTCCACACAGGCCAGCGAGTTCCTCACGGTCAACACTCTCTACATCTTCATCCTCGGAGCGTTCTCGTTCATGGTGGCCACGGCCAGCGGTGTGCTCTTCGTCAAGGTGATGAACATCTTCCTGCCGCGCGACAAGAAGCTCAACCCGCTTATCGGAAACGCCGGAGTGTCGGCCGTGCCGATGAGTGCGCGCATAAGCAACAACCTCGGTCTGGAGTACGACCGCCACAACTTCCTGCTCATGCACGCCATGGGTCCCAACGTGGCCGGCGTCATCGGATCGGCAGTGGCGGCCGGAGCTTTGCTCGGATTCATGTCATAACACTAAATAAATTTTTCAATATCTTTGTAGCTGCGGCGTCTCTCCGTGAGGAGCGGCGCCGTTTTTTTTTCATTCCAAGCCCGACCGTCAGCCCCCGCCTGAAAACAGTCAGGGGCGAAACCGGCTGAGACAAAGCCCCCCCCTGAAGAAGCTCTCCGCTCCGGGCCGCAACAATAATTCAGGGCTGAGAGCGTTATCCATAACAGAAACAGATATAAAAAACATTCGTGCGACAATGAGGAAAGCAACCCACTTCTGCCTTAGCCCCGCAGCCTTGCTGCTGGCGCTTGCGGTGCTGTCGGCAGCCGGCGCCATGACCTGCCGCGCCGCCGCATGGGAGGCACGGGTAATCGATGCCGACACGGGCAGACCGCTGCCGTTCGCAAGCGTGAGGACACAGGGCGGCTTGCGGTCCGTCACCAACGCCGAGGGCTGGTTCAGCATTGGGTGCGACTCGCTCGAGAGCGTCAGCGTGTCGTTTGTGGGCTACTCGCCGCTGACTGTTCCGGCCATGGCCGTCAGCGGGTCGCTGAGGCTGCATCCGATGGCTGTCAGCCTCTCCGAAGTGGTTGTCTATCCTGCCAGCAAGGTGGTGAGGGCGGTCATAAAGGAGGCCCGGCGGCAGCTGAAGAAGCGGCGGCGCCACAAGGCCACGTTCTTCTACAGGCAGACAGCGTTTGTCGGCAGCGAGTGCAGCGAGGTGCTCGAGGCCTTCTTCAGCGGGCGGGCGGCAGTGGCGCTCGGCGACCTTTCGCTGCAATACGGCCGCTACGCCGCGCTGGGATCCGACAGTGTGAACACGTTCTCCTACTTTGCAAACTTCTTCACCTACTCACAGTTAGAGATCGTTGGAGGCCGGGCGCCCTTGTTCTGGCAGGACGTGATGCCACTGGTTGACAACTTTTCCGAGTTCTACAAAGTGACAATGAGCACAATAAGCGGCGACGGACGCACCATCCACATCTTGCGCTTCAAGCCGAGAAAAGGTGTGGACCGCCCCATACTCGACTGCACCCTCTACGTTGACGCCCGCACTTACAGAGTGTTGCGCTGCAAGGGCCGCGGCCGCAATATGCGCGTGCTCAATGACGTCGGCGGGCAGCGCGAGATTGTGCCGGTGGACGAAATGACGTTTGAGGAGACGTTCGACGTCTCTGGCGGCTTCTCCGAGGTGGAGTCTGTCAGCATCTCCGTGTCGCTGATGTCAAACGGCAGGCGCAACCGTGTAAGGTCGCTGATGTTCAACGTGGGCGGCGGCAAGACGCGGAGCCGCTCCCGCCTGAGCTTCTACGACAACCTGCAGAACAAAATCGACTCACAGGGATATGACGACTCTTTCTGGCACGACAACGAGATTGTGAAGCGCACGCCGCTCGAAGAGTCCGCCGTCCGGCTGTTTGAGAAGCGCAACCTGTTCGGCTCGTTCTGAGATACGCCCAAACAGGCCGTGGAGGCTGCCCCTCTCCAATATTCCCAGCGGGGGAGAGGCCGCCGCGCCGAAGCGCAGGTGTGCGGGGGCGGAACACGCCTCAGCGGATTAAGCATTATTAGCATCAGTTAAAAAATCGGAACGTCTATACCCCTGAAATTTCGCGTATTTGAAAAACAAATTGCCCACGGCCGCAAATACGCCAATCCCGAGTGTGCAATCGTAACTCATTGGACTTATAGGACTTAGAAGTCTTATAAGCCATGGTGTGCAACTTTTTCAGCTCTCGTAATGGCCATTTCCAGCCCAGAAACAGCCGTTTTTGCATTGCGAAAAGGGTCGTTTCGCCCTCCAATATGGCCTGTCTCGCAATGCAATATAGGCCATATTGCATTGCGAGACGACCAATATTGCAAAACTGAAAGGTTTTTCCGGCCAAATGAGGCGGCTGAATCCGCCAGATTTTCTCTATTTCACCAATTTCCGAAGTGTTAAAATTCAGTTGCCAGCCGAACCGCATTCCCCGGTTTCCAGAGCCTTTCACCCCCAGTCCGCCATCAGAGCCCAGGCTGATCATGCGCCACCGTCGAAGCCCCCTCTCCCGTCTGCCATCAGTGGAGAAGCCCGCCATGGAGAAAGCGCGGCGGAGCTACGCTGAGGCAAAACAGCAATCAAGACGCCGGCAGAAGCGCACAATCAGAAGAAGAGTGAGTAAAAACAAAGCGCAAAAGCACGCTGTTTGACAATAAAATTGTAATTTTGCATTGGCGTCCGGCAGCCGGCGCCACGCCATGGCACCGGCTCCGCCGACAGGAGACGCGCCGTCACGGCAAACAGACACAGACAAACGCACCAGTCAGAAACCATGCCAGACAGAAACACTCCGCTGATAAGCTTCGTAATAACATTCTACAACCTGCCTGCGGAATGGCTGCGGGAATGCCTCGACAGCATCCTCGCCCTGTCGCTGAGCCGCTCCGAGCGCGAAGTGATAGTGGTTGACGACGGCTCCGCTACAAGTCCGGCGCCGGCTCTGGCCGACTATGCCGACGACATCATCTACATCCGCCAGCCCAACAAAGGGCTGAGCGAGGCGCGCAACGCGGGGCTGGGCATCGCCTCGGGCAGCTATGTGCAGTTTGTCGACGGCGACGACCGTCTGGTGACGAAAGCCTATGAGCAGTGCCTCGACATCGTGAGATTCAACGCGCCTGACGTGGTGATGTTCGACCGCGTGAGCCACGAGGGCGCCGTGCCGGCTGTCGCGCGACCGCGCCTCACCGACGGCACCGCGCTCCTGGCCGGAGCCAACCTCAAGGCGGCCGCGTGGGGCTATGTGTTCAGACGCAGCCTGCTCGGCGGCCTGCGGTTCACTCCCGGCCTGCTGCACGAGGACGAAGAGTTCACCCCGCTGCTCCTGCTGAACGCCTCAAGAATATTCCAAACGGACAGCAAGGCCTACTTCTACCGCCTGCGCGACAGCTCGATAATGAGCCGCAAGGACAGAAAGCACATATTGAAACGCCTCAACGACCTTGAGCGGATAATACTGCGCCTCAGCTCGGTTGCGGCCACGCTGCCGGCTGAAAAGGCCGGGGCGCTGGGCCGCAGGGTGGCCCAGCTGACCATGGACTACCTCTACAACACCATCACGCTGACCTCGTCGCGCAGCCAGCTGGCGGCGCGGACGGCGCGCCTCAGGGCCGCCGGACTATACCCGCTGCCCCGGCGCAATTACTCACTGAAATATGTTGCCTTCAGCAGGCTCGCCAACAGCAAGACCGGCCTTGCGCTGCTGAACGGCATCCTGAAAAACAAGACAAGGAAATGAAGATACTTTTACTCGGCGAATACAGCAATGTTCACGCCACACTGGCCGAAGGACTGAGGGCACTGGGCCACAAGGTGACAGTGGCCTCAAACGGCGACTACTGGAAAAACTATCCCCGCGACATCTCGCTCAAGCGCTGGCGGGGCCGCCTGGGCGGCCCGCTGCTGCTGGCAAAAATATACGCGCTGCTGCCGCTGCTGCGCGGTTATGACGTCGTGCAGCTGATCAATCCGATGTTCGTCGACCTCAAGGCAGAGAGGCTTTTCCCCATCTACAAGTACCTGCGCAGGCACAACGGGCGGATGTTTCTCGGCGGATTCGGCATGGACTGGTACTGGGTGGACTGCTGCATACGCCGCAGGCACCTGCGCTACAGCGACTTCAACATTGGCGACACGCTGCGCACCAACGCCGACGCCATGAAAGAGCGTGCCGACTGGCAGGGCACTGACAAGGAGATTCTGAACAGAGTCATCGCCAACAACTGCGACGGCATAATAACAGGCCTCTACGAATACTGGAGCTGCTACGCCCCACTGTTTCCCGACAACACGTTTTTCGTGCCGTTCCCGATAAAGGCCGAAAGCACGGAACGCGCCACGGAGCCGGCACACACCGGCCCCGTAAAGGTGTTCATCGGAATCAACAAGGCACGCAGCGAATACAAAGGCACGGACATTATGCTCCGCGCCGCACTCGACGTGATGCGCGACCACCCTGGAAAGATGGAACTTGTCAGGGCGGAGTCGGTGCCTTTCGCCCGCTACCGCAAGATGATGGACGACTGCGACGCCATTCTCGACCAGCTCTACAGCTACACTCCGGCCATGAACGCGCTTCTGGCCATGTCGAAAGGCATAATAAACATCGGCGGCGGCGAGGAGGAAAACTACCGCATAATCAACGAGGACACGCTGCGCCCGATAATAAACGTGGAGCCTTCATACAGCAGCGTCTACGACAAGCTGGTCTGGCTGATCACCCATCCTGAAGTCATTCCGGAGCTGAAAAGGCAAAGCGTGGAATACGTCAGGAAGCACCACGACTACATAAAAGTGGCCCGCGAATACGAAAAAATATACAAAGAAAAGGCCGGAAACGCATGATGCGTTCCGGCCTTTTCATATTGTCGGCTAATTGCAAGAAGCCGCGATTAAGCCTCTGCGGGCGCCTCTGCCGTCTCGGCAGCGGCCTCCTCGGCGGCAGCCTGCTGGGCCTCAGCCTTGGCGGCAGCCTCAGCAGCCTTCTTCTCGGCCACTTTCTTTGCAATAGACTCGTTTACCTTCTTCTCGGCCTCAATCTCCTTGGCATAGGCTTCCTTCTTTGCTTTCTCCTCTTTCTCGCGGATTGAGTCAAGACCCTTCACCTTGTCGGCCTTCCATGCGTCAAAGCGCTTCTGGGCGGTAGCCTCGTCGAACGCGCCCTTCTTGACGCCGCCGCGCAGGTGCTTCATAAGATACACACCCTCACGGCCGAGAATGTTGCGGACAGTGTCTGTGGGCTGTGCGCCGGTCTCCACCCAATACAGGGCGCGGTCGAAATTCAAATCTACTGTGGCCGGATTGGTGTTGGGGTTGTAAGTACCAATTTTCTCAGTAAATTTACCATCACGTGGTGCTCTCGCGTCGGCGATCACAATGCTGTAGAAAGCATATCCCTTACGACCGCCACGCTGCAATCTGATTTTTGTTGCCATTTGTTGTTTTGTTTGTTAGGTTTGAATTGTGCTATTATCTCGTAAAAGCGGGTGCAAAATTACAACTAAAACCAGAAATGAAGAAGACCCGGCGCCGCTATTTATTGTTTTTTAACAAGAGTGAGTCCGGCCTGCATCCCGTCCACACCTTTCATCAGTGTGGTGACGGTGCTGATGGTTGAGTTCGTCGATTTGCTGCCAACGGCCTTCACAAGGTCCAGCAGTTTGGTCGCGTCTGTCACGAACATGAGCTTCTTGCCGCTCAGCTGCGTGTTGATGGGAATGGACTTCTTGCCGAAGACAAGGTGCAGCTGGGAGTCCTCCACTTTCCATTTGCCGTTGAATTTCTTTTCGCCAAAGGTCTCGGTGAACGTTCCGTCGGCATTGAACGTTATGCTGAACGCACCCGGATTGATGCCGAACTTCGACAGCTGCTCCTGGAGCTTGTCCTCTATCTTGTTGGCGGCCAGCCCGGCGCCGGCCTTGGTCAGCAGGTTGTCTGACTCGAAGACAATGGCCGGCTCTGAGTATTCCCACGTGCCGACAATGCTGTTTTTCGACGCGAGCTTGTCTTTTGAGAATATCGAAGTGATGCCCGACAGCAGCCCTGACGCCTGCGACTGCTGCTGCGCGGCCTCTTTCTTCCCTGTGAGATTGCCCAGAATGTTTCCCAAATTGATTTGCGCGCAAGCGTCCGAACTGCCGGCGAATGCCAAAGCCAGAACAAGAAGCGCGCTGAAAGCATGTCTTTTCATAACCTTATTATATTATTGTCGCGGCAAAAGTAATATTTTGTCATAACATTTCCAAATAATATCGGCTAAACTTCCGCATTTGATTTTATTTTATTACTTTTGCCTTAACGTTACAGAATGCCCAACAACAGCCCAGAAACCATGCAAGAAGGCCTGTCAGTCCTGATTCCGGTCTACAACCACGGGTGCGCCGGCACCGTCAGCAAGCTGCTCGCGCTGTGCGACAGTGTGCCGCGGCTGCGCTATGAGATAATAGTGGCCGACGACGGCTCCACAGACAGCGGCGCGCTGAAAGCCAACGGCGCGATAGCCGGAATGCCCAACTGCAGATTCTACGCGCTGGGCAAGAACAGCGGAAGCGCGGCCACAAGAAACTTTCTGGCGGAGCAGAGCCAATACCGATGGCTGCTGTTCCTTGACTGCGACATCGGTTTCCACGGCAGCGACTTCATCGCGACATACCTCGACAACCGCACTGAAGGATGCGTGACAAGCGGCGGAGTGATAACCTGCGGAACCACAAAAAAGCTCCGGCGGAACCTGCGCTTCGTCTATGAGCACAACGCCGAGACAGCCCACAGCGCCGCGGAAAGAAGCAAAAGGCCGTATCAGTCGTTCCGCTCGGTGAGCTTCATGATTCCGAGAGACGTATTCCTGGAGTGCAGGTTTGACGAGCGGTTCAGACGCTTTGAGGATGTCTACTTCGGCAAAGAGCTGCAACGGAGGGGCATCGGCATACGCCACATCGACAACCCGGTGGTGATCAGCGACTTCGAGAGCAACGAGAAATACCTCAACAAGATTGAGCTTGACCTGCGCGTCCTGTACGATTTCCGCGAGGAGCTGGCCGGATTCTCCAGAATGCTGGACAGCACCAGGGCGCTGCGCCGTGCTGTTCCGCTGAGCGTCATCAAGGTGTGGCACAGGCTCTTCGGCCGGGCCGAGCGCCGGCTGCTGACAGTCTGCCGCCCAAATCTCTGCCTGTTCAACATCTACAGAATAGGATATTTCATGTCTAACTACAAATAACTGACAACCTATGAGACGATTTGCATTCAAGATGATCCTGAAAAAGGGATGCGAGAAAGAGTATGCCAGACGCCACGCCGCCATCTGGCCGGAGCTGAAACAGATGATCAAGGACCAGGGCGTGAGCGACTACAGCATCTTCTGGGACAAGGAGACCAACCTGCTCTTCGCCGTCCAGAAGTGCGACAAGGACACCAACAGCCAGGACACCACCAACGTTGACCCCATAACACAGAAGTGGTGGGACATGATGGCAGACATCATGGAGGTCAACCCCGACAACTCTCCGGTGTCCATTCCGCTTGAGGAGCTGTTCCACATGGACTGAGACGCCGCATCGGCAACCCACAAAAAGAGCGGGGGACGCGCCATGACCGCTGGTCGTGGAGCATCCCCCGCTGTGTGTGTCGACGCCTCATGGGCGGCGAAACCTAAAAGTGCATGCCCACATCCACACCGACCTGCACCGGATTGCCCCTTTGGGCAAAAGAGCGCTCCACGCCGTCCACAGAGCTGTCGATGAGGAATGTGTTGTATTTCGTTGCCGTGAGGTTGCGCCCCCACACGTTGAGCCTGACGCAGCCGAAGTCAAGAGCCGCGTGCGCTCCGAGCAGAGCGTAGAACTTCTGGCTGCTGCTGTTGGAGGCATCCCAGTATGTCTTGCCGTTGCCCGAGACGTCGGCGCCCAGCGTGAGCGACTTCAGCAGCAGCCGCCCGGGCATGTCTATGCGGTAGTCGGCCACTGCGCTGAACGTGTGGCGCGGCACGAACGGCACGTATTTCCCGTCGTAATCGCGCAGCTCCTTGCCGCCGCCGTCTGCCGCCGCCACGCTGTCGGAATACTGGCTGAACGTGGAGCGTGTGAAACCATATGCGACAGTCCACGCCAGACGGTCGCCGGCGGCACGGCCGCGCACCGTCAGCTCCACTCCGCAGCTGCTGCTTCTGCCCGCGTTGACCATCATGCGGCCGTAGCCGTAGTTGCCCGCCATGACCGAGAGCTGCTGGTTGTCGATTCTCATGAAATAGGCGGCAGCGTCCGCCTGCACCTTTCCGCCGAAGAGGTTCAGGTGCGCCCCCAGCTCGTAGTTCCAGCTTTCCTCCGGCTTATAGGTTATGGTGCGGTTTATCCGCTCGTAGTCCTCCGCGCTGTGCGCAAGCGTCATGTCGCCCTGCATCAGCCCCATCAGCTTCATGCCGAGCGACGACTGCTCGCTCCTGAATATGTCAGAGAACATCTGCAGGTTGTATCCGCCGGCCCTGAATCCCTTGCTCACCACGGCGTAGACGTTTGACCCGCTCCCGTCCGTGCGGTATGTCAGAGCCACCTTGGGCAGCAGCTGGTTGTAAGCCTCAGACGTTCCGCCCTGCAGCGGCGAGCGGAAGCGGCTGCTGGCCTGAGCCACCGGCGGCATGTTGACGCTGAGCACAAACTGCGAGTAGGAGTCGTAGTCAATCTTGACCCGCTGGTGGTCGTAGCGCAGGCCGAGCGTAAGGGTGAGCCTGCCGGACAGCCCCACGTTGCTCTCGTGGTAGACTCCCAGGTTGAGCTGCGGCGTCTTGAACTCTCCCGGCACGCTGTTGTCTGTTATCTTCATGGCCGAAGCCACCGGCGCAGGTACGCCCATGGACGACACGATAAACTCGTTCATCGCGCCGCCGAAGTAGACAGGGGCCGCAGTGCCGAGCCACTGGTGGCTGAAGAAGAGTCCTGAAGTGTGGCGCCAGCGGCCTGATGTGATGTTGCGCACGGTCAGCTCCTGGGTTATCACGTTGAGCTTCTGCCGCTGCTCCAGGCGCATATAGTCGGCGGGCAGATAGTCCTGGTCCATCTGCATGAGGTCGTCGAGAAACTGGTAGCCCGTGGCCGAGCTTATCAGGAGCCGCGGCGCGCGGTACGACACGTTCAGTCCCGCGTTCAGCATCTGGCGGCGGTAGCCGTTGGGCCAGGTCGTCGATGGGTCGGAGAACACGCCCGTCGCGGCGTCATACTCGCCGTAGGCGAAAGCGTTCTGGTTGACATACTGATAGTCTGCCGTAAGGTCGAGCGTGAGCCGCCGCCCCTGCTTCAGCACAAAGCGCATCCGCCCGCCGGCCTCGTTGCTCAGGTCGGCGTGTCCGCCGAGGTTGGTGTTGTCGAAGAATCCGCCCAGCCCGCTGTAGAAGGCAGCCGCCGAGAAGGCGAAATTCTCCGCCGGCCGGTGGTAGTGGGCCACCTCCACGCTGGCGGCCAGCCCCGAGCCGACGCTTGCGCTGAGGTCGGTGCCCTGGTAGTTCATGGGGTTGCGCGAGTACATGCGCACGATTCCGCCCTCGGCGTTGATGCCGTAGAGCGTGCCCTGCGAGCCGCGCATCACGTCAACGCGGTCGAGCATATAGATGTGGCGGTTGTAGGTGCTCTTGTTCACAAGCGGTATGTTGTCGAAATAGACGCCCACCGCCGGGTCGCCGGCCCTGGAGCCTATGCCGCGGACGTAGATGGACGAGGTGTAGCGCGCGCCGTAGTCGGGCACGGCAAACGACGGAACGTATGCCGACAGGCGGCTGAGGCTGCGCAGGCCGAGGCTCTGCATCTCGCCGCCGGTGAACACCGTGCTGCCCAGCGGCTGCCGCCTGAGGCGGAAACTCTCCTTGGGCTGGGCCACAACGACCACCTCGTCGAGGTCCACCACGCGCGAGGTGTCGGCCGGCAGACGGCCCTCCGCCTCCGCTCTGGCGGCATCAGCGCCGCCAGCCGCCGCGCCGCCAGGCGCGGCCAGACAGGGAGCCGCCGCCAGCGCGAGGGCCAAAACCTGTATTAATGTCAGCTTCTGCATCTTGCTTTCTTTCTATATTTGGGTGCAAAGGTATAAAACTTACGGCACACGGGCAATCCCCATTTATTGGGATTTGTTGTTTCCCCCAACACAACGTCTCCACGGAAGATAATTAAAAATACGCAACTAAAAAACGCTCCGCGCCCCGCCAGATTTCACACTCACCCGAACCGTTTTCCAATATGACCCTTTTCGCATTCTAATATGGCTCATTTCGCACGCCGAAATGACCCTTTTCAAAGAGCAAAACGGCCCATATCGCAACACGCTGTCTGTCAAACTGTTAGACAAGACAGCCCGCCCGGTTGTTTTTAACTTAATTATGTTAACGCAAAACGCGCAGACCTGAGGCGTAAAAATAAAAACAGCGGTTTGTGTAATAAATCACCGGAAACCGCGTTAAATAATCTGATGGTCGACGAAGAGGCTAAGGACAACTACAGCCACGTGCTGAAATACACGGGAATATTCGGCGGCGTGCAGGGCCTGAACATTCTGGTGGGCATTGCACGCACCAAGTTTGCCGCCCTGCTGCTGGGTCCGTCGGGCATGGGGCTCGTGTCGCTCTTCAACTCCACCATCTCCTTCATGTCGCAGGCCACCAGCCTCGGCCTGTCGTTCAGCGCCGTAAAACACATTTCCGAAATCTTCGACAGCGGCGACACCGCCCGCATCAGCCATTTCATCAAGGTGGTAAGGGTGTGGAGCCTGCTCACAGCCATGGCCGGAATGGTGCTCTGCGCCGTGCTCGGGCCGCTGCTGAGCGACTACACCTTCGCCTGGGGCGACCACACGCTGCACTTCATGCTGCTGTCGCCCGTGGTGGGCATGATGGCCATAACGGGCGGCGAGGCCGCCATACTCAAGGGCGCGCACAAGCTGCGGGCACTGGCCGTGATTCAGGTGCTGTGCGTCGTGGCGTCGCTTGTAATATCGGTGCCCGTCTATTTCTTCTTCGGTATGCAGGGCATCGTGCCCGTGCTGCTGCTCGTGGCCATGGCCGACATGGCGTTCACCCTGCGTTATTCCTACCGCTACTACCCTCTGAGCCTCAGCGGCGGCAGGAGCGTTGTGCGCGAGGGGCTGCCCATGCTGAGGCTCGGCGTGGCCTTCGTCCTCACCGGCATAATGGGCAGCGGCACCGAGGTGGTGATCCGCTCGTTCCTCAACGTCAATGCCGGGCTCGACGTCGTGGGTCTCTACAACGCGGGCTACGTGCTGACCATCACCTACGCCGGCCTGGTGTTCTCGGCCATGGAGACCGACTATTTTCCGCGCCTCTCGGCCGTACACAAAGACCTTGCGGCGGCCACGCTCACCGTCAACAGGCAGATTGAGGTGTCGCTGCTGATAATCTCTCCCATGCTCGCACTGCTCGTCGCGGCCCTGCCGCTGCTCATGCCCGCGCTCTACAGCGGCAGCTTCAGCCCGGTGGTGCCCATGGCACAGGTGGCCGCGCTGTCGATGTATTTCAAGGCGGTGTCGCTGCCCGTAGAGTATATGACGCTGGCCCACGGCGACTCGCTGGCCTACTTCGTTCTTGAGGGCATTTACGATGTGGTGGTGGTGGCTCTCATCATCTGGGGATTCGGCCGCTGGGGGCTCTTCGGCACCGGTGTGGCGCTGACCATCGCCCACGCCATAGACCTGCTCATGGCCCTGGCATACACCCACGCGCGCTACCGCTACACGCCGTCGGCGCCGGTCTGCCGCTACGCGCTGCTGCAGATGCCGCTGGGCGCGGCCGCGTTTGCCGCCACGCTGCTGCCGCAGATGTGGATGCGCATAACCGCCGGAGCGGCCATAGTGGCCGTGAGCACGGCCTGCTCGCTCTATATTCTTTACAAGAAGACGTCGCTCTGGAACAAGCTGAAACAAAAAATCACCAGGCATGGATAAGGTGTCAGTGCTTGTGGCGGCCTACAACGCCGCCCGCACCATAGGCAAGTGCGTTGACTCGCTGCTGGCGCAGACCCACCGCGAGATTGAGGCCGTGTGCATTGACGACTGCTCGACGGACGGCACACTGGCCATTCTGCAAGACTACGCAGCAAAGGACAGCCGCGTCCGTGTGCTCCACCTCGACACAAACCAAGGCCAGGCCCGCGCCCGCAACGCCGGACTGCAGACCGCCACAGGCAGCCTTATCTGCATGCTCGACGCCGACGACTGGCTCGCGCCCGACGCCATTGAGCAGGCTGTGGCCGTGCTGTCGGCCAATCCGCAGACAGACACGGTGCTCTTCGACGTGGTGATGGAGTATGCCGACCGCTCCGAACGCTACGAAATGCCGCCGTTCGACGCGCTGACAGGCCGCGAGGCGTTCCGCCTGAGCCTCTCGTGGCGCATACACGGGGTGTACATGACGCGGGCCGGCATACACAAGCGCATTCCCTACGACACCACCTGCCGCGCCTACAGCGACGACAACACCACGCGCCTGCACTATCTCGCCTCGCGCGAGGTGCGCCGCTGCGCGGGCCGCTACCACTACCTGCAGCACCCAGACTCAGTGACCCACGCCGTGAGCGTGAGACGGTTCGACCATCTCAGAGCCAACGAGAGCATGCGTGACGCCCTGACTTCCACCGTCGGCGACCAAAAGCTCATTGCCGAATACGAGAACCAGCGGTGGCTGAACGTTGTTGACGCCTATATGTTCTACCACTGCCACGGCCGCCAGCTGACAGAAAGCGAGCGAGAGTATGGAATAAAAGAAATAGAGAGGGTGTGGCGCACAATAGACCGCAAGGCTCTCGACAGGAGGCTTGCGGCAAAATTCGGCTACCGCCCCATGCCGTCGTGGCGGCTGTTCCGCCTGCAGGAGTGGGCATACTTCACCCTGCGCGGCCTGCTCGGAAAGAACAAATGACACTGTTTCCAGACCGGAAACAGTGCCTGAAAACGGCTCACTTGCCGCCGCGCTTCTTCTTGCGCTTGATGTTAAGAAGATCCCTGATGCCGTCGAAATCCTTCTTCATAATCAGTCCTACGCCCTGCGTGTTGAGGCTCGACTTGGTGAAATAGCGGTCGTTGGTCTGGTTGTAGACCCTCACCGACAGGTTTCCGTTGGGCTTCAGCAGGTAGCGTATGTCGAAGTCGCCTATGAAGCTGCTGGTGTTTGTGGTGGCCGCGTTGTCGCGATAGCCGAACTGCCCGTTGATGAGCAGGCGGTTGTTGAGCAGCCGGCCGCTGAGCAGCCCCTCGTATTCGGCGTTGTTCCAGCCCTCGTCGCCGGTGGATATATTGGCGCCGAAGTTCCAGTTGTTGCTCTGTATGACAGAACTGAGCACGTTGTTGATCTGAGTTGAGATGGTTCCCGACAGCAGGCTCTGCATGGCCAGCGACGTCTGGCTCTGCTGCTCGCTCTGCGCTGCCGAGTTGTTGGCTCCCTGCGGGTAGAAACGCCCTATGCCGAGCAGATAGAGCACCTGCTGGTTCATCTCGTCCTCGCTGTTGATGATGCTCCTGATCATCTGCTTCTCGTCGCTGCTCACGGTAGGCATATCGAGGTCGAACGTTATCTCCGGCTTCTGCGGCTGCCCCCCGATGTTCATAATGCAGTTCACACGAATGGTGTTGTTGGTGAAGCTGTTGCCCACGTTGAGGTCGGAAAGCGACACTCCGTTGACAGTGTAGACAGCCTGCAGGTCTAAGGCCGAATAATAAGGATTGCCCCCGAAGGTGATGGAGCTGCCCTCGTTGAAAATGAAATTCTTCTTGAGAATGTCCTGAATGGTTATACCGTAAGTGCCGTAGAGAATGCTGTAGGTGCCGAACATGCTGAAATCGCCCTTGTTGTAGTACGACGCGCGCAGTGCGCCAGAGCCGTTCAGGGTGATGTAGTCGTCCGTCCGGCTGTCCATCAGGAGCCTGACGGTCATGTCGGGCGTGCAGTCGATGAGGAAGTTAATGTGTATGTCCGAGGCCTCCTCTTCCGCCGCAGGAGCGGCATGAGGACTGAGCGCCAGCGAGTCTGAGGCCTTCCGGGCGGCATCGTTCCAGCTGATGAACTTCTGGTCTGCAATGGCATCGGGCGAGGCTACGTTGTAGACAAACGTGGAGTTGGGGCGCGGGCGCACGTCGATGTCGATGTCAACCGCGCCGGAACGGCCTCTTACGCCGACGCTCCCCGAGGCGAACACCGTTCCGTAGAACGAGTCTTCGCCGAAGTCGGCAGTGTTGTAGGCCAGCAGATTGTCCGCGTCAACCCGTATGTCGTATGTGAGGTTCTTCAGATACGAGTGGTGCAGGCTGCCGCTGACGGTGGCCCGGTTGCCGCGGATGTCATAAATGGGCGCGTCGGGGAATATTATCTCGTTGGGCACAAAGTTGATGGTGTCGCCGCGCAGATAGTACTTGCAGTTGGTTGGCAGCAGAGTCAGCTCGCCGTTGACGGCCACGCTGCCCACCAGATTTATCTTTTTCAGCTCGCCGAGAACTCTCAGGTTGCCCGTGGTCTGACCCTGTATGCCACCCATGAAGCTGCCCGTGAACGACTCAAGGAAGTCAATGTGCGTGCCGTCGGCCTTTATTCCAAGGTCGATGTACTTGCGCTTGAGCGACACATAGCCGTCGATAAACGTCTTTGCGTCTGGTCCGTCGTCGGCCACGGCGGATATAACGACCTCGTTGTCGCGCCGGTTCCAGTCCACGCCGGCGTGAAGAACGCCCATCCGCCCGTCCTGGAATCTGAAATTGTCAACCTCAAGCCGCGCCCCGGCAGACACATCGCCGAAAAGCGACCGCACGGAAGCGGTGCCGCTGGCCAGTCCGCTGAACTCAACGGAATGGAAGTCAACAAGATTCAAGACATAGCCCACGTCAACCCCGCGCAGGTCTACCGTGAGCGAGTCGGCGGCGCTTTCCGTCGCCCGCCCGTTCACAATGATGTGCTGGTTTTTGTGCTCGATGGCAAAATTATTGACCGCAATGTTTCTGGCGGAATAGACAACGCTCGACGGCTTGACGCTCCACACCGCGCTGCCGATGTTGATGTGAGAGGGAAGAACGCTGACAGAGGCCACCTGGCGGCCCGCCCCGTCGCGGAAGAACTGCGAGACGGTGTTGAACTCACCGCTGAAGCGTTCCTCAGCCTTATTGTCCCAAACGAGCGATGCGGCCAGCTTGTTGTCGGCAGCTTTGGCGTTCAGCCGCAAGTTCATGGCCTGTCCGCCCGCGTTCAGCTTATCAACGCCAACCTCGCAGTGCAGTGTGTCGTTGACAGACTTTATGACAACGCTGCCGTTACGGTATTCGCCGTTGTCATATGAGAAGTTGCCCACGCGGCAGTTCAGGGATATGTCGCGCCTCGCATCGTCCACCGAGGCCGACAGCGAGAACGGTTCCGCAAGCCGCAAAGGCACCCCCAGCAGTTTCTCTATCCACCGGCTGTCGGTTATGTCCGCACTGATCTCGAAGTTGTTGGTTGAAGCCTTCCGCACCTTCGGCAGCCCTGGCAGCGTCGGAAGCTTGTCGCCGATGAAGTTGACAAAGCTCTGCGGCAAGGTATTGTACTCAAAAACGCCGTTCAGCTCGGCCCTGCCAAAATCACTGCGCATGGTGAGGAAGTGCCTCCCATCGGCAAAGCCGGACGTCAGGACGGCGGAATCCAGACGGAAAGTGTCTTCAGGCGAGACCATCGACAGGCCGCGAACGCTCAGCCGCCCGTTGGCATCGTTAAGCCCGCTCGCAAAGAAATCGGCGCCGACGGCCATGCTTATGGCAGCGTCGCCCCACCGGTCTGTAAGATTCACTGCCTTGGGGCGCAACACGGCCACATCCGACTTGACCTCCACCGAAGTGCCGCCCCGGCTTTTGTCCACCCCGCCCTCAACGGCCAGCGTGGCGTTGGGGTCATTCATCTCGACACGGCCCGACAGGCTCTCCCCGCCGATTTTGCAGTCCACAGAAATGTTCTTGAAGTCGTAGCCATTGTAAAACATGCTGGCCACAGTGCCTCTGACGCCCAGATTTGCCACCTCTTTCCGCCCGATGCGGCCTGAAGCCTTCAGACGGGCGGCCACGGTGCCCAGCTTGCCGCCAACTATTCTTCCTACATCAAAGCCCTCTGTCTCAACCTCAGCGGCAAAGGTTTTGTCGCCTGACAATGAGAAATCAAGATCAAGCTGCCCGGCGGCAGTTGCCATACGGCATGTGGCGGCCACCACTTCTCCTGCCGACGCGCCGACAGTTCCCCTGAGACTGACATCGCCAAGGGCAGAAACGGCGGCGGCCACGCTCTTTTCCTGCGGGGCGGCATGGCGCAAAACCAGCGCCAACGCCTTTTCCGGCAGTCTGAGCCTGCCAACATTCAGATGCCACAGCGGACGGTTCTGCCAGTTCCTCACCCACCCGTCTGCAGTCAGGTCAAGGCCTTCGGACTCGGAGAACAGCCTTATTTCGGGCACAAACAGAAGCGTGCCCGTTCCGTGGAATGACGCTGAAAGGCCGACCGCAGTGTCCACCTTCCTCAAAGCCGGGGCGAGAAAGGCCAGGTCGGAAAGCGCGATGCGAGTAGGCCCGAGCCTGCCGTCGAACTCAAGTGTGGGCATGACCACGCCACTGCTGTCAGACCGGTAAGTGGCCTCAAGCCTGTCAACGGCAAGTGTCGAGGCCGGCATTTCAAGCCTGAAGCCGTCAAGGCGGCACCCGCTTCTGTTCCCGGCAAATGCAAAAGAGAGCCTTTCCACGGCGAGCCCCGACCGCTCCTTGGCTGCCAGGCGTCTTATCTCAATGTCTATAGTGTCTGGCGTCAGTGCGTTCAACTTGGCATACGCGCTGACGCCGTCAACGCTCAGATGGTCCGCGTTCAGCTTTCCTGGCGTCTGCGGGGCGTCAAGGCGGTCGTATCTAAAGCTGCATTGCCTCATTATCAAGGAATTGACACGCAGGTCGAGCCTCCATCCGGCAGATGTGGTGTCTTCCGACGCCAGCGAATCGAGCACAAACTGCCAGTTGGGCTTTGCCGAAGCCGACCGGCGGTAGAGGCTCACGTGGGTGCCGAACACCTGTACCGAGGCGACGCTTATCCGGCCCTCGCCCAGCGGCATCAGCTCAATCTTGACGGCAAGCCTGGCCGACCTTACCATCTCATGGCCCTGCTGGTCTCTGACAAGAACGTTGTCAACAATGAGGCGGTTGAACAAGCCCAGCTCAACACGGCCGACGCTCACCTCCGTTCCAAGCATGGCCGAAAGCTCCCCGGCCACGCCCGAGCCTACGAAACGCTGCACCGACGGGATATGCAGAAGCACAACAACAAGTGCATACAGACCTACCAAAGTCCATATCACAATGTTCACTATGTGCTTGAAAACTCGCAATGCTCCCTGAGATGAAAAGACGGACGCTTCTGAAAGACATGCTTCCGGGATGCAAAGATACCATTTTAAATTGTCATTGCCGGCATCTTTCCGCAATTTTTCTGCTCCGCGCGCGTTCTTTACCGCCTTCAGCGCCGCGTTGTCACAGCTTCCTGCAGCGGCAAACAGCAGAAACTGAGACCTGAAGAATTGCTCTATGGCGTTTTTTTCGTACCTTTGCAGAAAGGAACAAAACAAAGAAAGGAATGAAGAAATGCCGTTAAGACTGCCAGACAGGCTTCCTGCCATAGAACTGCTGAAGAGCGAGAACATTTTCGTGATGGACACATCGCGGGCCACGGCGCAGGACATACGCCCCCTGAGGATTGTGATTCTGAACCTCATGCCGCTGAAAATAACGACAGAGACAGACCTTGTGCGCCTGCTGTCGAACACTCCGCTGCAGATGGACGTGAGCTTCATGAAGCTCAAGAGCCACACGCCGAAGAACACGCCGATAGAGCACATGATGATGTTCTACCGCGACTTTGACGAGATGAAGGACGAGAAGTTCGACGGAATGATTGTCACCGGCGCACCCGTGGAGACATACGACTACGAGCAGGTGACGTATTGGGACGAGGTGAGCGGCATAATGCGCTGGGCGCGCACCCACGTAACGTCCACCCTCTACATCTGCTGGGCCGCGCAGGCCGCGCTCTACTGCCACTACGGCATACCCAAGCATCCGCTCCGGCGGAAGATGTTCGGCGTGTTCCGCCACCGTCCGCTAAAGCCGCTCCTGCCCATTTTCCGCGGCTTCGACGATGTGTTCTGCATGCCGCACAGCCGCCACACCGAACTGTGGCGCACCGACATCGAGGCCTGCCCCGACGTGGAGCTTATCGCAGACTCTGCCGAATGCGGCGTGGGCATGGTGATGGCGCGCGGCGGAAGAGAGTTCTACATCACCGGGCATCCGGAGTATTCGCCCGACACTCTTGACAAAGAGTACCGCCGCGACTGCGGTGTGAGAGACGATGTGAGCCTGCCTGTTAACTACTATCAGGACGACAACCCCGCCAACCCGCCCCTCGTCACGTGGCGCGCGCACGCCAACCTGCTTTACAGCAACTGGATCAACTACTACGTCTACCAGGAAACGCCGTATGACATCAGCCGCATCGGATGACAAAAGAAGAACCAACGCCGACAGGCAACAGACCGCAACAGACTATGACCGAACTTGAACTACTCGCGCCGGCACGCGACCTTGAATGCGGCATCGCCGCCATCGACCACGGGGCCGACGCCGTCTACATCGGCGCGCCGCGCTTCGGCGCACGGGCGGCGGCGGGCAATTCCACAGCCGACATCGAGGCACTGTGCCGCTATGCCCACGGTTTCGGGGCGAGAGTCTACGTCACGCTTAACACCATCGTGTATGACTCCGAGCTTGAAAGCGTGCGCCGGACACTCTCAGAAATAGAAAGGGCAGGCGCCGACGCGGTGCTCGTGCAGGACATGGCGGTGGCCCGGATGCTGCAGGACAGCCCCATGGCCGCCCACGCCAGCACCCAGGCCGACTGCCGCACGGCCGGCCGCGTGGCCTGGCTGCGCGGCTGCGGCTTCAGCCGCGTGGTGCTGGCGCGTGAGCTTTCGGCCGACGAGATTGCCGCCATCCACTCCGCCGTGCCCGACGTGGAGCTTGAAGTGTTCGTACACGGAGCCTTGTGCGTGAGCTTCAGCGGCCAGTGCTACGCCTCGCAGCACTGCTTCGGCCGCTCGGCCAACAGGGGCGAGTGCGCCCAGTTCTGCCGCCTCAAGTTCAGCCTGTGCGACGCCTCGGGCCACAAAGTGGCCCCAGACGCTTACTACCTGTCGCTGAAAGACATGAACCAGAGCGCCAATCTTGAGCGTCTTGTCAGCTCCGGCGCCACATCATTCAAGATTGAAGGACGCCTGAAAGACGCCGCCTACGTGAAGAACGTCACGGCTGCATACAGCCGCAGGCTCAACGACATTGTGAGAAAGCACCCCGGACAGTACCGCAGGGCATCCTACGGCGTGTGCCGCTACGCCTTCGAGCCGAATCTGGAGAAGACGTTCAACCGCGGTTTCACAACCTACTTCGCCACCGGGCGGCAGCCCGGCATGGCCTCGACAGAGACGCCCAAGGCCCGCGGCGAGTTTGTGGGCCGGGTCAAGGAGACTCGCGGAGCGTGGCTCACCGTGGCCGGCGTGGCGCCGTTCGCCAACGGCGACGGCCTCTGCTTCGTCAACACAGAGGGGCGGCTTGAGGGCTTCCGCGTCAACAGAGCTGAGAACAACAGGCTCTTCCCGCTGAAAATGCCCGCAGGACTGCGCCCCGGCACCGCCCTCTACCGCAACAACGACCAGGCGTTCGAGCGGATGCTGTCAGGCGAAAGCTCCGTGCGCAAAGTGCCGCTGAGCATGAGTCTGGGCGAGACCGACGGCGGCGTCGGGCTGACGGCGGCCATCTGCGGAGGCGGGCCGTCCGTCTGCGTGACCATAAAGGCGGAGTGCCAGGAGGCCCGCTCGCCCCAGCGCGACAACATTGTGCGCCAGCTCACCCGGCTGGGCGGCACACGCTACGAATGCTCCGAGGTGAGCCTGCCGGAGGGCTTCAACCTGTTCATACCGTCGAGCGCTCTCGCAGCCGCACGGCGCGAGGCCGTGCTGCGGCTTGAGGAAGAGACCGCCGCCCAGCTGGCCGCCACCCGCAGGAAACGCCCCGACACGGGCGCAGCCGTGCCACACTACGCCGGCCCGGACTATCTGTACAATGTGTCAAACGGCGAGGCACGCCGTTTCTACGCCGCCCACGGACTCGGCACCGTGGCCGACGCCTTCGAGCAGCACGAGCCGCAGGGCGCAGTGCTCATGCAGTGCCGCTACTGCCTGCGCCACGAGCTGGGCTTCTGCGAGCGGCGGGGCGGCCGCAAGCCACAGTGGCAGGAGCCGCTGTCACTCGCGCTGCCCGACGGCCGGCGCTTCCGTCTGGAGTTCGACTGCCGCCGCTGCCAGATGAACGTCTATGCCGCAGGGCATGACAAAAACAACAACAGAACATGAACATACCGCACAAAATGGCAAGAGCGGCAGCCGCCCTGGCAGCCGCCGCACGCAGACAGTTGCGCGCGGCGGCACTCATTGCGCTCTTTCTGCCGCTGCTCGCGGCCTGCTACAACCAGGACAGCCCCACGCCCGATGCCTGGGACCTCACAAAACGCCAGGTGGACTCCATCTCTTTCTCCACCACACACCACTATTCGCAAAACTACAACTTCATTGTCAGCGCCGACTCGCTGCGCCTTGTGTGCCAGGCGCCAGACGAGCTGCCGTTCGACTCCGTGACAGTGCGCAGGGGCGACTGCGTGGTCGTGGCCGACTTTATGACCATGCCGCACGACACGATAGACTCCGTGTGGGTGAAAATAGCCCGCGACCAGATTACCCAGGGCTGGATACGCGAGAGCAGGATGCTGCCGGGCGTAGAGCCAGACAACTACATCTCGCAGTTCATCAGCACCTTCTCCGATGTGCACCTGCTGCTGTTCCTCGCCATCATCGTCGTGTTCGGCGCGTTCTACGGGCTGCGGATGCTCTTCAGGCGCAACGCCAGGATCGTGCACTTCCGCGACATAGACTCCCTCTACCCCACCATGCTGGCGCTCACCGTGGCTGCGGCTGCCACGCTCTACGCCTCCATCCAGATGTTCGCCCCTGAGTCGTGGCGCCACTTCTACTACCACCCGTCGCTCAATCCGTTCGCACTGCCGCTCCATCTCGGCCTGTTCATATCGATGGTATGGGCCATAATCATTGTGGGCATGGCCGCCGCCGAAGAGACGTTCAAGCAGCTGCCGCCCGCCGACGCCACGCTCTACCTCTGCGGACTGGCGGCCGTGTGCGCCATAGCCTACGTGGTGTTCAGCATCTCCACGCTCTATTATGTGGGCTATCCGCTCTTCGCGCTCTACGCCGCCTTTGCCCTGCGCCGCTATCTCAAGGCCAGCCACTGCCGCTACATCTGCGGCAACTGCGGGGCGAAAATGCCCGAAAAGGGCGTATGCCCCCACTGCGGAGCATTGAACGAGTGACCGCCTCTGCCACCGGCAGCCGCATGAGAGCCGGGCCGGAACGCCACCGCCACGGCCTGCGGGAATGCCGTGCGGCATTAAGTAGCTGTTCAAAATTAATCGATATTGCATACTTTGCAGGTGCTCTTTTATGATCATCCACTTAACACAATTAAGTTAAAAGGCGAAAGAATTGCCACGCAACACAACCGCCTGAGCCTCAACAATATACGAAACGGGCCATTTTGCAGTGCAAAATGGCCCGTTTCGGCCTCCGATATAGGCCTTTTCAGAGACCGATATGGCCTATATTGCAAAGCGATACGGCAGGTGTGTTAAAACGACATGGCCGCCGGAGCTTTTTAGTTGCATATTTGCAAGTAAGCAGCGGCGGATTTATTCACCCCTGGGCAAGGCTTCCCCGTCCGCACGCATTCATCGGCACTGGCACAGACATCGCACACACCATGCTCCGGCGCAAACAAAAAGCCGCCGTCCGGCGGTGCGGACAGCGGCTGTAGCCATTGCTCCATGCGACTGATCGCGCAGGCGCGGTCTTACCAAAGCTCAAGCCTCTCGGCCTTGGGAACGAACATCTTGTCGCCCTGCTTCACGCCGAACGCCTCGTACCACATATCGACATGAGGCAGCGCACCGTTCACACGCCACTGGTTCAGCGAGTGGGGGTCGCTCTTGGTGCGGTTGCGTATCTCCTCCTCGGTTATGTTGGCAGACCACACTCCGGCGTAGGCCAGGAAGAAGCGCTGGTCGGCCGTGAAGCCGTCGGCGGCGGGCAGTGGCGCCGCGGCGGTGGCGTTCTTATAGGCATACCAGGCCACCTGCAGTCCGCCGTGGTCGGCAAGGTTCTCGCCGAGTGTCAGCCGTCCGTTGGCGTTGAGGTCGGGCAGCACCTTTATCTGCGAGAAGAAGTCGGCATACTTGTCGGCGCGCGCGGTGAAGTTGGCCGCGTCAGACGCCGTCCACCAGTCGTTCATGTTGCCGTTCTTGTCGTAATGGCGGCCGGAGTCGTCAAAGCCGTGGGTCATCTCGTGGCCTATCACCACTCCGATGGCGCCGTAGTTGAAGGCGTCGTCGGCCTCCGGGTCGAAGAATGGCGGCTGCAGTATGCCTGCCGGGAAGCAAATCTCGTTGGTCGTCGGGTTGTAGTAGGCGTTGACAGTCTGCGGGAACATGAACCACTCGTCGCGGTCAACGGGCTTGCCCGCCTTGTGGTCAACGCTCCACTTTGTCCAGAAGCGGTTGCACTCGTTGATGTTGTCGTAGTAAGACTTTGCGGGGTCGATGTCAAGCTCGGTCATGTCGGTCCACTTGTCGGGATAGCCGATCTTCACGTAGAAGGCGTTGAGCTTGTCGAGGGCGTTCTGCTTGGTGGCCTCGCTCATCCAGCTCTGCGCCTTGATGCGCTCCGCCAGCGAGAGCTGGAGGTTGCGCACGAGGGTCTTCATGCGCTCCTTTGACGATGCCGGGAAGTATTTCTCCACATAAATCTTGCCGAGAGCCTGGCCCATCTGGTTCTCCACCTGCGTGGTGGCGCGCTTCCAGAGCGGGAAATTCTCCTTGCGGCCCGACATGGTCTTGCCGAAGAAGTCGAAGTGGGCGGCCACCACCTCATCGCTCAGATAGTTGGCCGCGCTCATTATCTGCCCCCACTCCATGTAGTCGCGATACTCGTCGGCAGTCATCGAGGCTATTATGCTGTCGGCTCCGGCCACAAACTCCGGCTGGCCGACCACAAGCTCTGAAAGCAGCTCCGGGCCCACGCCGATGGCTCCCATAAGACGCTGAAGCCTGATGTGCGGATAAGCGGCGTCAAACTGGGCGAGAGTCATCTTGTGGTAGTTGCCCTGCGGGTCGCGCAGCTCGGTGCTCGACTTCGACACACGGGCCAGCGCCGTCTCGAGCTTCATCACGTTCTGCATCTTGCGGCCGGCCTGCGCCTCGCTGAATCCGAACAGGCGGAACATACGCGCGATATGCTTCTTGTATGCCTCGCGTATCTTGGTTGTGGCCGTGTCGGTGTCGAGGTAATACTCCTTCTGGCCGAGCGTTATGCCGCTCTGCAGAATATTGACGATGTTGCGGGTGGCGTTCTTCTCGTCGGCGCCGATGTAGATGCCGATGAACTCATTGTCGCCGTAGGGCATGAGGCCGAGCTGCACGGCAAAGAGTTCCTCAACGGTCTTGGCCTCCTCGAGCTTCTTGATTGTGGGCATGAGCGGGCTGACTCCATCCTTGTTGCGGCGCACGGAGTCTGTGGCCAGCTTGTAGAGGTCGCTGAGTTTGCGCTCGGTGGTGCCGGCGGCATAAGAGCCTGTCTTCAGCTCGTTGAGGATGGTGTTGACGCGCTTGTTGTTGTTCTCGGCCAGCTGGTCAAAGCTGCCATAGCGCGAATAGGCGGCGGGCAGCGGATGCTTCTTCATCCATCCGCCGCAGGCAAACTGGTAGAAATTCTCCGACGGCTTGACGCTCGTGTCAAGGTTGGTCAGGTCGATGCCAGTGCCGGGAGTGCCCTGCCCCGCTGCCACGACAGCCATTGAGGCAAAGGCCACTGCCGGAATTAGTCTTTTGATGTTCATGATTGTTTTTATTAAATTATTGTATCTGGTTTTGGTTCCATTCGGGTTGTCCGGGGCGGCCTACGCACCGCCGCAGCAGGTGTCAGATAGAGGTGCGCAGGCCCTCCAGCTCCTCAGAGAGGGCTGTCCAGCGCTCCTCCTCGGCCTCCATGTCCTTCTTCACGGATGTGTACTCGCTGACCAGCTCCATGTCTGAAGCGTTGGCCGGGTCGCAGAGCAGGGCGTCAAGCTCCTTCAGCCTTGACTCCATGCGGCCTATCTTTGCCTCCGACTCCTCAACCGCCCGCTCGGCCTTGCGCAGCCGGCGCTGCGCCTCCTTGCGCTCAGTGTAGTCCTGGCGTGAGTGCTCTGGCGCAGTGGGCGCCGCCTCGCGGACGGCAGCCGCTGCCGGCGCAGCGTTGGCGGCGGCTCCGAGCGAGTCGAGCGAATCAATGTCGCGGTGGCGAAGAAAATCGTATATGCCTCCGATATGCTCGCGCACACGGCCTCCGCCGAACTCATACACCTTGGTGACGAGACCGTCGAGAAACTCCCGGTCGTGGCTCACGATGATGGCTGTGCCGTCGAAGGCCCTGACGGCCTCCTTGAGCACATCTTTCGACTGCATGTCAAGATGGTTCGTCGGCTCGTCGAGTATCAGCAGGTTGACAGGCTCCAGCAGCAGGCGGATCATGGCCAGGCGGCTGCGCTCGCCGCCGCTGAGCACCCCCACGCGCTTGTCGGAGGCCTCGCCGCCGAACATGAAGGCGCCCAATATGTTCTTGATGCGGGTGCGTATCTCGCCCCGCGCCACGCTGTCGATGGTGTCGAACACGGTGAGACGCTCGTCGAGCAGCTGCGCCTGGTTCTGGGCAAAGTAGCCAATCTGCACGTTGTGACCAATCTTCAGAGTGCCGCTGAACGGTATCTCGCCCATGATGCACTTCACGAGCGTTGACTTGCCCTCGCCGTTGCGGCCCACGAAGGCCACCTTCTCGCCGCGGCGTATGGATAGCGACACGTGGTCGAAGACGGTGTGCCGTCCGTAGTCCTTGCGCACGTCGTCGCATATCACGGGGAAGTCGCCGCTGCGCAGGCATGGCGGAAACTTCAGATGCATGGCCGAGGTGTCAACCTCGTCAATCTCTATCGGCACTATCTTCTCCAGCTGCTTGATGCGGCTCTGCACCTGCACAGCCTTGGTGGGCTTGTAGCGGAAGCGCTCAATGAAGTCCTTCATGTCAGCAATCTCCTTCTGCTGGTTCTCGTAGGCGCGGAGCTGCTGCTCGCGGCGCTCGCGGCGCAGCACGACATACTCGTCGTATTTCACCTTATAGTCTATCACCCGTCCGCAGCTTATCTCAAGCGTGCGGTTGGTCACATTGTTGATGAAGGCCCGGTCGTGGCTCACCAACACCACGGCCTTTGCGCTCTGCGCAAGAAACTGCTCCAGCCACTGTATGCTCTCGATGTCGAGGTGGTTGGTAGGCTCGTCGAGCAGCAGCACGTCAGGCCGCTCGAGCAGAATCTTGGCCAGCTCGATGCGCATGCGCCACCCGCCGCTGAACTCGCTCGTGGGCCGGCCGAAGTCGTCTCTGCTGAAGCCCAGTCCGACGAGCGTGCGCTCCATATCGGCCTCGCAGCTCTCCACACCCATCATCATGTAGCGGTCGTGCTCGGTTGTAAAGCGCTCCACGAGCCTCATGTAGTCGTCGCTCTCATAGTCAGTGCGGCCCGCCAGCTCGCGCTCCATGGCATCCACGCGCTCCTTCAGCCGCGTCACTCCGGCGAACGCCTTGCGCGTCTCTTCGAGCACGGTGGTGTTGTCCTGAAGCTTCATCACCTGCGGCAGATAGCCCACGCTGGTGTCGGCCGGCACGGAGACCGTCCCCCCTGTGGGCCGCTGCTGGCCGCACAGAATCTTGAGCATGGTTGACTTGCCTGCGCCGTTCTTGCCGACAAGGGCTATGCGGTCGCGGGGGTTGATTACGAAACTTGCATCGCTGAACAGCGGCTTTGCGCCGAACTCCACTTTGAGCCCCTCTACGGAAATCATCTGAACTTATAATTTCTTTATAACCTATCTGCAGGCTGCAAAATTACGCTTTTTTTGTATAACCCGCAAGCAAAACGGCATATTAAGTAGCTGTTCAAAATTAATTGCCATCAAATTGTGTGCTATTGCGGACTTTGGCTTGCAGCCCGCAATAGCGCACAAGCTGGTGACAAAGATATAAAGAATATATGCAAGATATAACCCCACTGCCCGCCGGAGCGGGAAATATACAGGACGATGACACCGTGATGTATGAAATAATGTGTAACTTTGCATGACAAAAAACAGGAAAGGCATTTATGGACGACAGATTTATAGATTTTGTGAGATATTCCATCGGTACTTCAGAAGAAGCGCCCGCTGGCATGACACCGGGGGAGTGGGAGCTGCTTTACAGCAAGGCACGCAGCCATGCTGTGCTGGGGGTGTGCGCGTCAGGCATTGAGCGCCTGCCGGAAGAGCGGAGACCTCCGCGCCCTCTGGCCTTGCGCTGGGCGGCAGACACCATGAAAATAGAAGAGCGCAACAGACTGTCGAACAGGCGGTGTGTTGAGCTTGCGGAGATGCTGAGGGCCGCAGGCTTCAAGCCGTGCATCCTCAAAGGACAGGGGGCGGCGCTGTATTATCCCGACCCTCTGCGGCGCCAGAGCGGAGACATAGACGTGTGGGTTGGCGGAGGCCACCGCTCCGTTATGAAATATGTGAGAAGTCTTTTCCCAAAGGAGGGGGCATATTATCACCACGCGGACTTCCCCGTGTTTGCCGATGTGCCTGTCGAGATACATTTCATACCATCATGGCTCAGCTCTCCGATGGCAAACACCCGCTTCAGGAAGTGGTTCACGCAAAGAGAAGCCGCAGTGCAGGCCAACCTGGTGGAGCTGCCTGAGGGCGCCGGAAGCATAGCCGTGCCCACGGTTGAGTTCAACCTTGTCTACATGCTGCTGCACATCTACCGCCACCTGTTCTCAGAGGGCATCGGCCTGCGCCAGTGCCTTGACTACTATTATCTGCTGAAAACTTATGACGCCAACGGGAAACCCGGGCTTGACTCTGTCATATCATGCCTGCACAGACTTGGGCTTTACGACTTCGCTGGCGCAGTCATGCACGTGATGAGCGAGGTGTTCGGCGCGCCACGGCAAATGCTGCCCGTTCCGCCCAGGGCCGGCGACGGCCGGTTCGTCGTGCGGCAGATTCTGCGCTCGGGCAATTTCGGATGCGAGAACAACATAGACCGCGGCCACGGAAAGAACTTGCTGTTTTACACCCGGAAGCTCAAGTACAAGCTGCATTACGCCTCACGCTATCCGGCAGAGACTCTGTGGGGGCTTGCCTTCTCGCTATGGCAGAAACTGTGGATACGCTGCAACGGCTATGCTTAAGCCGGCCGACACCGGCGCAGACAACGGAACGGCCACAGGCTTTTGGCTTGCCCACACGTGTTGGAATCCTAAAATAAACCTAAAACTGCAGGCGCAAGATGCCGGAAGTGATTTTTTATACGTATCTTTGCATTTAGCAATTATGTGAAGAGCACCATGCTTTCAGAACGAACAAAACGCAGATGAAGAAACACATTAAGCTGATGGCTGGCCGCATCCGCAGGTCGAGATGGCTCAAATACGCTGTGGTATTTGCGGCGGGAGTGGCGATTGTGGGGTTTCTCGACGAGAACAGCGTGTGGAGCCACATACGCAACAAACGCACGATAGACGACCTTCAGGCGGAAATAAACCACTACCGCAACCAGTACGAACGTGACAAGGCCCAGCTGCGGCATCTCAATTCGGATCCGAAGGCAATAGAGAAAATTGCCCGCGAGCGCTATTTCATGAAGATGGACGACGAGGACATCTTTGTGCTGAGCGACGACAAGCCTTCAAAAACAGAATACACAGATGAAACAGCTGAACAGAACTGAAAGCATAATCCTCTTGCTCGGAGGGGCACTCATGGTTGTGGGCAGTGCCGCCGGCGCTTTGGCTCAGAGGTGGGCGCCCTATGTGTTTGCCGTTGGCGCGCTCGCCTTCGTGCTGATGCAACTCAAGCAGACCTACGACGGACAGAATCTGACAATACGGCGCCTGCGCCGCATCATGGTCGTTAGCGATATTTTCTTCCTGCTTGCGGCAGCGCTGATGTTTGCCAATCAGGGCAACTTCATGGGACTCAGGCTCTGGGACTATCTTAATTACGTTCACAACAATTGGGTGGTGGCACTGCTGGCAGGCGCCATTCTGCAGCTCTACTCCACCCACCGCATCGGCGCCGAGCTGGAAAAGGAGGCCAAAAAAAACTAAATCGCCGTGTTTTTGTTTTAAATTGAATGAAATTTTTTTCTCACTTCATCATAACATTGTACATTTGCCGTATAAAATAATGATGGAAACAGAATCTCCTATGAAAAAAATCATACCTGTTGCGGCATTGACGGCAGTATTGCTATCATCCTGCGCCAACTCGTATAATGTTGAAGGGTCATCATCAGTTTCGTCGCTTGACGGCAGCAAGCTGTATCTGAAGACCGTGAAAGACAACGAGTTGCACAGCCTTGACTCGTGTGCTGTCATACATGGCGAGTTTCATTTCAACGGAATACTCGACACGGTGCGCATGGCCACACTCTTCATGGACAACGAGGGGCTGATGCCGGTGGTGCTTGAGCAGGGCAACATAATGATAAATATTGACAACACGGGGCAGAAAGTCAGCGGCACTCCACTTAACGAGAAGCTCTATGTCTTTCTCGACAAGCACAAGCAGCTGGCCAACCGCATGGACGAACTGTCACACCGCCAGGCACAGATGATGCTCGACGGCATCGACGAGGACTCCATCAACGACACTCTGCTGCGCGAGGCCGCAAGCATAACCGAGGCCGAAGACAAGCTGGTGACAACGTTCATATCGGACAATTTCGACAACGTGCTGGGTCCGGGAGTGTTTATGATGATTACAAGCGGTTTCAAATACCCCATACTTACGCCGCAGATAGAACAGATAATGAGCAAGGCCACCGAGAAGTTCAAGAACAACCCATACGTCAAGGAATATTACCGCACGGCAAGTGAGAACGAGGCCAGAATGCAGGGCTTTGACGTGCCGCCCTCGGGCGACAGCCAGCCACAAGGCGAGACGGTTCCGGCTGCAGACAGCCCCACAGCCAAGCAGTCTGCCGACACGGCTCTGCTTGACAACAACGCCAACTTTTCACACTGACCGGCCATGAAGCTGTTAATACACAATGCCACGATTGTCAATGAGGCAAAAGAGTTTAAAGGCTCGCTCATTGTTGACGATGACCTGATAGCAGACATAATAACGGACGGCAGCACCCCAACGGCACCATTTGACAGAGTGATTGACGCCACTGGGTGCTACGTCATGCCGGGTGTCATAGACAGCCACGTGCACTTTCGCGAGCCGGGGCTGACAGACAAGGCCGACATAGAAAGCGAGAGCCGGGCGGCGGCGGCCGGAGGGGTGACGACATTTTTTGATATGCCCAACACCGTGCCGCAGACCACCACGCTGGAGGCTCTTGATGACAAATTCTGCCGTGCAGCACAGGAGAGCCACGTGAATTACTCGTTTTTTTTCGGCGCCACCAACGACAACACAGATCTTTTTGACAGCCTCGACGGCAGCAGGATTCCCGGCATCAAGCTCTTCATGGGATTCTCTACAGGCAATATGCTTGTGGACAGGACGGAATCTCTGGAGCGCATTTTCAGGTCGGCCACTCTGCCGCTGATGGCGCACTGCGAGGACACCAATATCATAAATGCCAGGATGGCAGCAGCCCGCAGCCGCTACGGCGACGATCCGGACGTGGCATTCCATCCCTGGATACGCTGTTCTGAAGCCTGCCTCGCCAGCACACAGCAGGCCGTTAGCCTGGCCATGAAGTATGGCACACGCCTCCATGTCGCCCACGTCTCAACGGCAGGCGAGCTTGACCTCTTCGGCAAAGCACCCAATATCACAGCAGAGGCAGTTGTGGGGCACTTGTACTTCACCGACAGCGACTATTCCAGATTGGGAGCACGGATAAAGGTGAACCCTGCCATCAAATCGGAGGCCGACCGCAACGCCCTGCGCAGAGCGCTCACAGACGGCAGAATCACAACCATAGGCACTGACCACGCCCCCCACTTGCCGACCCAGAAGCAGGGAGGGTGCGTGCGTGCTGCCTCCGGCATGCCGATGATACAATTCTCACTGCCCACCATGCTCGAACTTGTCGATTGCGGAACGCTCACACTTTGCCGCCTTGTGGAGCTGATGTGCCACAATCCCGCACGCCTTTTTGGCGTATGCCGGCGTGGCTTTATCAGACCGGGCTACAAGGCGGACATTGCCATAGTGAGGCCGGACAGTCCGTGGACAGTAACTCCTGCCATAATTGAAAGCAAATGCGGATGGAGTCCGATGGAAGGCCACGTCTATCAGTGGCGGGTGGAACACACCATTTGCAACGGCCACGTGGTCTATGAAAGAGGACGTGTTGGCAGTGGGCACAAAGGCCAGGCCGTGGAGTTTTGCCACAATAAATGATGCGCAGAAAACTTACTTACAGCATAAAAGAGGTAACACCTTATATCAACTGGGCCTATTACTTCTACGCCTGGCAGGTAAAAGACAAGGCCGGCCAGGAAAGGCTGCGCGACGAGGCCATGATGTTTCTCGACCGATGGGCACACCGCTACGGTGTACATGCGCTATTCATGCTCGGCACAGCAAACTCCGACGGCGACGATATACGATTTGACGGCGTGACGATACCAATGCTGAGGCAACAGCACCCGGATGCAAGATGCGGCGTATGCCTGTCGCTTGCCGACTTCATCCGACCGCTCTCAGGAGGCAGACCTGACCGCATGGGCATCTTCGCCACAACTGTCGACATGGGTCTTGAGACCGACTTCGCCGCTGACGAGTATCAGAACATGACCGCGCGGCTGCTGGCCACAAGGCTTGCCGAGGCCGCAGCCGAGCTGCTTCACGAGCAGGTGCGCCGCCGGTATTGGGGATATGCCCCTGACGAACAGCTCTCAATGGATGAGCTGCACGCCGAGAAGTTTGCTGGAATAAGGCCCGCCGTGGGCTATCCGTCACTGCCTGACATGGGGATAAATTTTGTCTTGAACGACATCATCCGCTTTAGTGACATCGGAATAAAACTTACAGAAAACGGAGCGATGATTCCGCACGCCAGCGTCAGTGGGCTTATGATGGCCCATCCTGCGGCACGATACTTCTCTGTAGGACGCATTGGTGGCGACCAGCTTGCCGATTACGCCAGCCGGCGGGGAGTGCCAAAAGCTGTGATAAGAAAATTCTTGATTGCAAATATAGAATAGATGATAGCCAGAGTATTTGTTTATTTGCTGATAATGATAGTGCTGCCGTGCCTTTATGTTGACGTGCGCTATCTAAGAAACAAGCGCATTGGGCGCGTGCCGGTGCGAATGTTGTGGTGGCTGCCGGGATTTGTCATGGCAGTCTTCACGGTTGCCATGGCCACGCATAAGGATTTTGCACCGGCCGACACAACAGTGCTCAACTTCTATCTGTTCCTCATCGGCCTGCTCGTTGTGCCAAATTTTGTGTTCGCTCTTTGCTCCGTCATCGGTCTTGGCATAAAGAATCTGTTTCACCTGAGGCGCAACTATGGAAACCATGTCGGCCTTGTCCTTGTGGCATTCCAGTGGTTCGTGCTCGTCTATGGCTCCACCGTGGGTTTTGACAAGCTGGAAATCAAGCGCGTGGATCTTGTTTTTGACGATTTGCCTGAGGCTTTCGACGGATACCGCATCGTGCAATTCTCTGACGCCCACGTTGGAACATACACCACCAGCCGCGACTATCTGCTGGAGAGGGCTGTAGACAGCATCAACGCGCAAAATGCCGACATGGTCGTTTTTACAGGTGACTTGCAGAATATGCGTCCTGCCGAAGTGAGGCCGTTTGTGCCTGTGCTTGGGGCCGTGCGTGCCCACGATGGAGTGTTTTCTGTGCTCGGCAACCATGATTATGCAGACTATATCTCAGCAAACGATGAAGTAAAGACGGCCAACTGCCGTGAGATGAAGGACTTGCAGCGGAGGATGGGATGGACGCTTTTGCTCAACGAGAACCGCATTTTGCGCCGTGGAGCAGACTCTTTGGTAATAGCCGGCATGGAGAATGACGGCGAAAGCAAGCGCTCACCGGCACGCGGCAACATAAGCCGGACACTGAAAGGGGTGGCTGACGGAGCTTTTGTCGTGATGCTTCAGCACGACCCTTCATGCTGGAGGCGGACGATTCTGCCTGAGAGCAATGCACAGCTGACACTCAGCGGCCACACCCACGCCATGCAGTTTGTGATGTTCGGGTGGTCGCCTGTCGCTTTCAAATACAAAGAATGGGGCGGACTCTATTCCGAAGACGGCCGCGACCTTTATGTCAGCACTGGGCTTGGAGGCTTCCTGCCGTTCCGGTTCGGCGTGCCGGGAGAGATTGTTGTCATAACGCTTCACAGAAAGTGACGTGCGCTTCTGGCAATATTACGAATGAAAACGATGAAGAATGAAAAATGTAAATAATTGATATGAATGTCTTTTTGAAGTGCTTGTACCGCTTGTACCAGCTTTGCGTGGCACTGCCACTCACAATTCTGGCAACCATTATTACCGCTCTTGTTACCACAATCGGCTGTCTGATTGGCAACGGACACTTTTGGGGATATTATCCCGGCAAATGCTGGTCATGGCTTGTGGTGCGCCTTTTCCTTATACCTGTAACAGTGGAAGGGCGCGAGAATATGGAGGACGGACAGTCGTACGTGTTTGTTTCAAACCATCAGGGAGCGTTCGACATCTTCTTGATTTACGGCTTTCTCGGCCGCAATTTCAAGTGGATGATGAAACGCGGCATAATGAAGATTCCTTTTGTGGGCTTTGCCTGCAAGGCCGCCCACCACATTTTCGTTGACCGCCGCAGCCCTACAAAGATAAAGGAAACTTATGACGTGGCCCGCAACACGCTACAGAGTGGCATGAGCTTGGTGGTTTTCCCTGAGGGATCACGCTCTTTTAACGGCCATATGGGAGTATTTAAGAAAGGAGCTTTTGCCCTTGCTGACGAACTTCAGCTGCCTATCGTGCCGCTGACCATAAACGGTTCATTCGACATAATGCCGAGAACTCGTGACTGGCACTGGGTGCACTGGCATCCGTTGCGCCTCACTATCCACCAACCGATATACCCCGTGGATAAAGGGCCGCGCAATATCCAGGCAATAATGCACCAGAGCTACGATTCGGTTATGAGTTCTCTTGATCCAGAATATCAGGGATTCATGGAAAATCCTAACCAATAATCTTGGCAGGAATTGCTGCTGAACGTTTATGGGAAATAAAAAAACTCATTTAAACTTCCCACGCTTCATTTTCCGGAGAAGTTTAAATGAGTTTTTTCAGACTCCCGGCTGATTATACATTACTGCCGCATCTTGCTTTCCGCCTATGCCAGCTCAAGGTCAAGCAGGCTGCGGAGTTTTTCTATCGCGGGATTCTGTTTGCTCATCTCGTCGAACTGCTCGCGGCGGGTCAGAACTTTCACTTGCTCCTGATGCTCGGCCAGACGCATCTCCAAAGTTATGCCGACATTGTGGAGATACAGTTTAAGGGTATTTTGGATGCTGCCCTTGATTGCCTGCATCTGGTCAAGCATTATCTGGTTCTCCACAACCACCTCAACGGCGGGAAGCACAGTTATGGTAGGCCTCATGTTCTTCATACGCGCCGCAATGCCACTCAGCCGCTGAGGCATACGGTTGCACATCGACATCCACTGGAATTCAAGATCGGCCTGTGAGAATTCCTGATGCTCGGTATTCTCTTCAGACGCGGCAATTTTCCCGTCGAGAGTGCCCGGCACAATCTGCATCTTCTTTGGCTTCGAGGCTTCACGCAGATTGTTCCACGAAAAGCCAAGCGAGCCGTTCTTCGACTTCAACTGCGGGCGGTTGGCAGACGAATAGCTTGAAGTCGGCTGACCCTGGTGCTTTTCCGGCTCTGCCACACCACTGAATTTCTCTGCGACACGGCTCTGCGCGGTATCCTGCACACTGCCGCTGGTTTGTCTGTCAGCATCCACAGCCGAGGCTACCTGCGGGGCCTGCTTTGCTGGCTGGGATTGACGGACAAGGTTCTTAAACAGGCTTTTCAATCTGCGGGGCCTGCGCCCCGCGACCGGCAAGTCGTCCGGCTGGGTGATTTGGGCTATCTCTATCAGTGTAAGCTCCACAAGCAGACGCTTGTTGCTGCTCTGACGGTAATTTATGTCACACTGGTTGGCCAGCTTCAGCGCACTGAAGAGGAAGCGGTTGTCGCACTTCACGGCCTGCTCTTTGTAACGCGCACGCTGCTGCTCGCTGACCTCAAGCAACGGCAGTGTACTCTCATCCTTGGCCATGAGCACATTACGGATGTGCCTGGCCAAGCCTCCAATCAGCAGCCCGCCGTCAAAACCCTTATTAATGATAGCATTAAGAAGCACCATTATCTCGCTGACCTTGTTTTCCAAACTAAGGTCCACAATGCGGAAATAATTGTCCGAATCAAGCACATTGAGGTCTTCTATGACCTTTTTATAAGTAATGTCACCTTGACAGAAACTTGCAGCCTGGTCAAAAATAGAAAGAGCGTCACGCATACCGCCATCGGCTTTCTCGGCAATCACCGCCAGAGCCTCCTCCTCATACTTTATCCCTTCACTGCCGGCCACCCGTTTAAGATGCTCTATTGTCTCCCTCACGGTCATCCGCTCAAAGTCATAAATCTGGCATCGTGACAGGATGGTAGGCAAAATCTTGTGCTTTTCCGTTGTCGCCAAAATAAAGACGACATGGGCAGGCGGCTCTTCCAGCGTCTTAAGAAACGCATTGAAGGCGGCTGTTGACAACATATGAACCTCATCAATAATAAAAACTTTATAGCGGCCGACCTGCGGCGGAATGCGCGTCTGCTCCATAAGAGTCTTGATATGCTCCACGGAATTATTGCTTGCAGCGTCAAGCTCAAATATATTGAAAGAACGCTGCTCTGTGAAAGCCTTGCAGCTCTCGCACTCATTGCAAGCCTCACCGTCGGCAGTGGGATTCTGGCAGTTTATCGCCTTGGCGAAAATGCGGGCACACGTCGTCTTTCCCACCCCACGAGGGCCGCAAAACAAATAGGCATGGGCAAGTTTTCCTGTCTTGACAGCATTCTTCAAAGTCGTCGTCAAGGCTTTCTGGCCGACCACAGAATCAAACGTAGTCGGTCTGTACTTACGCGCCGAAACAATGTATTCTTCCATAAAAGATTTGGACAATCGAATTTGTTCTGCAAACTTACATATTTTTTACGAGATACGGCATTGTTCCGCAAAAAAAATAACAAGATTGGACTGTAGATGCCTATTCATTGCCGCCCGGCGCGCCCCGGCGGCGTGGCACAAAAAAAGAGTTCCCCGAAAGGCCGCCAGGCCTACGGGGAACCCACATAAACA
>CALUGW010000010.1 GCA_944320305.1 uncultured Prevotella sp. | reverse complement strand
GTGGGCCATCCAGGGCTTGAACCTGGGACCTCCAGATTATGAGTCTGTTGCTCTAACCAACTGAGCTAAAAGCCCGTGAATGCAGAATGTCTCTGAATTCGGGTGCAAAGTTACATTTAATAAATCAAATTACCAAATGTTTTTTGCAAAAAGATTAAAAATATGATGGCGCTTTACCGCTTGTATGGCCTTTTTTAGCTAACTTTGCCCGGCATTTGACCCCGCAAGGAGGCCTGGGCGCGTCTTCCTGAAGCCGGCAGGCATTCCACGGGATGAGTGCCGGCCGCCACAGGCACGGCCGGAAGACCTGAAGAAATACTGAAACATAAAGCATCAATATGGAAAAAGAAAGCATCAAGGACAGACAGGCTCCCGCCGGTCTCTCTTCAGCGCAGGCTGAGCAGAGCCGCAGGGAGCATGGTGAGAACGTGCTCACGCCGCCCAAGCGGACACCGATGTGGCGGCTTTATCTCGAAAAATACAACGACCCTATCATCAAGGTGCTGCTCGTGGCGGCCGCGGTGTCGCTGGCTCTGGCCGTCATCGAGAACGAGTTTGTAGAGGTGATAGGCATCTTCGTGGCCATCTTCCTGGCCACCACCATCGGCTTCTACTTCGAGCGCGACGCCGCGAAGAAGTTCAACGTGCTCACGGCCATCGGCGAGGAGTCGCCCGTGAAGGTGGTGCGCGACGGCAAGGTGCAGGAGATTCCGCGCCGCGACGTGGTTGTGGGCGACGTGGTTGTGCTCGGCGTGGGCGACGAGGTGCCTGCCGACGGCACGCTCTTCGAGGCCACCGACCTGCAGATTGACGAGTCGGCACTTACCGGAGAGCCTATAATCTCGAAATACACTGACGTGCGCCAGGACGGCGCGACCTACCCGTCGAACATGGCCCTGCGCTCCACGATGGTGATGAACGGCAGCGGCCGCATGGTGGTAACGGCAGTGGGCGACGCCACCGAGATAGGCAAGGTGGCGCGGAAATCCACCGAGATGACCTCTGTGAAGACTCCGCTCAACCTGCAGCTCGACCGTCTGGCCAAGCTCATCAGCAAGGTGGGCACGGGCGTGGCCGTGGCCGCCTTTGTCATTTTCCTGGGCCACGACCTGATGACCAACGACCTCTGGCACACCGACAACTACCTGAAGATGGCCGAGGTGGTACTCCAGTACTTCATGGTGTCCGTCACGCTGATTGTAATGGCCGTGCCCGAGGGCCTGCCGATGGCCGTCACCCTGGCCCTGGCCCTCAACATGAGGCGGATGCTCAAGAGCAACAACCTCGTGCGCAAGCTGCACGCCTGCGAGACGATGGGCGCCGTGACCGTGATCTGCACCGACAAGACCGGCACGCTCACACAGAACAAGATGCAGGTGCAGGAGATGTGGACAGCCGCCGACGGCGAGGAGCTGCTGCGCGACGCCATTGCCGTGAACTCCACCGCCGAGCTTGACGGCGACAAGCCCATAGGCAACCCCACCGAGGGAGCGCTGCTGCTATGGATGCAGCGCGGCGGCCACGACTACCGCGCGCTGCGCTCGGCCGACCGCACGGTGAGCCAGCTGCCATTCTCAACCGAGCGCAAGTACATGGCCACCATAGCCGAGGCGGGCGGCAAGCGTTACCTCTTTATGAAAGGTGCGCCGGAGATTGTTGCCACCTACTGCGACATGAGCGACGCCGACCGCGCCGCCCTGCGCGAGCGGCTGCTGGGATACCAGAACAAGGCCATGCGCACGCTGGCATTCGCCTGCAAGGAAGTGGGCGCCAATATAGATAAGGTGGAGCTGTCGCCCGCCGACGCCCACCTCACGCTGCAGGGCGTGGCCGCCATCAGCGACCCGCTGCGCCCAGAGGTGCCCGACGCCGTGCGCCACTGCCGCAAGGCCGGCATCGACGTTAAGATTGTCACGGGCGACACCTCGGCCACGGCCATAGAGATTGCCCGCCAGATAGGCGCGTGGGACGACACGACGCCCGCCGAGGCCCAGATTACCGGCCCCGACTTCGAGGCACTGTCTGACGAAGAGGCCTACAGGCGCGCCCACGCGCTCCGCGTGATGAGCCGCGCACGCCCCACCGACAAGCAGCGGCTCGTAAACCTGCTGCAGAAGCGGGGCGAGGTGGTGGCCGTGACGGGCGACGGCACCAACGACGCGCCCGCGCTCAACCACGCCCACGTGGGCCTCTCGCTCGGCTCCGGCACCAGCGTGGCCAAGAACGCCAGCGACATGACCCTCATCGACGACTCCTTCGGCAGCATCGTGCGCGCCGTGGAATGGGGCCGCTCGCTCTACAAGAACATACAGCGGTTCATCTTCTTCCAGCTCGTGGTGAATGTCACCGCCCTGCTGCTCGTGCTCGGAGGCTCGCTCGCAGGCACCGCTCTGCCGCTGACCATCACGCAGATACTCTGGGTCAACCTCATCATGGACACCTTCGCCGCCATGGCCCTGGCCTCGCTGCCGCCGTCGCACGAGGTGATGCGCGAGAAGCCGCGCAACCAGGCCGACTTCATCATCAACCGCTCCATGGGCTGGAGCATCTGCTCCGTGGGCGTGGTGTTCTTCGCCGCGCTGCTGGGGATGCTCATCTGGTTCGACAACCACGGCCAGGCCGACGTACACCACCTCACCATCTTCTTCACCGTGTTCGTCATGCTGCAGTGGTGGAACCTGTTCAACGCCAAGTCGCTCGGCTCGCGCCACTCGGCCTTCCACCGCTTCCTGGCCGACAAGGGCCTGATGGTGGTGCTCGCCATCATACTCGCCGGGCAGTGGCTCATAGTGACCTTCGGCGGCAGGATGTTCCGCGTGGAGCCGCTCTCGGCCGAAGAGTGGCTGTGGATAATCGTCTGCACGTCGCCGGTGATGATCATCGGCGAGCTGGCGCGCGCCGTCTCCCGACTCAGAGCCAGAAGATGAACATCATAAACCTTTCGCCCTCAACGCCCGTGCCGCCCGCCTGCGCGGCCACAATAGGCTTCTTCGACGGGGTGCACCGGGGCCACCGCTACCTCATCAGCCACGTCATCGGCTCGGCGCGCCAGGCCGGCCTGCGGTCGGCGGTGGTCACCTTTGCGCGCCACCCGCGCCTCGTGCTCCATTCCGACTACCGCCCCGAGCTGCTCAGCACCGCCGAGGAGAAACTGGCGCTGCTCGCCCAGACCGGCGTTGACGAGTGCGCGGTGCTGCCGTTCGACGCCCGCATGGCCTCGCTCCCGGCCCGCGAGTTCATGCAGAGCGTGCTGCTGCAGCGCCTGAACGTGCGCCGGCTGGTCATCGGCTACGACAACCGCTTCGGGCGGGGCCGCGCCGAGGGCTTTGCCGACTACGCCGCCTACGGCCGCGAGCTGGGCATAGACGTTGAGCAGTGGCAGCCGATGGAGGTGGGCGGCGTGCGCGTCAGCTCGTCGGTGGTGCGCTCGCTGCTGCGCGAGGGCGAGGTGGCCATGGCAGCCCGCTGCCTGGGCTACACCTACACCATCGGCGGAACGGTGGCCGAGGGGCGCCACGTAGGCTCGCGGCTGGGCTTCGCCACGGCCAACCTCGTGCCCGACGAGCCGCTGAAGCTGGTGCCCGCGGGCGGCGTCTACGCCGTGGAGGCCAGAATAGACGGCTCCCGGGAGCCGCTGCCCGCCATGACCAACATCGGCCGCCGGCCCACGTTCGACAACGGCCAGACAACCATCGAGACCCACATCATGGGCCTCAGCGGACAGCTCTACGGCCACAGGCTCAGCCTGTCGTTCGTCAGCAGGCTGCGCGACGAGCGCAAGTTCCGCTCCGCCGCCGAGCTGGCCAACCAGCTGCGCCACGACATGGAGGAGGCCGCCGCGAGGCTAGCCGAAAGGAGTCGCCGCGAGTGACGGGCGGCAGAAAGCGCACGCGCCCCACAAAGCAAACAATCACAACAAACGACAACAGAAATGAAGAATGCAATAATTTACGTAATCGTCTTCTTCGCCATCCAGTGTGGCGTATCATTCGGCGTCAGCGGACTGTGGCGCATGATCACCGGCTCGCCCGACATCACCACAATGATGCTCGTGGTGACAATGGCGCTGTCGGGCGCCATCACCATTGCCGTGTTCCTGCTGGCCCGCTGGTGCGTGGTGAGCCGCAGCTACGTGCGCTCCAAGCCGTGGGCCGTGCTCACGTGGAGCGTGGTGGCCGCCGCTGGCGCCATCGTGCCGTCGGTGTGGCTCCAGGAGCAGATGCCCGAGCTGCCCAACCTGATGACCGGTGAGTTCTCGGCCATCCTGGGCGACCGCTGGGGCTACTTCGCCGTGGGCCTACTGGCCCCCGTGGCCGAGGAGCTGGTGTTCCGCGGAGCCGTGCTGCGCTCGCTGCTCGGCTGGACGAGCCGCCACTGGGCAGCCATAGCCGTCTCGGCGGTACTCTTCGCCATCGTGCACGGCAACCCCGCGCAGGCGCCCCACGCCCTGCTCGTGGGCCTGCTGCTCGGCTGGATGTACTACCGCACGGGCAGCGTGGTGCCCGGCGTGGCCTACCACTGGGCCAACAACACCATCGCCTACGTGCTCTACAACATCATGCCCGACCCCGACGCGCGCCTCATCGACATCTTCCGGGGCGACCAGACGGCCGTGTGGCTCAGCCTGCTCTTCTCGCTGTGCATCCTCGCCCCCGCCCTGCTTCAGCTCAACCTGAGGATGAAGAAGGCCAAGAGCCAATGACACATTCGAATAAAAACAAAAAGACATCATGAAGAAACTCTGCATTGTGGCGGCGCTGATGGCAGCGTCGGCAGCCGCCGGAGCAAAGAACATCTATGTGGCCACCGACGGCAGCGACTCCAACCGAGGCACAATGGACAGTCCGCTGGCCACGCTCGCCGCCGCACAGGCCAAGGCGCAGCCGGGCGACACTGTCTACTTCCGCGGCGGAACGTACCGCATAGCCGAGGAGCAGGTCATGGGCACCGAGGAGAACATCTACGCCACGGTGTTCAACCTGACAAAAAGCGGGAGCGAAGGCAAGCGCATCGTCTACGCCGGAGCGCCCGGCGAGCGCCCCGTGTTCGACCTCACCGACGTCAGGCCCGAGGGCAAGCGCGTGTCGGTGTTCTACATCCACGCCAACTGGCTGCACCTGAAGAACTTCGACATCGTGGGCACCCAGGTGACCATAACCGGCCACACGCAGTCTGAGGCCATATCCATACGCCGGGGCAACAGCCACAACATCATCGAGAACGTGGCCATCCACGACGGCATGGCCATCGGCGTCTACATCACGAAAGGCTCCGACAACCTCGTGCTGAACTGCGACGCCTACCGCAACTACGACTCCGTGAGCGAGGGCGGGCGCGGAGGCAACGTGGACGGCTTCGGCTGCCACGTGCGCAGCCAGGACACAGGCAACGTGTTCAGGGGCTGCCGCGCCTGGTGCAACAGCGACGACGGCTTCGACCTCATAAACTGCTACGCCCCCGTGACCTTCGACAACTGCTGGGCGATGTACAGCGGCTACAAGGACGAGAGCACCTCCACCCCGGGCGACGGCAACGGCTTCAAGGCCGGCGGCTACGGCAAGCAGGTGCAGGACGCGCCCTTCAGCGTGCCGCGCCACACCGTGAAGAACTGCATAGCCTACGCCAACAAGGCCAACGGCTTCTACGCCAACCACCATCTGGGGGGCAACGACTGGCTGAACAACTCGGCCTGGAAGAACAAGTACAACTACAACATGGTGAACCAGAAGAGCTGGGACGTGGCCGAGGACGTGGGCGGCTACGGCCACACCCTGCGCTCGAACGTGTCCTACCGGGGCAACCGCGGCGACTGGACGGAGATAAACCAGGACGAGTGCACCATCGAGAACAACTCGTTTCTGCCCATGCCCATGGCAGTGGCCGAGGCCGACTTCCTGTCTACTGACTATGCCGAGCTGACGGCTCCGCGCAAGGCCGACGGATCGCTTCCCGACGTGAGCTTCATGCGTCTGGCTCCCACGAGCCGCCTCTACGCCGCCCGCATGGGCTGGGAGTTCACCCAGGACGACGCCCCCACGGGCATCCGTGGCGTGAGCGGCGCCGGCGAGACCGGCGGCAGCGGCTGGTACACCCTCGGGGGCGTGCGCGTGGAGAAGCCACAGAGGGGCGTCTACATACACGGAGGCCGCAAGGTGGTGGTGAAGTGAGCCGCCGCAGGCGCTCCGCGCCACTGGAGAGAATGAAGAATCATAAAGTTCGGAAAGACAGCCTCTGAGACTATTGTCTGTCTTCTGTCTCCAGCCTCCTGTCTCCTTGAATTTAACACTTCGTTTTCTGCCGAAATAGAAATTCCAGGGCGGTTTTTGGCGTCCTTTTGGGCAGAAAAACGCCTCTGGTTTTCCAATATGGCCCATATCGAGCTGCGATATGGGCCATATTGCATTGCAAAAAGGGCCATATTGAAATGCGGAACGGCCCTTTCCGCAGGGCGGAAAAGGCCGTTTCGGGGCTGAAAAGGGCTGTCTCAGGGGCTGGTTTTATTGCACAATCATACCAATTTGACTAATAAGTCTAATTAGTCCAATAAGTTACAGCTGCACACTCATATCCGGCGTATTTGCGGGCGGGGGCAGATTATTTTCAAATTCGCGAAATATGAGGGGGCAAAAAGCCCGCTGTTTTAACCGTTGTGAATTTGTCTTAACCGCGAGCCGGACTGCCAGGCCTCAGCAAAGCCAGTCAGACCGCACGGCCTGGCGGCCGATTTGGGTCAATGTTCTCCGCCGTTTTTGGTGTCTCTGCCGCTCTGCCGCAGCCCGCCCTGCCGCGGCAAGATTATCTCGCGCAGGAAAGGCTTCATGCGGTGGTCGCGGCCGAACAGCAGCGGGTAGTCAGTACGCCCGCGCATGGGGAAGTTGTTCTTCCACGAGTCGGCGTCGGTCAGCCCCCAGACGGTGACGCGGGAGATAACGTCCGAATGCCTCACAAACAGGCGGAGGAAGTCGCCCATGCGCCTGTTCCACGCCCGGCTCACGGAGTCGGGCAGCCCGTTGGGATAGGGATTCATCTTAGGGTCGCTCCCGGCCTTGACGGAAATGTCGGCGCCGGTGTAGACGGAGGGCAGCGCGCTCATGTCCCACTCGGTTATCATCACCTTGCAGCCGGTGGCGGCAAAGGCCCTGATGCTCCGCTCAAAGTTGCCCAGCTGCGGATAGTCCATGCCCATGTGCCCCTGCATGCCTATGGCGTCGATGCGCAGGCCGCGGGCCTTGAGCTTTCTGACCAGCTCCACCACCGCCATGCGCTTGAAGCGGTTGTCCATGCCGTAGTCGTTGTAGTAAAGCTCGGCGTCGGGATCGGCCTCGTGGGCGTACTGGAATGCCAGCGGTATGTACTCTTCGCCAAGAATCCTGTAGAACGGACTGTCGCGGAAGGAGCCGTCGTCGAGCAGCGCCTCGTTGACAACGTCCCACCCCTTGACGCGGCCCCGGTAGCGGCCGACCACCGTTGTGATGTGGTCTTTCATCCGCTTCTTGAGCACCTCGGCCGACACCGGCCTGCCATCCTTGTCGACGCAGAACCACGGTGCCAGCTGGGAGTGCCACACGAGGCAGTGGCCGATGACGTCCATGCCGTTGCTCCGGCCGAATTCAACAAACTTGTCGGCCTCGGCGAAGTCGTAGCGCCCCTCCTCGGGGTGCATCACCGCGCACTTCATGCAGTTTTCGGCCACGATGCTGTTGAAGTGCTTCAGGATGAGCTTCCGCCCGGCCTTGTCCGCCCCACTGATTTGCCTGTGGTTGAGAGCCACGCCAACACGGAACTTGTCTTTGAACGCATCCTTGATTGTCGGCTCCTGCCGCCACTCGGAGCCGGCGGCAGTGGAGGTGGCGGCGGCTGCCAGCAGCAGAAAAAAAATAACGGTCTTCAGTTTCATATGTTCGGAATATTTGTTTTCAGTCTGTCACGTTTCTCTATCTCGCGGTTTATGCGGTCTGTCACCTCGCCGTCAAGCTCGTATTTCGAGATTACCAGCATGGCGAGCGCCAGTCTGCCCGGCAGGGACAAGAGACCGCTCCGCCGGTTGCGGAAGCCGACGGCTCCCCTCCGACGGAGCGGGCCCATTACAAAACCTAAATATAAGTAGCTGTTCAAAATTAACCGATATAATAACCTTGTAAATGCTCTCTTTATCTTTGCCGCCATCAAATTGTGCACTATTTGATGGCAATTAATTTTGAACACCTACTTACAATATAAAACTTCAACAATACATGCTGACAATGCGCTCGTAAAGCTCCTGCCTGCCGCTGGTCTGGCGGGGTTCGCCCACGGTCTTGGCATAGGCCACCACGTCCTCAAGAGTCAGCTTGCCGTCCTCAAAGTCCTTGCCCTTGCCGCTGTCGAACGAGGCGTAGCGGTCGGCAAGCATCTGCCTGTAAGGCGACTCCTCAAGCAGTCTCGCGGCGCACTCCAGGGCGCGCGCCATGGCGTCCATGCCCGAAATGTGGGCGATGAATATGTCCTCAAGGTCGGTGGAGTTGCGGCGTGTCTTGGCGTCGAAGTTCGTTCCGCCGTCGCCGAAGCCTCCGTTGCGTATGACCTGCATCATGGCCTGCACCAGCTCGAAGTTGTCAATGGGGAACTGGTCGGTGTCCCAGCCGTTCTGGTAGTCGCCGCGGTTGGCGTCGATGGAGCCGAGCATCCCGTTGTCAACGGCCACGCACAGCTCGTGCTCAAAGGTGTGTCCGGCCAGCGTGGCGTGGTTGACCTCGATGTTCACCTTGAAGTCTTTGTCCAGCCCGTGGGCGCGGAGGAAGCCCACAACGGTCTCCGTGTCGGCGTCATACTGGTGCTTCGTAGGCTCCATGGGCTTCGGCTCGACGAGGAATGTGCCCTTGAAGCCCTTGGCGCGGGCGTAGTCGCGGGCGATGGTGAGCATCCGCGCGAGGTGCTCCTTCTCGCGCTTCTGGTCGGTGTTGAGCAGGCTCATGTAGCCCTCGCGGCCTCCCCAGAACACGTAGTTGGTGCCGCCCAGCTCGATGGTGGCGTCGATGGCGTTCTTGATCTGCACCGCGGCACGGGCCACAACGTCGAAGTCGGGGTTGGTGGCCGCGCCGTTCATGTAGCGGGCGTGGCCGAAGACGTTGGCCGTTCCCCACAGCAGCTTGATGCCTGTCTCCTGCTGCTTCTGCTTCAGGTAGGCCACAATCTCCCTCATGTTTGCCTCATACTGCCCGATGGTGTCGGCCTCGGCGCAGAGGTCAACGTCGTGGAAGCAGTAGTACTCGATGCCCAATTTCCGCATGATCTCGAAGCCGGCGTCGGCCTTGTGGCGGGCAGCCTCCAGGGGGTCGGCGCTGTCATTCCAGGGGAACTGCTTCGTGCCGCCTCCGAACTGGTCGCCGCCCTCGGCGCAGAGCGTGTGCCACCAGGCCATCGAGAACTTCAGCCAGTCCTTCATCTTCTTGCCCATGACCACCTTCTCCGGGTCATAGTAGTGGAAGGCCATGGGGTTCTTACTGTCTTTTCCTTCAAACTTGATTTTCCCTATTTCCGGGAAATACTCTTTTGTTGCCATTTTCGTTCGTGTTTTTATTGTGCCTGCAGGGCACAGGGTTATTGTTGGTTTTCGCGTCATCTGGCTGTTTCCGCCTTTAAGCGCCGCTTCCAGAGGGCGTATGCCTCGGCATAGCGACCGGCGCCGGCGGGCGGCTCCACCACTCCGAGCCTCTCCAGGGTGGCAAAGGCCTCGCCGGCGCTCTTGTAGACTCCGGCTCCGATGCCGGCCCCTTTGGCCGCTCCGGCAGCCCCGTCGGTGTCGTAAAGCTCTATGACGGCGCCCGTCACTCCGGCCAGCGTGTCGCGGAACACGGGGCTGAGGAACATATTGGCCCGCCCGGCGTGAATCCGCCTGACCTTTATGCCCATGCCCTCCATGATGTCTATGCCGTACTTGAAGGCAAAGACAATGCCCTCCTGAGCCGCGCGGACAAGGTGGCTGCGGTCGTGGGTGTTGAAGTCAAGCCCATGGACGGAGCATCCCGTCTCGCGGTCTTCGAGCATCCGCTCCGCCCCGTTGCCGAACGGCAGCACGCTCACGCCGGCGCTGCCTATGGGCGCCCGGGCCGCCAGCTCGTTCATGTCGCTGTACGACATCCCCCGGGGAACGATGTTGCGGCGCGTCCACGAGTTCAGTATGCCCGTGCCGTTGATGCAGAGCAGCACTCCCAGACGTGTCTTCCCGTCGCCGTGGTTCACGTGGGCAAAGGTGTTGACACGGCTCTTCGGGTCGTAGCTCACGGTGTCGTTCACACCGTAGACGACACCGCTCGTGCCTGCCGTAGAGGCAATCTCGCCGGGGTTGAACACGTTAAGCGACAGGGCGTTGTTGGGCTGGTCGCCGGCACGGTAGGTCACAGGAACACCCTCAGGCAGCCCCAGCTCGCGCGCTGCGGCCGCGCTGACGCGCCCCTGCTCGGCAAATGTCGGCCTGACGCCGGGCAGCAGCGAGCTGTCCAGACCGTAGTGATCCATGAGGAACCGGGCCACGCCGTTCTCCTTGAAATCCCAGAACATACCCTCCGACAAGCCTTCCACCGTGGTGCAGATCTCGCCGGTCAGGCGCATGGCGATGTAGTCGCCGGGCAACATTATCTTATATATCTTCTCGTAGACCTCCGGCTCGTTGTCCTTCACCCAGGCCAGCTTGGAGGCCGTAAAGTTGCCGGGCGAGTTCAGCAGACGGGCCAGGCAACGCTCCGCGCCTATTGTCTCGAAGGCGCGGCGGCCGTAGGGCACGGCGCGTGAGTCGCACCAGATGATGGCCGGGCGCAGCACCCGCCGCTCACTGTCCACACACACCAGTCCGTGCATCTGGTACGAAATGCCGATGGCCCTGATGTCGGCGGCCTCAGCCCCCGACTCCGCCATGACAGACTGCATGGCCGTTTTCAGGTTGTCCCACCACATCTGCGGATCCTGCTCGGCCCATCCTTGTCTCACCGAAATGATCGGCGCCTCTGTCTTCGGATAAAAATCCGAAGCCACACACCTGCCGGACTCCGCGTCGACCAGACTCGCCTTGACAGAAGAACTGCCTATGTCAAAACCTAATAATAGCATTTTCTTATCGTTTTGTTTTGGTTATCGACGAATTTTCGTTATTGGTTTCTTGGTTGCTTCCGATTGCAAAGTTAAGCTTTATCTTCAAGAAAGCATCATTATTTTGTTACATCTGACGTACATTTTGTATCATCAGCGTGTCAAAAGCCGCCTGTTTTGTAGCGGACAGGGGTGAGACCGCCCGTCAGGCCATGAAACAACGTGTGGCGGAACGAAGGCACAAGCCCGTCCGCCACACAGTCAAGTTCTAATATATCCGTTTGCTTCAGACACCAACACTTTCGGATACGCAAAATTAAAATATCCCCGGAATGCTGTTTCTTCACCGGCAGCGGGTCGCGGCTGAAGAAGACGGAGGCCCGGAGAGGGATCACCCGGCCTCGCCGCGCACCACGAGCGCGTTGGTGGTCATGCGCGTCATGTACGACTGGATGATGGCTTTCAGCTCGCGCTCCATCTGCCGCTGCTCCCTGACTCGGCCCAAGAGGTTGTGCTCCAGGAGCAGGTCGGTGCGGAAGTTGTACACCGCGCGGACGCGCTCTCCGTCGAACTGCAGCAGGTAGTCGCCCTTTACGTACTGGTAGACGCCGTTGAGATAGTTAACGGCCCAGGTGTCTTCGGGCGCGGTGTTGAGCAGGTCGCAGCCGAATGCCACGTATGGGCGGTCGTAGCCCAGGTGGCCCAGCACTGTTGGCATGATGTCTATCTGCTGCGCTATGGCGTCGCGCATGCCCGGCTTGATGTCGCCCGAGGGGTCAAAGAATATTATCGGCGAGCAGAACCAGCCCAGGTCGGTCTCGTAGTAGGGGTGGTCGGTGATGTTGGTGTGGTCGGAGGTGAGCACGAAGAGCGTGTTCTTGTACCACGGCTGGTGCCGGGCCGTCTCGAAGAAGCGGCGCAGCGCGTTGTCGGTGTAGCGTATGCACTTGTGTATGGGGTTGCCTCCGTCGTTGTAGACGCCCTTGTATTCGTCGGGCACCACGTAGGGGTGGTGCGACGAGGCGGTGAACACGGCCGAGACGAACGGCTGGCGGAACTCCGACATCTTCAGCGCGAAGAACTGCAGGAACGGCTCGTCCCAGATGGCCCACGTGCCGTCGAAGTCGCTGTCGCCTCCGAAGCGGCTGTCGCTGTTATACTCCGTGCGGCCGAAATACTCGTCGAAGCCGGTGGTGCGGGCGAACGCCTGGAAGCCCATCGAGCCGTTCTCGGCGCCATGGAAGAACGCCGAGTGGTATCCGCTGTGCTTCAGCTCGCCGGCCAGCCCGCTCACGTCGTTCATCGACGAGGGCGTGAGGAAGAACGGCTCCACGAACATCGGAATAGACGACAATACGCTCGGCATGCCGTCTATGCTCTTGCGCCCGTTGCAGTAGGAGTAGAGCCAGGTGGCGCTGTGCTGCATGAGCGAGTCAACGAACGGGGTGTAGCCCTTGTAGCGGCCTCCGTCGAGCCACTTGTTGTAGCCCCCGATGTACTCGCGGCCGAAGCTCTCCACGATGAGCACCACCACGTTCTTGCGCCTCACCACGGCGCTGTCGGCGGGCAGGTGCACCGGCGAGTAGACGGCGTCGAGCTGCCGCGGGGTCATGTAGGCGGGCACGGTGAACACCGTCTTGCCCACCGTGCGTATCAGCGAGAACGGCGTGTTGAGCACCACGGCGGCCTCCAGCGGGCGGTCAACATACTGGTTGGCGTTGCTGATGGTGATGGGGCGCACGGCCGTGGTGGCCCCGCCGCGCATCCCGATGACCGTCAGCGGGATGTAGGCCAGCAGCATCAGCGCCTGCGAGCCATACCAGCAGAGGGCGGGCCTGAGCCTCAGCGGCCTCCTCACCCAGGCGTGGCTCCCGGCGGCCGGCGCGAAGTAGAACCGCCACAAGGCCCACACCAGCGCGGCGAAGAGCAGCACCAGATACCAGTGGCGCAGCAGCTCCACGCCGACGACGGAGCCGAGGTTGTGCTCGGAGGCGAACTCCGAGAAGACAGTGACCGTGGTGCGGCGGCCCGTGTACTGGAAATACACGGCGTCGGCAAGGTTGGCCGCCAGGCAGACGGCGTTGCACACGATGAACACCCAGCGCGCCGCGCGCCTCCACGGGGCCGACTCGCGCCAGTGGAGGGGCAGCAGCATCAGCAGCGCGTAGAGCGCGTTGGTGTAGAGTATGGCCGACGTGTCGAACATCCAGCCGCCGCGCAGCATATCGGCCAGCTTGCCCCACGTCATGCTCTGCCCGAAGGCCGACCAGTTCTCAATCAGGAAGGCAAAGCGGCACACCCCGTAGGCCGCGTAGACCAGCGCGAGGTTGAGCAGCAGGCAGAGCTGCGACGAAAACAGATAGTTGCGTATTCGTGTCATCTTAACGGTATGCCCGCCTCGGGCCTGCGACGGCGCAGAGACCCAGTGCGGGGCTTTTTGCTTTTAACAGTTATACATCAAGCGCCTCCGGCGGCCGACGTCAGGCAGCCCGCGCGCCACCTTCCCGGCCCTGGCTGAGGCGGGCCTGGCGCCTATTTCCTGCGGTAAACTAACCTCAGGATAAGGAAGTTGGTGGGCACGGCCACCATCAGCACTATCACCGGGGCCAGCAGGCGGTGGACGCCCACAGCCATCAGCAGGTTGAAAAGCACAATGTGGATGGAGTAGTTCACCGCGTGGCTGAAGCCGAAGCCCGCCACCTTGCCCGCCGAGACGTGCGACCTGAAGGTGAACCACGTGGTCATAAAGAAGTTGCAGACAAGGCTCACGCCATAGCCCACGGTGTAGCTCACGTTCAGCCCCACGGCCCCGTGCAGGAAGAACTGCATCAGGAAGTACACCCCGTAGTGTATCCCGGCGGCCACGACTCCCACCGCGCAGAACCTGGCGAACTGCGAGACGCGCTCGCGGAGGGTCTGCCTCATGGCTCTGACGGATTGTGGCCGCCGGCCGGCGCGGCGTGCCCCGTACGGCGGCTGAAGTCTGCTGACTTTTGCATCGTGCTCTTGTTTTTTCGTGCAAAAGTAGCTATTTTTCCCGAAACGGTGCTGTTATATCAAGAATTTTGGATAGTTTTGTAATACTTAAACAGACACCCTGCAAAATGAAAATAGGTTTCGACGCCAAGCGGGCGGCCCAGAACCGCACCGGGCTTGGCAACTACAGCCGCTTTGTGCTGCGCGTGCTGTCGCAGCAGGAGGGCGGCAACGAGTACCACCTCTACGTGCCCGACGCACGGCGCGCGCCCTATCTGCCAGAGATTCCCACGCTCGGCGCCCTCCGCGTTCACACCCCCGCCACGGCCCTGTGGCGCAGGCTGAAGTCGGCCTGGCGCGTGTGGGGCGTGTGGCGCGACCTGAGGCGCGACGGCATAGGCCTCTACCACGGCCTGAGCAACGAGCTGCCGCTGACCATACGCCGCGCCGGCTGCCGCTCGGTGGTGACAATACACGACCTCATCTTCATACACTGCCCCGAATACTACCACCCCATCGACCGCATGATCTACAACTACAAGTTCCGCCGCGCCTGCCGCGAGGCCGACCGCGTGATAGCCGTCAGCGAGTTCACCAAGCGCGAGGTGATGCGCTACTACGGCGTGCCGGAGGCCAAGATCGACGTGGTCTACCAGGGCTGCGACCCGGCCTTTGCCGCCCCGATAGCGCAGGCCGCGCTCGACGACGTGCGCCGCCGCTACTCGCTGCCGCCCCGCTTCGTGCTCTATGTGGGCAGCATCGAGCGGCGCAAGAACCTGGGGCTGGTGGCCGGGGCCGTGGAGCTGATGGCCCGCCGGGGGCGCCCCGCGGCAGGCATCGTGCCGGTGGTGGCCGTGGGCCGTCACACTTCCTATGAGGACGAGATCAAGGACAGCCTGCGCCGCGCCGGGCTGGAACAGACGTTCCGCTTCGTCCACGGCGTGCCCTTCGCCGACCTGCCGGCGTTCTACCGCCTGGCCACGGCCTTTGTCTACCCCTCGCGCATCGAGGGCTTCGGCATTCCGATGCTCGAGGCCGTGACAAGCGGCGTGCCCGCCATCGGCTGCACAGGCTCCTGCCTGGAGGAGGCAGGAGGACCCGGCTCGCTCTACGTTGGCCCCGACGACGCCGCGGCCATGGCCGACGCCATAGACACCGCCTGCAACGACGAGGCGCGCCGCCAGGCAATGATTGCCCGGGGGCGCGCCCACGCGGCCCGCTTCAGCGACCGCCTGCTGGCCGACGACCTCATGGCGGCATACAGAAAGGCTATGGGGAGGCAGGAGCAGAGAGCGAATGAGTCATAGGATTCTTAGGACTCTTAGGCGTCCTAAGAACCCTAAGCCCCCACCCTCTCCAACACAGAGGCCATGCGCCTGAGGCCCTCCATCATGCGGCTGCGGGGGCAGGCAATGTTGATGCGGACGAAGCCCTCGCCGACCAGTCCGTACATGGTGCCGCTGTTGACCATCACGCAGCCCTCGGCGGCCAGGCGGGCGGCAAGCTCGTCGGACGACAGACCGAGGCGGCGGCAGTCCACCCACACGAGATAGGTGCCCTCGAGCGGCGTCACCGGCAGCTGCGGCAGCCGCTCGGCGAAGAAGCGGCAAAGCTCCGTGTAGTTGCCCCAGAGGTAGCGGCGGAGGGCGTCAAGCCACTCTTCGCCCCCGTTGTAGGCGGCTATAAGCCCCTCAACGCCAAATGGATTGACGTCGCACACCTCGTTGATGTTGATTGCGCGGTCTATCGCCGCGCGCGTGGCGGCGTCGGAGCAGATGATATTGGCAATCTGCAGGCCGGCGGTGTTGAACGCCTTCGACGGCGAGTTGGCCACGACGGCGTTCTTCAGGCAGTCTGCCGACACGGCTGCAAAGGGCGTGTAGCTCAGTCCGGGGCGCGTAAGCTCGCAGTGAATCTCGTCAGAGAGCACCCTCACGCCGTGGCGCAGGCAGATGTCGTTGAGCCGCTCCAGCTCAGCGGCCGTCCACACCCGCCCGGCGGGGTTGTGCGGATTGCAGAGCACGAGCAGGCGGGCGCGCGGGTCGGCGGCCTTGGCCTCAAGGTCGTCGTAGTCCATGGTGAAGCGTCCGCCGTCGTTTCTCAGCGGATTCTCCAGTATCTCGCAGCCGTTGTTGCGCACCGAGGAGAAGAAGCAGTTGTAAACGGGCGTCTGCAGAATGACCTTGTCGCCGGGGCGGCAGAGGGCCTTGACAACCACCGACACGGCCGGAACAACGCCCGAGGTGTACTGAATCCAGTCGCGCCCGATGCGCCACCCGTGGCGGCGCGAGAACCATGAGGTCAGGGCGCTGTAGTATTCCTCGGGCACCTTCACATAGCCGAATATGCCGTGCCTCACCCTGCGCATGAGGGCTTCGGTTATGGCCGGAGCCGTGCGGAAGTCCATGTCGGCCACCCACATTGGTATCACATCGTCGCCGGGAGCCGAGTCCCACTTGTAGGAACGGGTGCCGCGGCGGTCTATGAGCTCGTCGAAATTGTAGTCCATATTGCTTTTGCGTTATATAAAAAAGGTGTGGCGGCACCGCGCCGCCACACCCGTTGTGCCTTGCTATTTGTCCAGCCGCCAGGCGACGCCGTCCTTGGTGTCCTTCACCTCGAAGCCGGCGGCGGCCAGCTCGTCGCGTATGCGGTCGCTGGTGGCCCAGTCCTTGGCGGCCTTGGCCTTGGCGCGCAGGTCGAGCACCATGTCAACCACCTTGCCGAAGGCCTCCTCGCGCGCGCCGTCGGAGCCTCCGCGCTCCTGGCGCAAGCCCAGCAGGTCGAAGGCGAAGAGGTGCATCGCGGCCTTCAGCTCGCCGAGACAGTCGGCCGAGATGGCGCCCTTGTGGTCAAGCAGCTTGTTGATGTGCGAGCAGGCCTCAAACAGGTAGCTTATCACCTGCGGCGTGGCGAAGTCGTCGTTCATGGCGTCGTAGCACCGCTGGCGCAGCCCCATGACGAACGCCTCTGTCTCGGCGTCGCTCTTGGCGGCCACGGGCACGCGCTCCAGGTCGCCGATGCCGTTCATCAGCCGCTCCAGCCCTTTCTCGCTGGCCAGCAGGGCGTCGTTGGAGAAATCGACCGTGCCGCGGTAGTGAGCGCTGAGGATGAAGAAGCGGATGGTCATCGGCGAGTAGGCCTTCCGCAGGCTCTCGTGGCTGCCGGTGAAGAACTGCTCGAGGGTTATGAAGTTGCCGAGGCTCTTGCCCATCTTCTGGCCGTTGATGGTTATCATGTTGTTGTGCATCCAGTAGCGCACCATGGGCTTGCCCTGCGCGGCCACGGCCTGCGCTATCTCGCACTCGTGGTGGGGGAAGACGAGGTCCATGCCGCCGCCGTGGATGTCGAACTCGGCGCCCAGATACTTCCTGCCCATGGCCGTGCACTCGCAGTGCCAGCCGGGGAAGCCGTCGCTCCAGGGGCTGGGCCAGCGCATGATGTGCTCCGGCTGCGCCTTCTTCCACAGGGCGAAGTCCACCTGGTGGCGCTTCTCGCCCACGCCATCAAGCTCGCGGCTGGCGTCCCTGACGTCGTCGAGGTTGCGCCCGGAGAGCACGCCGTAGCGGTGGTCGCTGTTGTATTTCTCCACGTCGAAGTACACGCTGCCGTTGCTCTCGTAGGCGTAGCCGTTGTCCATTATCTGGCGCACCAGCTCCTCCTGCTCGATGATGTGGCCGGAGGCGTGCGGCTCGATGCTCGGGGGGAGCACGTTGAGGGCTGCCATGGCGTCGTGGTAGCGGTTGGTGTAATACTGCGCCACCTCCATCGGCTCAAGCTGCTCAAGGCGGGCCTTCTTCTCAATCTTGTCGTCGCCCTCGTCGGCGTCGTGCTCCAGATGGCCCACGTCGGTGATGTTGCGCACGTAGCGCACCTTGTAGCCGAGATGGCGCAGATAGCGGAACACCGTGTCGAACGTGATGGCCGGGCGGGCGTGGCCCAGGTGCGGGTCGCCGTAGACGGTGGGGCCGCAGACGTACATGCCCACGTTGGGCGCGTGGAGCGGCACGAAGGGCTGCTTCGAGCGCATGAGCGTATTGTAGATTACGAGTCTCTGTTCCATATGTCTTTATCGTTTTGTTGTCTTGCGTTGTGAGGAGAGAAGCCGGCCGCGGCGGCCTATCTGTCTGCAAAGTTAGTGCAAATTGGCGTGCGGTGCAAGAGTTTTGCGGTTTTATTGAGCAGAAAAGAGACGGCCGGCGGGCAGCGGCGCCGCTGCCGTCGGCGCGCGCCGGTTAGTTGCAAATGCGCAACTAACAGGAGCCCCCTGCCCTCCCGTTTTAACACACCTGCCGTAACGCGCCGCAAAACGGGCCATATCGCACGCCGAAACGGCCTATATCGGAGCCTGAAAAGGGCTGTTTCAGAGACCAAAACAACCTGTTTCGCAACCAGCTGACAGCCAGAGTGTTGCACACGGTGACGCGCGGCGGTTTCTTTAACATAAAAATGTTAAGTAGCTGTTCAAAATTAACCGATATAATAACCTTGTAAATATTCTCTTTATCTTTGCCGCCATCTTGTGCACTCTTTCGGGCTGCATGCCAAAGTCTCATCGGTCGCGTAGCCCGCTACGCTCCCTCTTCGGACTTTGGCATGCATCTCCGAAATAGTGCACAATTTGATGGCAATTAATTTTGAACACCTACTTAACGTCCGCAGCGGCGCGGCGTCAGGCGTCGAGCAGCGGGTAGCGGGCCTTCAGGGCGGCCAGCTTCTCGCGCGTGGCGGCCATGAAAGCCTTGTAGTCGTCGCTGTCGGGGTTGAACGGCCGGTGGCCCAGAGCCTCCTTTACGGGCCGCCACTCGCTGAGAAAACGCTTTGCGGCCGCGCTGAAATATGCCTCAGAGAGCCGCTCCCAGATGTAGTCCACGGCCTGCTGCGACGGGTGGAGCATGTCGGGCGAGTAGAAGCGGTAGTCGCGCAGCTCGTCGAGCACAATCTCGTAGGCGGGGAAATAGGTGCAGCGGGAGTCCTCGCGCACCAGCCTGTCGGCGGCCAGCATCAGCACGGCCTTCGACAGCTGGCTGCCGTGGTAGCCATACTTGGCGTAGCGGATGGGGCTTACGGTCAGGACGACGCGCACCTGGGGATCGCGCCCGGCAAGCGTATCGACAGCCCGGCGCAGATAGCCGGCGCACTCGTCGGCCGTCAGCCCGCGCTCGGTGAAGAGCCGCTGCGGGCGCTTGCGGCAGTTGTCAACAATCTCGCCGGTGGAGTTGAGAATGTAGACGCGGTTCGTGCCGAGCGTGAAGAAGGCCACGCGCGGGGCGCAGTCAGTGCGCTCCACGGTGTGCAGGATGCTCGCCGGATTGTACATCACGCCGAAGGGGTTGACCTCTGCGCGGAACTTCTCCTCGCGGAAGCGCCGCCCTATGCTGTCGGCAAAGCACGAGCCGACGAACAGCATGCGCTCCATAGGCTCAATCTCGAAGCCCGGGCGCGACACGTCTACTATTGTCCTGAAGTCCATTCCGTCAGAGCCTGTCTATCTCTTCACAATCAAGCCCGGTGGCGCCGGCTATAGCACTGCTGTCAAGCCCCATTCCCTTGAGCCTGCGGGCTGTGTCGAGCAGAGCCTCGCGCCGGCCCTCCTCAAGCCCCTCGGCGCGGCCTTCGGCGCGGCCCTCGGCAATACCTTTGGCCATTCCCTCGGCGTGCCCGCGCCTCAGGGCGTCGCTGATGAGGGTTCTCTCGACGCTTATCATGTCCCAGAACTTCTCGTAGCCGAGCAGCTGCGCCTCGGTGAATGCCGACTCTTCTATCAGACCGATGGCCTTGCCGGTATCGGGGTTGGCCATAAGGTCGGGCGCGACAGTGTCTGTCGTACCGCCGATCTCGGTGAGATAGCGCAGCCAGAGTATGGCCATGCGCTTGTCGGAATATGTGTGTGGCGTGAATTTTGGCAGCTCTATGAACACCAGGTGCAGCCCGTCGATCACGCGGTCGGTGTGCTCCACGTGCACCATGCGGTAGTAGTGGTAGTACTCGTCGCCCAGATCCGGCTCGAAGACGGTGTTCACCAGGTTCAGCGAGTAGACGGGCTGCAGCAGCTCATAGCGGTCGCCGGCGCCCAGCTGGCGCACGTAAGCCTTAGAAGCGTTGAAGAGCACGCGCTCGCGGAACTCCTCCGACCACACCATCTGCATCTCCACAATAAACTGGCGGCCGCGGTTGTCGCGGCAGCGCACGTCAACAATGCTGTTCTTCCTGAGCGGGTTCTGCGGCACAAGCTCCGCCGGCATATACTCGGCCGAGGTGATGCGGTCGCCGGGGCTGTCGAACGGCAGCAGCGCGTTGAGGAAGCTTATCAGCAGATCGATGTGCTCGCCGAACACGCGCTTGAACGTAAGGTCGGCCTTGGGGTCTAAATATCTCATACGCTTTGGTCTTTTCTATCAGTTCGTTACCGCCTGCAAACTTACTAAAAAACGGCGGAACAACCGCCGGCAGGCACAATGTTTTTGCGGCAGACGGCGGTTTTCTTACTGAACTCATTCAAACTTTTTGCGACTTCAGTCCGAGGATTAAGTGAAAATTAGTAATTTTGCAACTATTCCGCAGCCGCGCCGCACCGCCGGACACAGGCTTAAAAGACCGAAAATAACCAAAAACCTGAAATATGAAAAGACTATCATCGATTGCATTGGCCATCGCGCTCTCAACCACTACAATGGCTGCGACGGAAGGCAATGTGTTCAAAGTGAACAACCCGGACTATAAGCTAAGTCCGTACACGGGCATGACGCGGCAGCACTGGATTGCCGCCGACAAGTATCTGCTGGAGGGAGCCTTCGCCCACATCAAGTCGCTCGACGACCCGATGTACTTCGAGCGCATGGGCAACGTGTGCTACCCCAAGGACAGCAGCCGCGTGCGCGGGGCCACGCTCGAGGGAATGTGCCGCACGCTCTTCCTCGCCGCGCCGCTGCTGCGCGAGGACTCCACGCTGACCATAGGCGGCATACGCCTGGCCGACTACTACCGCCGCCAGCTATCGCTGCTGGTGGACCCGGCGAGCCCGCAGTACGTAGCTCACCGCGGCAAGCGCGGCCCCTGCCAGGACCTGGTGGAGTTCGGCGCGCTCGGCATATCGTTCTTCGTCTGCGGCAACGTGCTCTGGGACCCGCTGCCAAAGGCCACCCGCGACTCGCTCTACTCCATGATAGAGAGCTATGCCGACGGCCCGACCATACAGCAGAACTGGCGCTTCTTCAACGTCTACCCCATGTCGTTCTTCAAGTCGAAGGGCTACGAGGTCAACGACTCGCTGCTCGTGAAGTACGTGCGCCAGCTCCTGGGCGACTACCGGGGCGACGGCTGGTATCTGGACAAGCCCAACTACGACTACTACTCCATGTGGGCCTACCAGCTCTACGGCCGCCTGTGGTCGCTGTTCTTCGGCCGCGAGCACTACCCTGAGCTGGCGGCGCAGTTCGACAAGAACTTCAAGGAGATGTACCGCAGCTACCCCCGTATGTTCGGGCGCGACGGCCATATGCCCATGTGGGGCCGCAGCAATATGTACCGCTTCGCCTCCATAGCCCCGCTGGCATGGGGCGAGGGCATTGACATGGGCTGGATGCGCCGCATAGCCTCCGGCTGCCTGCTGCAGTTCCTGCAGAACCCCGACTTCATCTGTGCCGACGGAGTGCCCGCGCCGGGCTTCTACGGACTCTTCGACCCCGTGCTCCAGAGCTACAGCTGCCGGGGCAGCGTCTACTGGTGCGCCAAGGCGTTCCTGCCGCTGATGCTCCCGGAGAGCCATCCCTACTGGAGCGCGACGGAGAGTGAGGGCTACTGGGCCGGCGTGAAGCCCGACACCGCCGACAACCTGTGGCTGCCCGGGCCGAAGATGCTCATAACCAATTACGGAGGCAGCGGAGCCGCCGAGACACGCGCCTTCTGCAACTACGACACCGGGCGGCGCGGGGCCGAGAAGTTCCGCGGCTCGGAGCAGTACAACCGGCTGGCCTACAACACGCTGTTCCCCTGGATGGCCGACGGCAGGCAGGGCGAGGTGGCCATGGCATACGTGGTGAAGAACAAGAAGGGGCAGTGGGAGCCGCTGCGCCGCTACACCACCGAGGGATTCGACGGGAGGACGCTGCGCCGCACGGTGTGGCTGCAGAGCGACCCTTCGTTCACCATGACGCTGCGCGACACCCCGCTGCCCGGCGGCACGCTGCGCACCGACTCCGTGACGGCCTGCGCCGCGCCATCCACGCTGCGGCTGGGCCACTACGCACTGCCGGAGCGCGGAACAAGGATTGAGGAAAGCACCATCGAACTGCCGTCGGGGCTGAAGGCATACATTATATATAACGGGCAGCACTCGCTGGCGCTCGTGCCGGTGAGGGGATGGGGCAAGGCCGAGTTCGTGCGCACCGAGGGACTGCACCCCGAGACGCGCTTCGCCGAGACCATCAACGTGCAGGCCGAGGTCAGCGGACCCACGGAACTGAAAACTCTGACGCTCTTCAAGAAAGGGCGCTTCAGCCGGGCCGACATCGCCGCAGCCATGAAAGGGCTGTGACAGCGGGCCGCCGCAGGGGCTGACCGGCTACGCCGCCGCCCCTTCAAGAGCACCGTCTGAAATGGCCAATCATTAAAAGAACGGCGCACGCGCCTTGCCGCAGGGGCATGGCACGTGCGCCGTGTTTCTATGTCAAAAAATCGGGGCAGACAGCCGTCGCGCCCGCCGTCAGGCGTCCTTCTGGCGCGTTCCCATGCGCGCCTCCACCACGTTGACAACATAGTCGCCCAGCTTCTCGCACTCGCTGATGATGTCCATATACATCGTTCCGATGGCATAGGTGTACAGGTGGCTGTCCACGTCGTTGATGTTCTGGCTCTTCAGCTGGTTGCGGTAGTTGTTTATCTCGTTCTCGATGTTGAACGAGCGGTTCACGTCGAAGCGGTCCTTGCGCCCCGAGAGCAGCACGTTCATCTGCGTCAGGCTGTCGTCGGTCAGCTCGAACATCTGGTGCAGGTGCTCATACTGGCGCTCGGTGAAGTCCTCCTTGCCCCCCGCCTTGCGGCTGATGGTGCGGGCAATGTTGTAGCAGCTGTCGCCGATGCTCTCCAGCTCGGATATCTCACGGAGCATGGCGCGTATCTTCGCCTTGGTCTCGTCGCTCAGGTGGGCGTCGCTCACGCTGTCAAGATACTTGGCAATCTCAATCTCCATGTTGTCGCTTATGCCCTCATACTTCTCTATCCTGCTGAAGAGCTTGGCGAAGGCGGCGTCGCCCTGCGTGCCGAGCAGCTCGCGCACAAAGCCGAACATCCGCTGTATCCTCTCGGCGAAGGCCTGTATCTCCTTCTGCGCCTCGAGCACGGAAAGCTCCGGCGTCTTCATTATGGCGTTGCCGCCGATGTAGCGCAGGCGGAACTCGTCGTCCTCGTCGCCGCCGCGGGGCTTGATGATAGCGCTCACGATGCGCTCTATCTGCGGTATGAACCACACGAGGATGAAGGTGTTGCAGACGTTGAACGCAGTGTGGAACGCGGCCAGCACGAGCGACAGCCGCGTGGGGTCGGCGGCGGCCGAGGCCGGGTCGTGACCGACGACGCGGCACACCGTGTCCACAAAGGGATAGAACAGGCAGAGCACCCAGAACACTCCGAACACGTTGAACACCAGGTGGGCCAGCGCGGCGCGGCGCGCCTGGGTGTTGGCCCCGAGGGCGGCCAGATTGGCGGTGAGCGTCGTTCCGATGTTCTCTCCCATCACAAGGGCTATTCCGAGGTATATCGGCAGCACGCCGCTCGAGCAGAGCACCATCGTGATGGCCATCAGCGCCGCCGACGACTGCAGTATGCACGTCAGCAGGGTGCCTATGAGCAGGAACACAAGAATGGTGACATAGCTGCCCGTGTCGAACGAGCTGAAGAAGTCAAGCAGCGCCTTGTTGTGCCCCAGGTCCATCTCCTGGCCCGTCTCGCTGAGCATCGCCAGCGAGAAGAACATGAAGGCAATGCCGAAGAGGAAGTCGCCCAGATAGCGGTGGCGGCGCGTGTAGATGAGCAGGATGGCCACCACGAAGGCCGGAAACACCACGTCGGTGAAGTTGAACGAGAAGCCCAGACTCATGATCCAGGCCGTGAGCGTGGTGCCGATGTTGGCTCCCATGATGACAGAGATGGCCTGGGCCAGCGTCAGCAGCCCGGCGTTGACAAACGACACTGTCATCACCGTTGTGGCCGTTGAGGACTGCACGGCTCCCGTAACGAACATTCCGGTGATGATACCCGTAAAGCGGTTCTTAGTCATTGTGCCCAGAATGTGGCGTAGCTGCGAGCCCGCCATCTTCTGCAGGGCCTCGCTCATCACCTTCATTCCGTAGATGAGCAGCGCCAACGACCCGATAATCTTAAAAAAAATCCAAATCGACATATTTTTAATATAATTTGTTTTGCGATATTATGCCATGTCGGAAAAACGGAGTAACTTTACAAACGTCAATCTAAAAAGGCCCGCATTATGGAACAGATGTTACAAATACGTTGCAAAAATAATAAAAAAACCAAAAACATACGAATGGGGAGCACTCTTTCTGAAGTATTTGACGAATTCGGGCTTCAGATGGACTACGGCCCCACCAACGCCAAGGTCAACAACCGCGTGGAGGGGATGCACTACCGCGTCTACAACAATAAGGACGTCGAGTTCCTCTCGCTGCGCTCGCCGTCGGGCTGGCGCGCCTACGTCCGCACGCTCTTCTTCGTGCTCTGCAAGGCCGTGCGCGACCTCTATCCTGACGGCAAGGTGTTCATCGACATCCCCGTGTCCAACGGCTACTACTGCGACCTGAGCATCGGCCACGACGTGTCCTACGACGACGTTGACCAGCTGCGCGGGCGCATGCAGGAGATCATCGACATGGCGCTGCCCATACACCGCCACGAGAGCACCACCGAGGAGGCCATAGAGACATTCCGCAGCGCGGGCTCGGAGTCGAAGGTAAAGCTCCTGGAAAGCGTGGGAACGCTCTACACGACCTATTACGAAATCGACGGATACTACGACAACTACTACGGCACGGTGCTCACCAACACGTCCTACCTGCACCTGTTCGGCCTTGAGAAATACTTCGACGGACTGCTGCTGCGCATCCCCTCGCTCGACGACCCATCGCGCCTGGGGCGCTTCGTCAAGCAGGACAAGCTCTTCGAAATATTCAAGGAGCACCACCACTGGCAGCAGATTCTGGGCCTGCGCACCATCGGCGACCTCAACGACGCCGTTGACAAGGGGCTGGCGACGCAGCTCATCACCCTCTCGGAGGCTCTCCAGGAGAAGAAGATTGTAAACATTGCGGAGGAAATCGCGGGCCGGCGCGGCGTCAGGATGGTGCTCATCGCCGGCCCGTCGTCGAGCGGCAAGACCACCACCTGCAAGCGTCTCTCCATCCAGCTGCTGGCCAACGGCCTGCACCCCGTGCCCATTTCGCTCGACGACTACTTCGTGGACCGCGAGCTGACGCCCAAGGACGACAAGGGCGACTACGACTTCGAGCACCTGCACGCGCTCAACCTCGACCTGCTCAACGAGCAGATGAACGCCCTCTTCAAGGGCGACGAGGTGGAGCTGCCGCGCTACAACTTCCAGACGGGGCGCAGCGAGAAGAGCGGGCGCAAGCTCCGGCTGCAGGGCAACGAGGTGCTGGTCATCGAGGGCATACACGCCCTCAACCCCGAGCTGACGGCCAAGATACCCGACCCGCTCATCTACCGCGTCTACGCCTCGGCGCTGACCACCATCCTGCTTGACTCCCACAACTACATCCCCACCACCGACAACCGGCTGCTCAGGCGCATCATCCGCGACTACAAGTACCGCGGGGTGCCGGCCCGCGAGACCATACGCCGCTGGCCGTCGGTGCGCGCCGGGGAGAACAGGTGGATATTCCCGTTCCAAGAGAACGCCGACGCCATGTTCAACACCGCCATGCTTTTCGAGCTGGCCGTGCTCAAGACGCAGGCCGAGCCGATGCTGGAGCTGGTGCCCGAGAACGCCGACGAGTACAGCGAGGCCTACCGCCTGCGGAAGCTTCTGAAGTATATCCGCCACATACCCAACCGCCAGGTGCCCTCGACATCGCTCCTGCGCGAGTTCCTCGGCGGCAGTTCGTTCAAATATTGAGGCCGCCACAGGGTCTTGCAGCTACCATGATGAGAATGCTGACGGCGGCTGTCGCCGCCTTTTTCTGCCTGACGGTGTCGTGGGCACAGCGCGCCTTTGTGTTTCCGCGCGAGGTAAGGCCGCTGCTCAGCAGCGAGTGGGGGCAGGGCAGCCCCTACAACAAGCTGTGCCCGTGGGAGCGCGCCGACACCGCCGTGCGCCACGCCATGGCCGGCTGCGGGCCGCTGGTCATGGCCCAGGTGATGCGCCGCTGGGGCTGGCCTGAGCGCAGCGGGCTGCCGTCGGCGGCCTACGACTGGTCACTCATGCCCGACCGCGCCGACCGCTCGGCCACCACCGGGCAGCAGGACGCCGTGGCGCGGCTCATTGCCGACTGCGGCACGGCGGCCGGAACCGTCTACGGCCGCAGCGCAAGCTCAACCAAGCTGAACGAGGTCGTCACGGCCATGAAGAAGTATTTCGCCTACAGCCGCTATATGCAGATTGTCGACCGCAGCCGCTTCGCAGGCTCCGCCGGGGCGCGGGAGTGGAAGCGGCTCATCTTCGCCGAGCTGGCGGCCGGCCGCCCGGTGATCATGCGCGCCGAGCGGAACAGCCACGACGCCCATGTGTTCGTCATCGACGGCTGCCGCGACTCCACCGTGCACGTGAACTGGGGATGGGGCGGCAGCCGCAACGGATACTACGACCCCGACACGCTCATGGGCTACCGCACCGACCAGCGCATGGTGGTAGACATAGCGCCAGAGGGCCACACGCCGGCCGCGCGCGCCATCCGCCTGCGGCGCCCGGGCACCCTCGCGGCACACATAAGGCCGGAAGACTGGCTCACGCTGCGCCACCTGCGCCTGGCGGGCCCCATCAACGGCGACGATGTGCGCCTGCTGCGCCGCCTGGCGGGCGGCGGCGGGCAGCAGGCGGGCGGATGCCTCAGCACCGTAGACCTGCGCGGGGCGGTCATTCTGACCATGCCCGACTCGGCCTTCTACGGCTGCGCCAGCCTCACCTACGCCGCCCTGCCGCTGACGCTGCCCGAGATAAGCCGCTTTGCCTTCGCCGGCTGCGCCAAGCTCAACCGCGTTGACATTCCGCCGATGGTGAACGAGATAAAGCGCGGAGCCTTTTCGGGCTGCTTCAACCTCATAAGCGCCGACCTGCCGGGGGCGCTGCGCACCATCGGAGCCAGCGCCTTCAACTCGTGCAACAGCCTCACGGAGGTGCGCGTGCCGCAGTCGGTCACGCAGATAGGCCCCGGCGCATTTGCCCACTGCAAGAAACTTCACACCCTGGCGGTGCCCAAGTCGCTGCGCAGCATAGGCCGCGACGCGGTGAAAGGCACTGCCGTAACTAAAATAACAAGATTATGAACGGCACTCTTTTAGGCATTCTGATTCCTTTCCTGGGCACGGTCGCCGGCTCGGCGTTCGTGTTCTTCATGCGCGGCGGCATGGCCCCGCGCCTGCGCAAGACACTGCTGGGCTTCGCCTCGGGCGTGATGGTGGCCGCCTCGGTGTGGTCGCTGCTCATACCGGCCATCGAGTTCCACCCCGACGCAGGCCCCGCCGGGCGCATAGTGCCGGCCGCGGCGGGCTTCCTGCTGGGCATGGCCTTCCTGCTTCTGCTCGACTACGCGACGCCCCACCTGCACCTCGGCACCACAAAGCCCGAGGGGCCGCGCTCCCGCCTGTCGCGCACGGCCATGCTCTCGCTGGCCGTCACCATCCACAACCTGCCCGAGGGCATGGCCGTGGGGGTGGTGCTGGGGGCCGCCCTCGACGGCGGCGCGGGCATCAGCGCGGCGGCCGCGCTGGCCATGTCGGCGGGCATAGCCATCCAGAACATACCCGAGGGAGCCATCATCTCCATGCCGATGCGCGCCGAGGGCAACAGCCGCTGGCGCTCGTTCCTCATCGGCAGCCTGAGCGGGGCGGTCGAGCCGATAGGCGCTCTGGCCGTGATCCTGCTCACGGCGTGGCTCACCCCGGCCTTGCCCTATATGCTCGCGTTCGCCGCCGGAGCCATGCTCTACGTGGTGATCGAGGAGCTTGTGCCCGAGGCCAGCGAGGGCGAGCACAGCAATCTGGCCACCGTGGGCTTCGCCATCGGCTTTGTGCTGATGATGACGCTCGACGTTGTTCTGGGCTGAGAGACACCGTTCGCGCCTCTCTGCCCAAAACAACGTCGGGTTAAAAATCAATGATTAAAAATTAAAAAAATGTGCTCTTGCCCTCGGAATGGCGCATACTCTTGAGCTGAATGGCTGATGCGTGAGGCCAATAAACTATGTGCCCCGGCAGCGGCAAGACAACAAAACAGAGCAGAATGAAAACAGAGAACAGACAAACGCGGCCAATACGCAAACATAACACCATGAAACAAACAGGCGGCAGCCTCCGCCCGGCCAACGTATCACGGCCAACACCACCCGCAAAGTCATATTCTTTTAATTTTTAACTCTCAACTTTTAATTTCCACCGTGCTCTTCCACCCGCTCCACACCGGCGTCACTCCGCCGCCCCGGTTCACCTATCCGTTCTGCTACGAGCCTCATCCGCTGTGCCTTATGGCAGCCGCCGAGGTTCAGGACCACATTGCCCGCGCCGGCGGCTGGCGCGCCGAGGCCGACCGCGGCAAGATGTTCGGCGTGCTCGTGGTGGCCCGCGCCGACGGCGCCCTGGGCTATCTCGCGGCCTATTCGGGCCAGCTCGACGGGCGCAACGACCTGCCGTTCTTCGTTCCGGCGGTCTACGACATGCTGCGCCCCGGCGACCGCTTCAAGACGGGCGAGGCCGCCATAGAGGCTCTCAGCGCCCGCATTGCCGCGCTCGAGGCCGACGAGGGGCTGGCCGGGGCGCGGCGGCGGCTCGACAGCGTGCGCCGCGAGGGCTCCGGAGCCGTGGCCGCCTACAGGGCGCTGATGGCCGAGGCCAAGCTCAGGCGCGACGCCCTGCGCGCCGAGCGTGGCGACAGCGCGGAGCTGACGCGCGAGAGCCAGCACCAGAAGGCGGAGCTGAGGCGGCTGAAGAGGCGCTGGGCCGAGGCCGAGGGCGAGGCCCAAAGAGCCGTGGAGGAGCGCCTCCAGGCCATCGGCAGGCTGAAGGCGGAGCGGCGGCGCCTGTCGGACGGGCTGCAGCGGTGGCTCTTCTCGCAGTTCCGAATGCTCAACGCCCGCGGGCAGGAGCGCGACCTCAACGACATCTTCGAGGCCGAGACGGGCGGCGCGCCGCCGGCGGGCGCGGGCGAGTGCTGCGCCCCAAAGCTGCTGCAATATGCCTATCGCAACGGACTCAGGCCCCTGTGCATGGCCGAGTTCTGGTGGGGCGGGCCGCCACGCACGGAGCTGCGGCGCCACCTGCACTACTACCCCGCCTGCCGCGGCAAGTGCCTGCCCATACTGAGGCACATGCTGCAGGGGCTCGACGTGGACCCCGACCCGCTGGCCGACGACGACGGCGGGCGGCTCGACACCGTGTGGGAGGACGCCTCGCTGGCCGTCGTGGCCAAGCCGGCCGGCATGCTCTCCGTGCCGGGCAACACCGGGCGGCGCAGCGTCTTCAGCATTCTCGGCGGGCGGTGGGGCGACGGGTGCGCCCCGCTGATGGTGCACCGCCTCGACATGGACACCTCGGGGCTGCTCCTCGTGGCCAAGACCGAGGGGGCGGCGAGGCAGCTCCGCGCGCAGTTCGAGGCCCGCAGCGTGCGCAAGGGCTACGTGGCGCTGCTCGACACGACCCGCCTCGACCCGCCCGAGGGGCGCATAGCGCTGCCGCTGCGCCCCGACCCGCTGGACCGTCCGCGCCAGGTGGTTGACTTCAGGCTGGGCCGCCAGGCCGTCACCAGCTACCGCCTGCTGTCCGCCGAGGGCGGCCGCGTGCGCGTGGAGCTGCATCCCGTCACCGGGCGCACCCACCAGCTGCGCGTACACTGCGCCCATCCGCTCGGACTCGGCGCCCCCATCGTGGGCGACCCGCTCTACGGGCGGCGCGGCCCGCGGCTCCTTCTGCACGCCGCGAGCATCGAGTTTGTACACCCCGACACCGGCCGCCGCATGACGTTCAGACTCGAACCGGAGTTCTGATTCAGGAGACAGGAGTCCAGACGAATGCTTCGGGGGTATTGTCCGTCAGACTGCGGGCATCCGCATTTTCTTCATTATTCACTATTCATTCTTCATTATTTTTTGCGTATCTTTGCGCCCGCAACAATGAAGATAGTAGCAGACGACAAGATTCCGTACATACGCGAGGCGCTGGCCCGGATAACGCCCGACGTGGTGTACAAGCGCGGCTCCGCGATAGCGGCGGCCGACGTGAGAGACGCCGACGCGCTCATCGTGCGCACCCGCACGCGGTGCGACGAGCGGCTGCTCGGCGGCAGCAGCGTGAGGTTTGTGGCCACGGCCACAATAGGTTTCGACCACATCGACACCGGCTTCATGGCCCGCGCGGGCATAGAGTGGACCAACTGTCCGGGCTGCAACGCCTCGTCGGTGGGCCAGTACGTGCGCTCGGCGCTGCTGCTGCTGGCCCGCGACTGCGGCCTGCGGCTGCCGGGCGCCACGCTCGGCGTGGTGGGCTGCGGCCACGTGGGGCGCGAGGTGTGCGCCGTGGGGCGCGGGCTGGGCATGAGCGTGCTGGTGTGCGACCCGCCGCTGGGGCTGCCGGGCTTCGTCGGCATGGACGAGATTGAGCGCCGGGCCGACGTGATAACATTCCACGTGCCGCTGACCGACGGCGGCGGCTGCCCCACGCGCCACTTGGCCGACGCCGCTTTCTTCGGACGGCTGACCCGCCGGCCGTTCGTGATAAACACAAGCCGCGGCCCCGTGGTGGACAACCGGGCGCTGAAAGAGGCGCTGGCCACAGGCCGCGTGCGCCAGGCCGTCATTGACACTTGGGAGAACGAGCCGCTGATAGACACCTCGCTGCTCCGCATGGTCTACATCGGCACGCCCCACATCGCCGGCTATTCCGCCGACGGCAAGGCCAATGCCGACAACATGGTCATCGAGGCGCTCTGCCGCTTCTTCGGACTGGAGAATCCGGGGCGCATCGTCCCGCCGCCGCTGCCAGCCGGGTTCCGCTACGACGGCGACCCGCTGCAGCTCTACAATCCGCTCGACGACAGCGCACGGCTGAAGGCACGGCCCGCCGACTTCGAGGAGCTGAGAGGGAACTACCCGCTGCGCCGCGAGGTGTTCGACTGCGCGGGGAGTTAAGGATTAAGAGTTAAGAAAATGTGAAATGAATGTGCAATATACCGGGCACAACTCCTGAACAACACCCCCGAAGCATACGTCTGAACTCCTGTACTCCTGAACTCCTGTACTCCTTAAATTGCTTCTGTCGCCTGAATAAATATACGCTGCGGCAGGACGCTTCGCAGCGCGTTTTTCAGGCCGCCAGAGCCGCCGCAGAAAACAAGGCGGATTTTCTTGTTTTGCAAAAAGGCCCTTTTTGCGCTCCAATATAGGCCATTTCGGCCTCCAATACAGGCCATTTTGGAGGCCAAAATGACCTATATTGCAACACACTGGGAATCAAGCAGTTGCAAAAGGCCGTTTTTACGGTCTGAAAAGACGCGGCGCACGGCCTGCCGGAGTGGCGGGCCGTGCGCCGCGAGTGTATGTTTATGCGTTTCCGTCCGTATGTTTATGCACACAAGGCGGCGCCCCGCCGGGCGGCCCGTCAGGGCTGGCGGCGGTAGATGAACTCTGCCGTCTGCATCACGGCGAAGGCGTGGCGGCGCAGCGAGTCGAAGCGCGCCCCGGCGGGCGCAGGCTCCAGCCGTCCGCCGGGCAGCACGCTGTAGCAGGCGTCGCGGCCCGTGGCGGTGTCGTAGACATAGTAGGCCGAGCTGTCGCGCGCGGCAATCTGGCTCGAGGCCGAGTAGGCCACCGTGCGCCGTCCGCCCTCCAGCAGGTTGCGGCCGAAGCCGCAGTCGTCGTAGGCCACGCCCAGCATGGCCAGCAGCGTGGGCATCACGTCGGTCTGCGTGGCGGGCAGTCCCAGCTCGCCCGCGGGCACCCCGGGGCCGAAGACCATCAGCGGCACGTGGTTCATCGACTGCGACAGGGCGGCGTCTGGCCGGCCCACGATCTTGCCGTGGTCGCCCACGAGGACGAACACCGTGTTGCTGTACCACGGCTCACGCCGCGCGTCGGCCAGAAACTGGCCTATGGCCCAGTCGGCATACTCCACAATCTGCGTCTCGACGGCGGCCGTGCGGGGCCTGAACCCGTCGGAGATGACGTAGGGCGGATGGTTGCTCACGGTGAGCAGCGCGGCCATGAAGGGGCGCCCCGCGGCGGCGGCGCGGCTCAGCCTGGGCACGGCGTGGCGGAAGAGGCTGCGGTCGGAGACGCCGAACGAGTTGACAACCTCGTCCTCGGGATAGTCGGGCTGCGACACAATCTCGTCGAAGCCGTTGGTGAGCAGAAACGCCTGCATGTTGTCATAGAGCGCCTCGTGGGTCATGAAGAACAGGTTGCGGTAGCCCAGGCGGTGCAGGATTGTGGGCAGGCCGGTGTAGCGCGGCGTCACCGTTCCCTTCATTATGTTGCGGTCGCCGAGCGCCGGAAAGGCGTAGAGCGTGGCCGTTATGCCCTGGTTGGTGTGTATGCCTGCCGACCAGAAGTTGCTGAAGGCCATCGACCGGCGCCACAGGCTGTCGAGCACGGGCGTGAGCCGCTCGCGCTGGCCGAAGCGCTGCATGAGGTCTGCCGACATCGACTCCATGAAGATGAACACCACGTTGGGGCGCCGGGGGCACAGCGCCGTGGCGGCGGGCACGCTCCGGCGCAGTATGGCGGCGGAGTCGGCGCGTCCGGCGCAGCCCAGGTAGGAGCGCATGTGGGCCGTGGCGGCGGCGTAGTCCATGAGGCGCAGCTCGGCGTTCTCCTCGCGCATATCGTCCTTGAGGCTGTTCATCAGGTTGAACATCGGGGCCACGCCGAGCTGGTTGAGCACGGGGTCGGAGCAATAGTAGGCCGCGCTCACCCTGATGGGGCTGCGGCCCGTGCGCCCGCGGATGCCCAGAAAGCACAGGGCGAAGAGCGCCAGCGACACCGCCACGCCGCGGGCCAGCTGCGCCGGAGAGGCCCACACGCCGCGCCCCGACCGCCCCACGGCGCGGCCCAGCCGCCGCGACAGCCGCGCGGCCAGCCAGCCGAAGAGCGCGGCCACGGCGGCGAACAGCAGCAGCCACAGCAGGTAGGAGCTTTCGCCCAGCACCATGCCGGCCGTTGTTCCGGCGTAGCCGAACCAGCCAAAGACGCTCGCGTTGATGTTGCGCATGAAGTACTGGAAGTAGGGGATGTTGGCCGTCGAGACGAGGAACACCACCGAATAGGCGGCCACAAACCACACCGTGGCCGCGCGGCGGAGCCAGCGCGGGTGGCAGCTCAGGCACGAGGCCCCCAGCGCCAGCACCAGCGGCGGCGCCATGATGTAGCAGGCGACAACGTTGTCGAACCACAGGCCGTTGGCAAACGCCCGCAGCACGGACGCCCCGCCGCCGGAGAGGCCGCGCAGGGCGAGCCACCCCGCCAGGCGCAGCAGCGAGAGCAGCAGCAGGCCGAGCGCGTGGACGCACAGCAGCCAGGCCAGCGTGGCCCTGAATTCCTTGGGCAGCAGTCTTTTAAGCATAGTCATCTTGTTATACGGTTTCTGTAAGAGTCGTTTCCTGCTGTGGCGCCGCCGCCCGCCCGGCAAATACGGCGCGGAGCGGCGTGGGCAGCGGCGCACAGCGCTGCAAAGGTACAAAAAATATTCGTTACAGCACCCGCGGGCAGGCCCGACAAGTAGCTCCGGGACGGCCCGCTGCTTGAAAAATGGTGCAAAATGATTGGAAAGAGGCGAAAAACAGGGCCGAAACGTTGGACAATTGGAAAAGTTTGCTTAGATTTGCATTAACTAACAGCGAACAGCAGGCGCCACCGGCGCCCGAACAAACATACGTAATGGAAATGTCATTCACAGAACACTGCAACTCAATCTTTGACAAGGTGATAGGCGACTACCACCTGCGCGACAACGTGGACACGCCGATACAGAACCCCTACGGCCGCGACTCGATAGACCACAGCCTCTACACCAAGTGCTGGATAGACACCGTGCAGTGGCATCTGGAGGACCTGATACGCGACCCGCACATCAGTCCTGAGGACGCCCTGTCGCTGAAACGCCGCATAGACCGCAGCAACCAGGACCGCACCGACCTTGTGGAGCAGATCGACAGCTACTTCCGCCAGACCTACAGCGAGGTGAGGCCGCTGGCCGACGCCCGCCTGAACACCGAGAGCCCGGCCTGGGCCATAGACCGGCTGTCGATACTCGCGCTGAAGATATACCACATGAGGGAGGAGACAGAGCGGGCCGACGCCACCGAGGAGCACCGCCGGCGCTGCGGCGCCAAGCTTGACGTGCTGCTCGAGCAGCGCGCGGACCTCTCGCTGGCCATCGACCAGCTGCTTGACGACATCGCCGCCGGGCGGAAGTATATGAAGGTGTACAGACAGATGAAAATGTACAACGACCCGGCCACCAACCCCGTACTCTATGGCAAAAAGGGCTGACCGACGCCGCACAGCCGCAGCCGCCACGCCGCGGCAGGGGGCGCCGGGCTGACCGAAAACGCACAAGCAATGAAGAAAGAGCACATACTCATCATAAGGTTCTCGTCGCTGGGCGACGTGGCCATGACCGTGCCGGTGGTCTACTCGCTGGCCGTAGCCTACCCCGACGTGCGCGTCACCGTGCTGAGCAGGGAGTACGCCCGCGCGTTTTTCGAGGACCTGGCGCCCAACGTGAGCTTCATGGAGGCCGACGTGAAGCGCGAGTACCACGGGCTGAGGGGGCTGAACGCCCTCTACCGGCGCCTGACGGCGAAGAACTTTACCGCCATAGCCGACTTCCACGACGTGCTCCGCTCGGAATACCTGCGCATGAGGTTCACCATCGACCGCTACCGCGTGGCCCACGTGGACAAGCACCGCAAGCTCCGCCGGCTGCTCACGGCCCAGCAGCACAAGCGCATGGAGCAGCTGCCAACGCCATTCCAGAACTACGCCGACACCCTGGCGCAGCTGGGATACCCCGTCAAGCTGGGCTTCCGCTCCATATTCCCGCCCGAGGGGGGCAACCTCAACCTGCTGCCCGCCATATTCGGGGCGAAGAAGGTCTATGAGCACTGGATCGGCGTGGCGCCGTTCGCCGCGCACCCGGGCAAGGTGTATCCGCCCGAGATGATGCTCCGCGTGGTGGAAATGATAACCGGACGCCACCCCAAGGCGCGCATATTCCTCTTCGGCCGGGGCGCCGACGAGGAGCGGGTGTTTGCCGGATGGTGCGCCAGAGTGCCGCAGTGCGTCTACGTGTCGCGCCACCTGGAGGCCATGCAGCAGGAGCTGATACTGATGAGCCACCTTGACCTGATGGTGTCGATGGACAGCGCGAACATGCACCTGGCCTCGATTGTGGGCACACCGGTGGTGAGCGTGTGGGGCGCGACGCATCCGGCGGCGGGATTCATGGGCTGGAACCAGACATCGGAGCGGGCGGTGCAGGTGGACCTGCCGTGCCGCCCGTGCAGCGTCTACGGCAACAAGCCGTGCCTGCGCGGCGACTTCGCCTGCATGAGAAGCATCGCCCCGGAGCAGATTGTGGAGCGAGTGGAGCTCGAACTGGCCAGGACCGGCGCCACTGCCGGGGCGCAGGCGGACACCCGGCGGCAAGAAAGCCTTTAACCAACTTAAACATATACGATTATGAAAAAGTACATTTGCGAGACCTGCGGTTATGTTTATGACCCGGCGGAGGGCGACCCCGACAACGGCATCGCTCCCGGAACAGCTTTTGAGGACCTGCCCGACGACTGGGTGTGCCCGCTCTGCGGCGTAGGCAAAGACGACTTCAAGCCGGCCGACTGACGTCCGCCGGCACTGAAAAGGGGATGCGCCCGCCATGGCGCATCCCCTTTTTTCGTGCGCTGCCGCCGGGCACACGCTGCAGCAGAAACAGCAGGCGACAACGCAACAGCGGGCGCCACAGCTTGTCGGCGTTTGCCTGCCGCGCACAAAAAAAAAGCCCGCCTGACTCACATCAGACGGACTCAACTAAACTTAAAATTTCAATTATGAAAAATTCTAATGTCCGATCAGAGCTTCGGGCCGGCGGCTACGAGAGCCTTGCCGGCGGCGTTGTTCTCGTACTTGGCGAAGTTCTTTATGAAGCGTCCGGCCAGATCCTTGGCCTTCTCCTCCCACTGAGCGGCGTCAGCGTAGGTGTCGCGCGGGTCGAGGATGTTGGGGTCAACGCCCTCAAGCTGCGTCGGAACAACGAAGTTGAAGTAAGGAATGGTCTTCGTGGGAGCCTCGTCGATGGAGTGGTTCAGGATGGCGTCGATGATGCCGCGGGTGTCGCGGATGGATATGCGCTTGCCTGTTCCGTTCCAGCCGGTGTTCACCAGATATGCCTTTGCGCCGCTCTTCTCCATGCGCTTAACGAGTTCCTCAGCGTATTTCGTCGGGTGCAGCTCCAGGAAAGCCTGGCCGAAGCAGGCCGAGAAGGTCGGTGTAGGCTCGGTGATGCCGCGCTCTGTACCGGCGAGCTTGGCTGTGAAGCCCGACAGGAAGTAGTACTTTGTCTGCTCGGGTGAGAGGATAGACACAGGAGGCAGCACTCCGAAAGCGTCGGCAGAGAGGAAAATCACCTGCTTGGCGGCGGGAGCGTGGCTGATGGGCTTCACGATGTTGTTGATGTGGTAGATGGGGTAAGACACGCGGGTGTTCTCCGTTGTGCTCTTGTCGGTGAAGTCAATCTTGCCGTTGGCGTCCACAGTGACGTTCTCAAGCAGGGCGTCGCGCTTGATGGCGTTGTAGATGTCGGGCTCCGACTCCTTGTCGAGGTTGATGACCTTGGCGTAGCATCCGCCCTCGAAGTTGAACACGCCGTTGTCGTCCCAGCCGTGCTCGTCGTCGCCGATGAGCAGTCGCTTCGGGTCGGTGGAGAGCGTGGTCTTGCCCGTTCCGGACAGTCCGAAGAAGATGGCTGTGTTCTCTCCGTTCATGTCGCAGTTGGCAGAGCAGTGCATTGAGGCGATGCCCTTGAGCGGCAGGAAGTAGTTCATCATCGAGAACATGCCCTTCTTCATCTCGCCGCCGTACCATGTGTTGATGATAACCTGCTCCTTTGATGTAACGTTGAAGACAACGGCGGTCTCAGAGTTGAGCCCCAGCTCCTTCCAGTTCTCAACCTTTGCCTTTGAGGCGTTGTAGACAACGAAGTCAGGCTCGAAGTCCTCCAGCTCCTCCTCCGTGGGGCGGATGAACATATTCTTGACGAAGTGAGCCTGCCATGCCACCTCCATGATGAAGCGCACGGCCATGCGTGTGTCCTTGTTGGCGCCGCAGAAACCGTCGATGACGTACAGTTTCTTGCCGGAAAGCTCCTTCTGGGCGATTTCCTTCACGGCTGCCCAAGCCTCCTGTGAGGCGGGCTTGTTGTCGTTCTTATATTCGTCTGAAGTCCACCAAACGGTGTCCTTAGAGTTCTCGTCCATAACGATGAACTTGTCCTTAGGCGAACGGCCGGTGTAGATACCGGTCATCACGTTGACAGCTCCAAGCTCCGTCACCTGGCCCTTGTCGAAGCCTGTGAGGTCGCTCTTTGTCTCTTCTTCAAACAACACTTCGTAGGAAGGATTGTAAAGAACCTCGGTTGTGTCCGTGATTCCATACTTTGTCAAAACTGACTTGTCAAACTTTGCCATTTTATAAATGTATTTAAGTTGTGAGTTTACTTATTTGTCGCTTTGTCCCTGAATCGCCCGCAAAGTTAGTAAAAAAAGGAATTAGCGCAAAGTCAGGCCGCACAAAAAAGGCCGGAAGATAAGTCTTTTTAGGTTAAAGTATTAAAAAACGGGTTTCGCGGCTGCCATTTTGTAAGTCACACCTTGCAAAACATCAAGACAGTCAGGGCCTTCACACGGGATGCCCGGCGGCTGTTGGCAGCCGTCGGGCATCCTCTCCTGCGCATGTTCCAGGCCGCCGGCCCTACTGCCGCTGCCCGGCGTCAGCCCTTATCAGGGCGAGCAGCCGCTCCACGGCCTCCTCTTCGGGAATGTTTTTGGCCACGCACTCCTTGCGGCGGTAGAGCGAAATCCTGCCGCGCCCGGCCCCCACGTAGCCGTAGTCGGCGTCGGCCATCTCGCCCGGGCCGTTCACTATGCAGCCCATGATGCCTATCTTCAGCCCCGTCATCTGCGCCGTGGCCTCCTTGATGCGGGCTATCGTGGAGCGCAGGTCGTAGAGGGTGCGCCCGCAGCCTGGGCAGCTGATGTATTCGGTCTTGGTCATCCTGAGCCGCGCGGCCTGCAGTATGCCGAACGCCGTGGCCTCCACGTCGGCCTGTGGCAGCGTGCCGTCGTTCATCAGCCAGAGGCCGTCGCACAGCCCGTCCATCATCAGCGCACCCATGTCGGCGGCGGCCTCTATCTGGAAGTCGCCCTTCGCGGCGGCGCTGTGGCGGTACATCTGGCAGAACACCACGGGGTTCTCCACTCCGTTCAGCATCATCTCGTGCGCCAGGGCGCGCTGTTCGCCCAGGCGGTTGGCGTGGTTCGACATGCAGACCGCCACCGCCTCGGGGTGAGCCTTGAGGCAGGCCACATATTCTTCCACCGGCACTCCGTACTGGAGCACCACAAACTTGACCCCGGCCCGCACCATGCCCACAAACGGAAGGGCCGTGTGGGGGAACACAGGGCATATCTCCGCCTCGGGGTGGGCCGCCCGCAGCACGTCGCATACGTTGAAGTCGGCCATGAGCACGGGCTGCCCCGCGCCGTCGCCGGCGCCGGACCACCCTGTCCAGTCGGCCCTGTCGGCCCACTTGGAGCCGTCGCCGATATACACATAGTCGGCCCTTGACGGCGCGGGGCCGCCAATGAGGCTGCTCACCACCACCGGCACGGCGCCGCCGCCGATATTGGCCACGCGGCGCGTCTTGCGCCGCTCAGGGTGCAGCCAGTCAAACTGCGGGGCCGGCGCGGCCGGTATCGGAGCGTGGCCGGCGCGGCGCGTCACGTAGTCCACCAGGTGGCGGGCCACCGGTATCTCGGCCTCAGGCTCCTCGGTGAGCGACACGCGCACGGTGTCGCCCAGCCCGTCGGCCAGCAGCGCGCCTATGCCCACGGCGCTCTTTATGCGCCCGTCCTCGCCCTCGCCGGCCTCGGTGACGCCCAGATGCAACGGATAGTCCATGCCCTCGCGCTCCATCGCGCTGACAAGCAGGCGCACCGAGCGCACCATCACCACCGTGTTGCTGGCCTTGATGGATATGACCACGTCGGCGAACCGCTCGCGCTTGCATATTCTGAGGAACTCCATACAGCTCTCCACGATGCCCTCGGGCGTGTCGCCGTAGCGCGACATGATGCGGTCCGACAGCGAGCCGTGGTTCACACCGATGCGGATGGCCGTGTGATGCTCGCGGCAGATGTCCAGAAACGGTACAAAGCGCTCCTCGATCTTCCTCAGCTCGGCGGCGTACTCCTCGTCGGTGTAGTCTATTTTCTTGAACGTGCGCGCCGGGTCAACGTAGTTCCCGGGGTTGATGCGCACCTTCTCGGCATATAGCGCGGCCACCTCGGCCACGCGGGGGTTGAAGTGCACGTCGGCCACGAGCGGCACCGTGTAGCCGTCGGAGCGCAACCGGGCGTTGATGTTCTTGAGGTTCTCGGCCTCCTTCACGCCCTGCGTGGTCAGGCGCACGTACTCCCCGCCGGCGTCGGCAATGCGCTTGGCCTGCGCCACCGAAGCCTCGGTGTCGCCGGTCGGTGTCGTCGTCATCGACTGCAGGCGTATGGGGTTGCCGCCGCCCAGCGGCGTGCCGCCCACGCGCACCACCGATGTCTCGCGGCGGCGGTAGTTGAACAGGTCGGTCATTCAGTTCACCTTATAATTATACTTCACCTCGGCGAGGTCGCGGTTGGCCTTCTCTATCTTCTCCTTCAGGCCGTCCTTGTAGGCTTCGAGGCGGGCGGCCAGAGCGCTGTCGGCCAGCGCGAGCATCTCCACGGCCAGTATGGCGGCGTTCTGCGCTCCGTTCACGCCTACGGTGGCCACGGGTATTCCCGGCGGCATCTGCACTATGCTGAGCAGGGCGTCAAGCCCGTCGAGCATTCCCTTGATGGGCACTCCGATGACGGGCAGCGTCGTCGAGGCGGCTATCACGCCCGGCAGCGCGGCGGCCATGCCCGCCCCGGCGATTATCACCTTCACGCCGCGGCCCTTCGCTCCGCGGGCGAACGCCTCCACGGCGTCGGGCGTGCGGTGGGCCGAGAGGGCGTTCACTTCAAACGGCACCTGCAGCTCGTCGAGCAGCTTGCAGGCTTTCTCCATTACGGGCAGGTCGCTTGTGCTGCCCATGATTATGCTTACCAGTGGTTCCATATATTTAGTTTTTAGTTTTGAGTTTTGAGTTTTGAGTTGTTGGCTGCGCCAATTCTGAGTTTTGAATTTTGAGTTTTGAATTTTGAGTTGTCGCTTGCGCTAGTTTTGAATTTTGAGTTTTGAGTTGTCGGCTGAGCCAATTGTGAGTTTTGAGTTTTGAATTTTGAGTTTTGAGTTGTTGGCTGCGCCAATTGTGAGTTTTGAATTTTCGCCCTTGGCGATTTTGACTTTTTGAATTTTCAATTGAGGGAAACTGTCTTGGCCTTCGGCGGCGCCGGAGCGTTTGACCATCCCCCCAACTCTAAAGTCATTAACTCTTCATCGCGCTGTGCGCGACAATTCGTAATTCCTAATTCGTAATTCCAAATTCACACAAAAAGTATGCCCACCACGGCGCAGACGAAGCCCACCCAGAAGCCCGCCACCACCTGCGCGAGCGTGTGCTGGCGCAGGATCATGCGGCTCGTGCCCAGCGCCCCGGCCAGGATGAACACGGCGCAGAGCCACCACACGGGGTTGAAGCCGAATATCTCGGCGAACGACAGCAGCGCCCCGGCCACGCCGCCCGTGGCCGCCGTGTGGGTGCTTATCTTCCACCAGGCGTTTATCAGGGCGCACGTTATCTGTATTATCAGCGCGGCAATGAGTATGCCGCCCATGAAGCGGGGGATGTGGAGCCGCTCCATGAGGTAGACGCAGGCAAAGTAGCAGGCGATGGAGATGACATAAGGCACCATGCGCCGCTCCTTGCTGCCCAGCTCCACGAGCGTCCAGCCGTTGTAGCGGCGGTAGGCGTGGATGAGCAGTGTGGGGGCGAGCACCGTGAAGAGATACACCAGGGCGAGCACCGTGGCCTTGTAGGCCAGCGGCAGCAGGCTCAGGTAGCTGAACACGAAGAGTGCCAGCAGGCCCAGCACCGGCAGGTAGAAGGGCGTGAACACCATGCTCAGCACCCTTGCCGTGATGAATATCTTGCGCTGTTTCATTTCCTTAGTCTTGCTATCGGTATGCCCAGCTGCTCGCGGTATTTGGCCACCGTGCGGCGGGCTATTGGGAAGCCCTTGGCCCTCAGGGCGTCCTTCAGCGCGTCGTCGCTCAGGGGGCTGCTCTTGTCCTCGGCCTCGATGATGTCGCGCAGGGCGGCCTTGATGCGGCGGGTTGACAGCTCCTCGCCCGTGGAGGTCACGAAGTTGTCGCTGAAGAAGTGGCGCAGGGGGAACGTGCCCCAGCGCGTCTGGGCGTACTTGCTGCTGCACACGCGCGACACCGTCGATATGTCGAGCCCCGTCTTCTCGGCTATGTCCTTGAGGATCATGGGGCGGAGCGACGCCTCGTCGCCGTCCTCGAAGAAGCGGCGCTGCCAGGTGATGATGGCCTGCATGGTGAGCGTGAGCGTGCGGCGGCGCGTCTTCACGGCCTCGATGAAGCCCTGGGCGGCGTCCACCTTTTTCTTTATGTAGAGCAGGGCCTCCTTGTCCTGGCGGCTCATGTTGGCCCGGTTGTCGCGGTAGTCGCGCATGGTGTCGGCAAACGACTGCGAGACCCTCAGCTCGGGCACGTCGCCCGCGTTGAGCGTCATGCTGACGGTGCCGTCGTCCTGTGTGTCCACGATGAAGTCGGGCGTTATCTGCTGTATGCTCCGGCCCACGGTCTCGCCCATCGAGGCACCCGGCTTGGGGTTCAGCTTGCGCAGCTCGCTCATGAGCGCCCCGGCCTGGGCGTCGCTCAGCCGCAGCGCGCTCTGGATGCGGTCCCAGTGCTTCTTGGTGAACTCGCCGAAGTGGCGGTCCACCACCAGGCGCATCAGCTCCGTCAGCCGCGACGGCCCGCGCCGGTCTATCTGCAGCAGCAGGCACTCCCTGAGGTCGCGCGCGCCGATGCCCGGCGGGTCGAAGCCCTGGAGCTTGCGCAGCACCCGCTCCACCTCGGCGGCCGTGGTGTCGGTGTTGTGGTATATGGCCAGCTCGTCAACGATGCTGTCTATCGGCTTGCGCAGCAGCCCGTCGTCGTCGAGCGAGCCGATGAGATACTCCATGATGTCGCGCTCGCGCGGCGTCAGGTCGGTCTCGCCCATCTGCCCGCGCAGCTGGTCGTAGAACGACACGGTGTCGCCGTAGACAATCTCCTCGCGCTCCGCGCCGCCCGCGGCGGCGCCCCCGTGGTAGACGGGCAGCTCCTCGTCGTCGCGCCCTATCGACTCCAGGGCCGCGTCGAGGGCCGACTGGCGCTCCTCGCGCTCGGTCCGGGCGTCGAAGTCCTCGTCGCCCCCGGCGTCGCCGTCAGGCTCGCCGTAGGCGCCGTCCGTGGCCGCGCCGTCGTCGGGCGCGGGCTCCGCCTCAAGCGCGGGGTTGTCGTCCATCTCCGTGTTGATGCGCTCTATCAGCTGGTTTATGGGCAGCTCCACCAGGTGCGCCTGCAGCATCTGCTGCTGGGTGATGGTCTGCGTCTGCCTGAGGGTCTGCTCCTGCTTCTGTACTTGTATCTGACCTTGAGCCATATTGTTGGTCCGTTTGGGCTGCCTGCCGCAGCTTGTCTTCTGCAAAGACAATGCCAGCGAGAGGAAAGAAAGTCTTGCTTTCAGTTTCCCGAGCGCAGCTTGTCTTCTGCAAAGTTAGTGCAAATTGCGTGAAGCGCAAAGAAAAACGCGATTTTTTATCGCCCCGGCGCACAGCCTGCCGGATGCGGGCGGCAAGGCACGGAGCGCACCGCCGTTATTGTTTTTTAACCTTCAGCCGCCCCGGATTTAACACGACCTGAGGCGGCGAAATAGAAAATCCGGGGCGGTCAGCGCCCCCTCGGAAGGCCAAAAACACCGGCTGATTTTGCAAAACGGCCCATATTGCGATGCGATATGGGCCGTTTTGCGTTGCTATATGGCCTGTATTGCAGGCCAAAACGACCCTTTTTGCAGGGCTGAAAAGGCCGTTCCGGGGCCGGAAAGTGGCGGTTTCGGGGGCTGTTTCTGTTGCACAATAGGGCCAATTTGACCAATAAGTCTAATTAGTCCAATTAGTTACAGTTGCACACTCATTTTCCGCGAATTTGCGGCCGGGGGCGGCCCGTTTTCAAAAAGCGCGGAATCCGGGCGGCCTCAGGGCTTGCTTTTTAACACTTGGAGCGCCCGCTGCCACGCTGCGGCAAGCCCCGCGGGCGGCGGTGAGAAGCGGCCGAAAGCTTAATTCTTCGCCCCGCGTCCTCAATTCTTCCGCATTTATTTTGCCGTTCGGCCAACTTGCCGTAACTTTGCAGGCCGAACATTAATATAAAAGGATTACACAGATGTCTTACTTATTCTCTTCAGAATCGGTTTCAGAGGGCCATCCCGACAAGGTGGCCGACCAGATTTCAGACGCCATACTCGACCAGTTCCTGGCCTACGACCCGCAGGCGCACGTGGCCTGCGAGACCTTCGTGACCACGGGGCAGGTGGTGATCATGGGCGAGGTGCACAGCTCGGAGTACATCGACCTGCAGACCGTGGCCCGCAACACCATCAACCGCATAGGCTACACCAAGGCCGAATACCAGTTTGACGGCAACTCCTGCGGCATAATGACCGCCATACACGAGCAGAGCAGCGACATCAACCGGGGCGTGAGCCGCGCCGACGGCGAGGAGCAGGGGGCCGGCGACCAGGGCATGATGTTCGGCTACGCCACCAACGAGACGGAGAACTACATGCCCGTGTCGCTCGACCTGGCCCACCTCATCGTGCGCACGCTGGCCGACATACGCAAGGAGGGCCGCCAGATGACCTACCTCAGGCCCGACGCCAAGAGCCAGGTGACGGTGCAGTACAGCGACCAGGGAGTGCCCGAGCGCATCGACACCATCGTCGTCTCGACCCAGCACGACGACTTCATAAGCCCCGCCGACGCCACGCCCGAGGCGCGGCTGGAGGCCGACCGCCGGATGCTCGACGCGATACGCCGCGACGTCAGGGAGGTGCTCATGCCCCGCGTGCTGGAGCAGATACACTCGGAGAAGGTGCTGGCCCTCTTCGGCGACGACATAAAATACTACGTCAACCCCACCGGCAAGTTCGTGATCGGCGGGCCCCACGGCGACACCGGCCTGACCGGGCGCAAGATAATCGTTGACACCTACGGCGGCAAGGGCGCCCACGGCGGCGGCGCCTTCAGCGGCAAGGACTCCAGCAAGGTGGACCGCTCGGCGGCCTACGCCGCCCGCCACATAGCCAAGAACATGGTGGCGGCGGGCGTGGCCGACGAGATGCTCGTGCAGGTGAGCTACGCCATCGGGCGGGCCGAGCCGATGAACATCTACGTCAACACCTACGGCCGCAGCCGCGTGGCCATGACAGACAGCGAGATAGCGGCCATGGTGGGCCGCCTCTTCGACCTGCGCCCGCGCTCCATCGAGAGCGCGCTGAAGCTCCGCCTGCCCATCTACAGCGAGACGGCGGCCTACGGCCACATGGGGCGCAAGCCGGAGGTCAAGGTGAAGAAGTTCACCAGCCACTACCACGAGGACAAGGAAATGGAGGTCGAGCTGTTCACATGGGAGAAGCTTGACCGCGTGGACGACATCAAGCGGGCCTTCAGGCTCTGACAATGCCGCGGACAGACACCACACAGACGGCCGCCGCCACACCGCGCGACACGGCCGCCGGCCGCTCCGCCGGGCCGCTGACGCCCGCCGACGTGCTGCGCGGGCTGCCCGAGGGGGCCACGCCCGCGCAGCAGGACTCGGCCATACAGGCCGTGTTCACCCCCAAGGGCGGCCACGCCAGCACGCGCCCCGACACGCTCCACCTGCCCGGCCACGGGCCGGGCCGCGACGTCACGGCCGTGAGCCTGCGCCAATACTGGCGCGAGGGCTTCTTCAAGACGGACACGTTGCTGCCCGCAGGGCGCCCCGCCGGGGCATTCGGCGTGGCGGGCGACCCCGTGCCGCAGACCATGCGCGCCGACAGCGTGGTGACCACCGTGCTGCTGCTCTGCCTCATATTCGGGCTGACGGCCGTCTCGCGCTCGCGCCGCTTCATAGCCCGGCAGGCCAAGAGCTTCTTCCGCGCTCCGCGCGACGAGGCGGCCGGCGTCACCGAGACCACCGGCGAGATCCACTTCCAGCTGTTCCTCGTCCTGCAGGCCTGCCTGCTGCTGGCCCTGCTGCAGTACTCCTACACGCGGGAGCACATAGCCACCGTCTTCAGGCTCGACTCGCCATACCAGCTCATGGCCGTCTTCATGGGCGTCTTCGCGGCCTACTTCGCCCTCAAGGGCCTGCTCTACGCCGCCGTCAACGCCGTGTTCTTCAGCCGCCGCGGCAACCGCCTGTGGCTCAAGTCGCTGCTCTTCATAACATCGGCCGAGGGCGTGGCGGTGTTCCCCGCAGCCGTGCTCCACGTCTACTTCGGCCTGCCGCTGCAGAGCGTGGGCTGGTATCTGGCCTTTGTGCTGGCGGCGGTCAAGCTGCTGACATTTTACAAGTGCCTCATCATCTTTTTCAGACGACCGGGCGGTTTTCTGCAAATAATTTTGTACTTTTGCACCCTCGAAATGGCACCACTCGCAATGCTGTGGGGCACGTTGGTAACAACAGGCAATCTTTTGAAACTTAACATTTGAGTCACCGATGATAAAGAAGATTCTGGTTTCGCAGCCAAAACCGTCAAGCGACAAGTCACCCTACTTCGACATCGCGTCGCGTTTCGGCGTGGAATTGGTGTTCCGCCCGTTCATAAAGGTGGAGGGGCTGTCGCCGAGAGAATTCCGCCAGCAGAAGATAAACATCCTCGACTACACCGCGATAGTGTTCACCTCGCGCCACGCGATAGACAACTTCTTCACGCTGGCAAAGGAGATGAGGGTCACGATACCCGAAGACATGAAGTACTTCTGCGTGACAGAGACCATCGCGCTCTACATCCAGAAATACGTGCAGTACCGCAAGCGCAAGGTGTTCTTCGGCAACACCGGCAAGATGGACGACCTGCTGCCCACCATGGTGAAGCACAAGACGGAGAAATACCTCGTGCCCATGAGCGACGTCCACAACGACAGCGTGGCCCGCCTGCTCGACTCAAAGAAGCTGGCGCACAGGGAGTGCGTGATGTACCGCACGGTGAGCAACGACTTCACGCCCGAGGAGGTGGCGACGTTCGACTACGACATGCTCGTGTTCTTCAGCCCGTCGGGCGTTGACTCGCTCATAAAGAACTTCCCTGACTTCAGGCAGGGCGACATCGCCATAGCCACCTTCGGCCCCGCCACGGCCAAGGCCGTGAAGGACGCCGGGCTGCGCCTCGACCTCGAGGCCCCCACGGAGAAGTACCCCTCGATGACCGGCGCCCTGCTGCACTACCTCATAGAGCTGGAGGACTGACGGCGGACACGCCGCGGCCCCGGCGCCGCAAGAAAGCAAGACAATGACAGACAGCCAACCATCGGCAACATTCAGCAAGCGCGAGCGCATGACCGGGCGCAGGCTGATGCAGCGGCTCTTCGCCGGAGGCGGCCGCTCCATGTCGGCGTTCCCGCTGCGCGCGGTCTACATGACCATGGAAAGGGCCGTGGGCGACGCCCCGGTGCAGGTGCTCGTGAGCGTGTCGAAGCGACACTTCAAGCGCGCCGTCAGGCGCAACCGCGCCAAGCGGCAGATACGCGAGGCATACCGCATGAACAAGCAGATACTGGCCGGCGCCGTGGAGCAGAGACCGGGCACGGCCGTGGCCGTGGCCTTTCTGTGGCTGGCCGACGAGCCCCGCGACAGCCGCGAGGTGGCTCAGAGCGTGGAGTCGCTGCTGCGGCGCATAGCGGAAAAGCTATGGGCGCAGCGCTGAACAGGCTCGCGCGGCGGCTGGCGCGGCTCGCGGGCAGGCTGCTGTGCCTGCCCATCGTGTTCTACCAGCGCTTCGTGTCGCCGTTCACACCGCCCACCTGCCGCTTCACACCCACCTGCTCGGAGTACGCCCGGCAGGCCATCGCCAAGCACGGGCCGCTCAAGGGCCTGTGGTTCGCACTGCGCCGCATCCTCCGCTGCCACCCCTGGGGCGGCAGCGGCTACGACCCGGTGCCATAGAAGACCTATAGGCCCTATAGATCAGATCCTATAAGTCCTATAGGTCTTATAAGCCCTATAGGCCCGCCAAAAGAAAACAATACCAAAAACCCAACCATACGATGGAAAAGAACTTTGTAGAAGAACTACGGTGGCGCGGAATGCTCGCGCAGATAATGCCGGGAACCGAGGAGCAGCTCCAGAAGGAGATGACCACGGCCTATCTCGGCACCGACCCCACGGCCGACTCGCTGCACATCGGCCACCTCTGCGGCATCATGATGCTGCGCCACCTGCAGCACTGCGGCCACAAGCCCATCATACTCGTGGGCGGAGCCACGGGCATGATAGGCGACCCCTCGGGCAAGAGCCAGGAGCGCAACCTGCTCGACGACCAGACGCTATACCACAACCAGGAGTGCATCAAGGCGCAGGTGGCCCGCTTCCTCGACTTCGACACCGACGCGCCCAACCGCGCCGAGCTGGTGAACAACTACGACTGGATGAAGGACTTCACTTTCCTCGACTTCGCGCGCGAGGTGGGCAAGCACATCACCGTGAACTACATGATGGCCAAGGAGAGCGTGCAGCAGCGCCTCAACGGCACCGCCCGCGACGGTCTGTCGTTCACCGAGTTCACCTACCAGCTGCTGCAGGGCTACGACTTCCTCTACCTCTACCGGCACAAGGGCTGCAAGCTGCAGCTCGGAGGCAACGACCAGTGGGGCAACATGACCACCGGCACCGAGCTTATACGCCGCACGCTGGGCAACGAGGTGGAGACATTCGCCCTCACCTGCCCCCTCATCACCAAGGCCGACGGCAAGAAGTTCGGCAAGACCGAGACCGGCAACATCTGGCTCGACCCCAAGCGCACGTCGCCATACAAGTTCTACCAGTTCTGGCTCAACGTGAGCGACGACGACGCCGAGCGCTACATCAAGATATTCACCAGCCTCGACCGCCAGACCATAGAGGCTCTCGTGGAGGAGCACCGCCAGGACCCGGGCCGCCGCGCGCTGCAGCGCCGCCTGGCCGAGGAGGTGACGGTGATGGTCCACTCGCGCGAGGCTCTCGACGCGGCCATAGAGGCCAGCAGCATTCTCTTCGGCAAATCGACAAAAGACAGCCTGCTGAAGCTCGACGAGCAGACGCTGCTCGACATCTTCGAGGGCGTGCCGCAGCACGACATCGACCGCTCGCAGCTGGGCCAGCCCGCCGTGGAGCTGCTCACGCAGGCGGCACCCGTGTTCGCCAGCAAGGGCGAGATGCGCAAGATGGTGCAGGGCGGAGGCGTCTCCATAAACAAGGAGAAGCTCACTGAGTTCGACCGCCCCATCACCGCCGATGACCTTATCGACGGCAAGTATCTGCTCGTGCAGCGCGGCAAGAAGAACTACACGCTCATTACGGTGCGCTGACCGCGCCCGGCCACACCGTGAAAACGAAATCCCGCCCCGCGACTCGGCACAAGTCGCGGGGCGGGATTTCGTTTGACCGCAAAAGCTGAACAAGCGTTCCAACGGCCGATTCGGGTTAAACCCAAATCGGTCATTAGACCGCCAAGACTACATTTTCACTTGATTGTTGGCTCTTCAGCCGTCTTCCGCACCGCTGTCGGCATCTTGCTTTCCGCTTTTTCTCAATGTAGCCCGCTACATCTTCGACAAAACCGAAAATCAATCTGCCATACAGCAGCACGAAATCCGGCTGAAGTCTAATGACCGATTCGGGTTAAAGAAAATACCCCGCCCGGCATCCGCGCCTGGATGCGGGCAGGGCTGCAGAGGTATGAAAAACAACTGTAGACCGGGGCGGCCCGCGCTCCGGCCTCAGTGCGGGCTGCAGGCGCTGACAAGCCCCTCACGGCTGTCGCGGCCTGTATATTCCTTCAGCGGCAGCTCGCCGCGCAGCGCTCCGAGCGCGTTGTAGGCCAGCGATAGCATCTCGTTCTCGCCCGGTATCACCACCACGGGCGCGAGATATTCTATCCTGGGGCGCAGCAGGTCCACGCAGTAGGAGCTGTGGGCGATGCCGCCGGTGATGATTATGGCGTCGGCCTGTCCGCCGAGAGCCACATACATAGAGCCTATATGTTTTGCCACATTGTACATCATGGCGTCGAGCACAGTGGCGTGCGGCTGCTCGCCGGCCTCGGCCTCGGCCGCAATGGTTATCATGTCGTTGCTGCCCAGCCAGGCCGTCAGCCCGCCCTTGCCGCAGAGCATGCGCTTGACCTGCCGCAGGCTGTACTGCCCGCTGAAGCACATCTCGGCCAGCTGCATGGCAGGCATGGTGCCTGCGCGCTCGGGCGTGAACGGCCCCTCGCCGCCGAGAGCGTTGTTGACATCGATCACGCGGCCCCGGCGGTGCGCCCCCACGGAGATTCCGCCGCCCAGATGGGCCACAATGAGGTTGAGGTCTTCATAGCGGCGGCCTGCGGAGGCGGCGTAGCGCCGCGCCACGGCCTTGTGGTTGAGGGCGTGGAACACCGAGCGCCGCTCCATGCCGGGCAGTCCGCCGATACGCGCCACAGGCAGCATCTCGTCCACCACCACGGGGTCGGCCGTCATGGCCGGGCAGCCCCAGCGCTCCGCCAGCTCGGCGGCTATCAGCGCCCCCAGGTTGCAGGCGTGCTCCATCCGGGCGTTGCGCAGGTCGTCCTTCATGCGCCCGTTCACGGCGTAGACTCCGCCCTGCAGCGGCTTGAGCAGTCCGCCGCGCCCTATCACGGCGTCAAACGCGCCGCCGATGCCGCCCTCGCGCAGGCGGTCGAGCACGAAGTCGCGGCGGTAGGCATACTGGTCGGTTATGCGCTCAAAGCGGGCCAGCTCGGCCACCGGGTGGTGGGCGCCTGCCGCCCACACCTGCCTGTCGTCCTCGAAGACGGCTATCTTCGTCGACGTGGAGCCGGGGTTTATCACCAATATTCTCATGACTGAGCCGTGATTGTGCCGCAGCCGGGGCCTGCGAGGCAGGCCATGGCCAGGCTGTTATACTTAGATTCGCCCGTGTCGGCCCTCGAGGCGAGCACCACGGGCACCGTTGTGCCGCAGAGCATTCCGGCCATGCTGGCGCGCCCGAAGAACGAAACGGTCTTATAGAAGGTGTTGCCGGCCTCGATGTTGGGGAACACCAGCACATCGGCGCAGCCTGCCACACCGGAGCTGATGCCCTTGACAGCGGCGCTCTCGGCGTCGCAGGCCGTCCTGACGTCCATCGGGCCGTCCACGGATGCAGCCCCATAGCGCCCGGCAATGGCCCGGCGCTTCAGCTCTTCGTAGCTGAGGGTGTGCGGGAAGCGGTCGCTCACCTTCTCGGTGCAGTGTATCAGAGCCACGCGGGGGGCCTCGGTGCCCAGCGAGCGGGCCGTGGCCACGGCATAGCCGAGCATGGCGTCGAACTGCTCCAGGTCAGGGCGCGGTATCACGGCCACGTCGGTGGCCAGCAGCAGTTTGCCGTAGCCGGGCGCCTGCACGGCCGTGACGTGGCTCATCACGCGGCCCGGCTGCAGCAGTCCGCACTGCTTGTCGAGCACGGCGCGGAGCAGGTTGTCGGTGTTCAGGCAACCCTTCATCAGCACGTCGGCCCTGCACTCCCTCACCATGGCGACAGCCTGGCGCGCCGCAGCGTCGGGATCGGCGGCCCTGACCAGCTCCACACGGCCGGGATAGCTGCGCGCAAGACTGTCTATATCCCACCGGTCCGCGCCGCCGTCCACGAGCAGGAAGTCGGCAGTATGCTCCTCCAGGGCACGGCATATGACATATTCGGTGTGTGTGTCGCCCGGACACACCACGGCCACCCGCTTGCGCCTGCCCGCAGCCCGCAGCTGCTCCGTAAGTTGGCCAAAGTCGCGTATCTGTTGCATTGTGTCTGTTTTAAAGGTCAGTAACTCTCCGTGCCGCTCCGGCAGACCGCCGGCGCGCCCTGCGGCGGCACTGGTGTCATGTTGCAAATTTAGTAAATAAATATCACATTCAGGCATTAAAGGCACAGAGAATCGCCGCCCTTAACTTAATTTATAAAGGTGTGTTTCCGTCCTTGCGCATATCTTTACTGGCGGGCGGAAGGCTTCCGCCGGAAAGCGTCCGGCCCGGAGCGAGCTGCACTCCGGGCCGGATGTATAAGCAAAATGCGGGCGTCCGGCCGACTGCGGCCTATTTCCGCGCCCTGGCCTTGGCCATCTCCGCGGTCAGGATGCTCTCAAGCTTCTCGGCGGAGAGGCGCAGCTGGAACGTTCCGTTCATGGCCACCGAGATGCCGCCGGTCTCCTCAGACACCACGATGGCTATGCAGTCGCACTCCTGCGAGATGCCCAGCGCGGCGCGGTGGCGCAGCCCAAGCTCCTTGGGGATGTCGAGATTGTGCGACACGGGCAGTATGCATCCGGCGGCCTTTATGCGCCGCTTCGATATGACCATGGCCCCGTCGTGCAGCGGCGAGTTCTTGAAGAAGATGTTCTCGATGAGCCTCTGGTTGATGTTGGCGTCTATGACGTCGCCCGTGGCCACCACATCGTCGAGCGGCGCGGTGCGCTCGATGACAATCAGCGCGCCCACCTTGCGCTTGCCCATGCTCATGCAGGCCAGCACAATGGGCACGATGACCTCCTTGTCGGCCTCCTCGGAGCCTGACGGGCTTGAGGAGAAGAAGTCCACAAGCAGCCTTATGCGCTGGTGGGCGCCCAGATTGTAGAGGAACTTGCGTATGTCTTCCTGGAACAGGATGATCAGTCCGATCACTCCGACGCTCACCAGCTTGTCCATGATTGAGCCGAGAAGGCGCATCTCAAGAATCTGCGACACGAAGATCCACATCACGACAAACACCATGATGCCTATGAACACGTTGAGCGAGCGCGACTCCTTCATAAGCCTGTAGAGGTAGTAGAGCATCAGCGCGACGAGCAGAATGTCAACGGCGTCCTTTATTCCGAAACTGAAAAACATGGTCTCTCTGTTGTTTGGTTCTTATTTATTGCCCTTTAGCGCGGACGCAATCTTCACGCACTCGGCGGCCTGCCTCACGTCGTGGACGCGCAGGATGGCGGCTCCCCCCATCAGCGCGGCCATGTTGAGGGCGGTGGTTCCGTTCAGGGCCGCTGGCGTCTCGCAGCCCAAAAGGCGCGTTATCATCGACTTGCGCGACACGCCCACCAGCAGCGGCAGGCCGAGGGCGCGCATCGCGCCAAGCCCCGACATGATGGCGTAGTTGGCCTCCAGCGTCTTGCCGAAGCCGAAGCCGGGGTCGGCTATCACGTCGCCCACGCCCAGCGAGTGCAGCAGCTGCGCCTTGGACTCTATGTCGAGCATGACGCTCCTGAGGTCGGGGCACGACGACATGAGCACGTAAGGCACTCTGAGCCGTGCCGCCATGCGGAACATCGGCGGCGCTTCGGACGCGTCTGTGGCGCAGGACGCGTTGCCGTGAAGCTCAGTTCCGCCGAAGGAGCCGCCGGGGTTGCCGCCCGAGACATCGTTGATTATCGCCACGCCGAACTCCTCGACCGCCATGCGGGCCACATCGGGGCGGAACGTGTCAACGCTCAGCACGGCGTCGGGCAGCTCGCGCCTCACCACGGCCAGCCCCCGCCTGAGCCGTTCCGACTCCTCTTCCGCGCTCACGGGGGCCGCTCCGGGCCGGGTGGAATATGCGCCGGCATCTATTATCGCGCCGCCCTCGGCCACGATGGCCTGCGCCCTTTCGGCCACGGCGCGCTCCGTCTGCGAGCGGCTTGCGGCGTAAAACGAGTCGGGCGTGAGGTTCAGTATGCCCATCACCACCGGCTCGGCGAGGCTCAGCAGCCGTCCGCCGGCATTGATTGTCGGTGCCGCAGTGCCTGTCATAGCCCCTCCCCGCTTTCCGTTTGCTGTCCTGCGGCAGCGCCGCCGCCCGCGCTCTCAGCGACAGCGGCCTCCAGGGCGGCTTTTATCTTGTCTGTTCCGACGGAGCTGGCGGCTATGTTTCCCTGCGGGTCTATCAGGTAGAAGGTGGGAATCCAGTTCACCTTGTAGGGGCCGTCGAGCGTCGTTCCGTTCTTCCACTTCTTCAGCTCGCTGTACTGTATCCAGTCCATTCCGTTCTCGCGGATGTATTTCCGCCACGCCGTGCTGTCCGTGTCGAACGACACTCCCACGAACCTGACGCCCAGCGGGGCGTACTTCCTGTACATCTCCACCACGGCCGGCGTCTCCCTGCGGCAGTCGGGGCACCACGAGGCCCAGAACTCCAGCACCACATAGGCGCCCCTCAGCGAGCTGAGGCGCAGCCCGCCGGGGTGGTCGGCGTCGGTTATCGTGAAGTCGGGCGCGGCCTCTCCGGGCTGCAGCAGCTGGCTGTCGTACTTCTCTGTGCCCTGCTCCTCCTCCGCGCCGACCACGCACGAGTTGAGACAGAGCAGCGCGAAAGCCATCAGGATGATTTTCTTCATGTTGCGGATTTTTGTCATTGAGCATTCGGCAGGCGGAGTCCGGCGCCGCCGGCTGTCTCCCGCCCTTTTCTGCAAAGGTAAGAAATCATTGCCAAATGCCGCCAACATTTGGCGTCAAAAATGCCTCGGAACGGATTTTTTGATATACTTTTGCAAAACAATTGGCAACAGACATGAACACAGAAGAACTTTACCGCATATACTGCGGCCACCCCGTCATCACCACCGACAGCCGCGACTGTCCTGAAGGCTCGATATTCTTCGCCCTCAAAGGCGACAATTTCGACGGCAACCGCTTTGCCGCCGCCGCACTCAGAAACGGCTGCGCACTGGCCGTGGTGGACGACCCGGCAGCCGCCGCCGACAGCCGCTGCATTCTGGTTGACGACTGCCTGCGCACGTTCCAGGCGCTGGCCCGCGAGCACCGCCGCCGCTTCGGCATACCGGTGATAGGAATTACGGGCACCAACGGCAAGACAACGACCAAGGAGCTGACCACGGCCGTGCTGGCCGAGAAGTTCAGCGTGATGGCCACGCAGGGCAACTTCAACAACGATGTGGGCGTGCCGAAGACTCTCTTCAGGCTGCGCCCGGAGCACCAGATAGCCGTCGTCGAGATGGGCGCGAGCCATCCCGGCGACATCAGGCGGCTGGCCGAGACGGCCGAGCCCACCTGCGGCATAATAACAAACGTGGGCAAGGCCCACCTGCAGGGCTTCGGCTCGTTCGAGGGAGTGGTGCGCACCAAGGGCGAGCTTTACGACTTCCTGCGCGCGAGAGAGGGCGGCCGCGTGTTCATAAACGCCGCCGACGCCACGCTCCGCGGCATCGCCGGCGGACTGCCGCAGGTGAAATACGGCCCCGAGGGCGCGGCGCCCGACGGCGTTGAGGGCCGCGTGGCCGGACGCTCGCCCCTGCTCTGTGTGGAATGGCGGGCCGCCGGGGGCCCGTGGCACCGCGTGCAGACCAACCTCATCGGCTCCTACAACCTGCCCAACGTGCTGGCCGCGGCCTGCATCGGTGTGAGCTTCGGGGTTGACGAGGCCGCCGTCTGCCGCGCGCTCGAGGCCTACGTGCCGTCGAACAGCCGCTCGCAGCTGGAGCGCACGCCCCACAACACGCTGATTGTGGACGCCTACAACGCCAACCCCACAAGCATGGCCGCCGCCCTCGACAACTTTCTCGGCATGGAGGGAGACAACAAGATGGCCATTCTGGGCGATATGCGCGAGCTGGGCGCGGCCTCGGCCGAGGAGCACCAGCGCGTGGCCGACCGGCTTGCCGGGTGCGGCTTCGACAGCGTGTGGCTCGTGGGCGGCGAGTTCGCCAAGACCGACTGCCCCTTCCGCAAGTTCGCCAGCGCGGACGAGGTGAAGGCCGAGATAAGGCGCAGCCGCCCCGAAGGCTTCTGCATACTGATAAAAGGCAGCCACTCCACGCGGCTGTACGAACTGCCCGAACTGCTCTGACCGCCGCCCGCCATGACCGAAGAACAGCTTCAGCGCTACGCCCGCCACATTGTGCTCGACGGCATCGGGGCCGCCGGGCAGGAGCGCGTCATGGCCGGCAGCGCGCTCATCGTTGGCGCGGGAGGACTGGGGTCGCCCGCGGCACTCTATCTGGCGGCGGCCGGCGTGGGCCGCATCGGACTGGCCGACGCCGACCGCGTGAGCCTGAGCAACCTGCAGCGGCAGGTGATCCACACCACCGCCGACGTGGGCCGGCCAAAGGTTGACAGCGCCAGGGAGAAGATGCTGGCCGTCAACCCGGAGGCCGACGTCCGCACCTACCGCACAATGCTCACCGAGGCCAATGCCGCCGACATCATCGCCGACTACGACTTTGTGGTGGACGCCACCGACAATTTCAGCGCCAAGTTCCTCATCAGCGACACCTGCGCGGCTCTCGGCAAGGCGTTCTCCTACGCCGGGGTGCTGCGCTTCAGCGGCCAGGCGCTCACCCATCTGCCGGGCACGGCCTGCCTGCGCTGCCTCTACGGCGCGCCGCCCCCGCCGGGAACGGTGCCGCGCAACGAGGACGCCGGAGTGCTGGGCAGCGTGGTGGGCCTGCTGGGCACTGTCCAGGCCACCGAGACGCTGAAGTTTCTCGCCGGCGCCGGCAGCCTGCTCACCGACCGCCTGCTGGTGCTCGACACACTGACAATGGACTTCCGCACGCTCTCCGTGAGCCGCAACCCCTACTGCGCGGCCTGCGGCCACAGGCATGCCGAAAGCCGACCGACCGACCAAACTTGCCGCCAATGACTGACAAGACCTCCTTGCGCCGCTGCGCCGCCCGCGCCGCCTTCCCGCTCTACATCACCGCCGCCACCGTGTTTCTGGCCCTGCAGATGTTCCAGGGGCTGTCGTTTCTCGACATCGGAATGTATCTTGCCGGCTGCCGGTGGTTCAACGAAGACCCCTGGTCGTGCTATTATCTGGGCCAGTGGTTCCTGTCCTACAAGCTCACGGGAGCGCTGCTCCACGCCTGCGGCGACTCCTCGTTCATGGCGCTGCGCGTCATGGCGCTGGCGCTCAACATCGTGACGCAGACCGCCATTTATCTCTACACATCCCGGCTTGTGCCGCGCCGCTACGCCATTGCCGGACTGGCGATGGCCACGCTGGCCTGCTTCGGCGGCTACACCGACATCAACTATAACGACTGGTCGGTGGCGCTGCTCACCGCCGCGCTGCTCTGCTACCACGCCGGACTGTTCCGCCGCCGGGGCCTGTGGCTCATCGCCGCCGCCGGCGTGCTTGCCGGCGTGGCCGTGTTCTTCCGCGTTGTCAACCTCACCTTTCTCGTCATGCCGATCGTGGCCGCGGCCGTGTCGCGCCGCTGCGGCTCCGCCGCGGGAGCCGGGCGGCAGCTCGCGGCCTTCGCCCTGGGCGCGGCTGCGGGCTGCGCGGCTGTCATCGGCGCTGCCGTGGCCGACGGAAGCGCCCCTGTGCTGCTCCAGACCGCGCTCGACCTGACGGCCATTGGCGGCTCCGCCGACGACCCGCACAGCCTGAAGAACGTGGCCATCAGCGCCTACACCGTGTGGAAAGGCTACGTGGCCGGCTTCGCCCCCGTGGCTCTCATCGCACTGCTGATGGCGCTGGCCGCGCGCGCTCACGGCCCGTGGCGGCGGCTGCCGCTCATGGCTCTGCTCTCAGGTCTGGCCGCGCTCAACGTGTACTTCTGGGAGCCGTCGGCCAACATCACCGCCGGAACGGCCATCGCCGCGCTGGCACTTGCGGTGGGCGCGGGCCGCAGGTGGGGCCGGGCGGAGTGCCTGCTTGTGCTGTCGCTGATGGTGCCTCTGGTGTTTCCGCTGGGCAGCAACGGCGGCCCGCAGTTCTTCGGACAGTACGTGGGCTTCCTGCCGCTGCCGGTGGCGCTGTGGGCGGTGGCGCGGGGGCTGCCCGCCACCGCCGGATGGCACGGCCCGCAGTGGCGCGCCGCCCTCGGCTGCGCCTTTGCCGCCGTCTGCGCCGGACTGCTGCTGGCCAACGCCCGGCGACCGCTCATGGAGGACGGCACGCGGGCCGAGTGCCGCCACACAGTGTGCAGCCCGGCCACGCGCCACATAATGACCACCGGGGCCAACGCCAGGATGTATGCCTACCTGCAGCGCGAGGCGGGCGCGAGGGTGCCCCGGGGCAGCTACATGATGTGCAACTTCTCGCTGCCGCTCATATCCGTGCTCGAGTGCCGCCCCTACGCGGTGTTCTCCGACGTGTTCACATCAGAGCGGATGAACCGCGCCTACATCGACACGGCCTACCGCCGGGCCGGAGGCGGAGGCCGCCTGCCCTGGCTGCTGCTCGACCGCAGCACGCTGACCGACGGCTTTGCCGACGCCTGCCGCCACCTGAGGCAGTACGCCCCCTACCGCCTGACATGGACAGACGGACGCTATGAGCTGTGGAAGCCGCTGACCGGCGGCCGCGAAAAAAGGCCAGTCGGAAAACCTTGCTGCGGCGGATTGTCCGAAATCGGAACAAGGCGGTGAGCCGTCTTGATTCAGCCCATTGCGGCGACAGCCGAAAAACAGTAAGCAAACGGGCACTTTTTGATTACAACCTTGGCTGCCAAACGCTGCTTCTCCGCCGATTCGCAGCCGTTTGGCGGCATATTGTTTCAAACTAAAATGACCCCTTTCGGCCTCCAATACAGGCCGTTTTGCAGTGCAAAACAGGCCGTTTCAGAATGCAAAACGCCTTGTTTTGCACCGCGTTTCATGCCGTTCTGTGTCTTTGATTGTCCTTTTTATGAAGTGGACGCACTCTGCCAAAGGCATAAGTTTCTCCCACACCGTTTGCCCATTAGCCAATGCACGACGCCTCATCTGTTTTGGAAAACAAGCCGCCACGGCGCAACCGGCTTTTCAAACAGCCCCGCATTCCGCCCATATTTACGCGAGTTCTGGATAAGCAAGCACTGAGGTTAAGCAGTGGTAGCTCTCATGTAGAGACGCAAAATTTTGCGTCTGACATTGCCATTTGCATCCATTTTTTTAAGGCATTGCCCCTCCGAGACACAAAATTTTGCGTCTCCACACGTGGCAGACAGCGGGCCGGAGGCTTGCCTCTCTTGTCGGACAAACGAAAATCCTTATCCCGAATCGCGTATAAACACATAAAAAGGGCGTCTGAAAACCACCTCGCAACGGTTTTCAGACGCCCTCTCGCCACAGTTCCCCGCCGGGTCACGGCTGCTCCTGGGGCATATACGCCTTGGGGTTGTCGTCCACCTTGTAGTCCACGATGCCGGTGTCGAAGAAGTGCATCCCGGCTGTCATCAGCCCGTTGGCGCGGGCGTAAGCGACGAACTTCTCTCTCGACCCGATGGCTTTCGCCCGGTCCATGTCGTAGGCGGCGCACAGCTTCATGTCCTGTATCTGCAGCCGCAGGGCGTGGAACAGGTCGCCCATGATGAGCACTCGGCCCGCCTGGTAGACGGTGTGGCCCGGAGTGTGGCCCGGCGCGGGCATGGCCTTGACGCCGAGGGGCAGCGGGTCGGAGTAAGCGAAGCGGCACACCCTGTCGCCGTAGGCGTCGACGGCGGCCACGGTCTTGCCCCCGCGGTCCTTCCGCGCCGCCCAGTAGGCGTATTCGGCGGCCGGAACGTAGAGTTGGGCGCGGCCGAACACGGGCTTGCCGCCGTCGGTCAGCCCGCCGGTGTGGTCGGCGTGGAGGTGGGTTATGAAGATGTAGTCGATGCTGTCGGGGCTGATTCCCATCGCGGCCATGCGCTCCAGGAGCGCCCCGCCGTTCTCCTTGCCGTTGCCGGTGTCGAAGAGGGCGCGCCTGCCGCGGGTCTCCACGATGAAGCAGCTCACCGACGCCGGCGAGCTGCCCTGCGGCGACAGCTGCTCCACCTCGGCCGAGTCGGCCTCGCCGTAGAAGAGCTTGTTGGGCATTCTCTTCTCCGTGGCGTTGTCGCGTATGGACACAATGGCCATGGTGGTGTCCACGTTAATCCTCAAAAAGGGGAACAGCACGGCCTGCCCCTCCTCTTCGGCCGTCTGTCCGGCCTTGCTGCCGCCCTTTGTCCCGCAGGCCGCCACCGACATTGCGGCGGCCGCCAGCGCGAGAAGAGCTGTTCTGAAATTCGGTCTCATTGGCTTTTCGGTTTTTTATGTATGCTTGCGAAAACTCATGCCGCGGCGCCGGCGGGCGGGCTGTCAGAGCAGCCTCCGGGCGAAATAGCGCACGGGATACCACACGGCGGCGAAGCCCACGGCGAGCACCGTGACGAATATCAGGGCCACGTCTTCGGGGTGAACGCTCACGGGATAGGCGTCGATGATGAACGAGCCGCTCGTGCTGCCCAGCCTGACCAGTCCGAACGTCTGCTGGAGCCAGCACAGCAGCAGCCCCAGCGCGATGCCCAGCACGGCGCCGGCGGCCGAGATCATGCGGCCCTCGAACAGGAATACGCGCACTATCTGGCTGTCGCTCGCGCCGAGGTTGCGCAGCGTCACAACGTCATCGCGCTTGTCGATGATGAGCATCGAGAGGCTGCCGATGATGTTGAAGCAGGCCACGGTGAGTATGAACGTGAGGAAAAGATAGGCGATGAGCTTCTCGATCTTCATTATCTTGAACGTGTCGTCCTGCTGCTCGAAGCGGTCCTTCACCGTGAAGCGGCTGCCGGCGATGCTCTTTATCCCGGCCTTCACGGCGTCGAAGTCGCTGCCCGGCCTGAGCCTCAGCTCCAGTGCCGACACCATTCCCTGCTGCCCGAAGAGGCTGCGTGCGAAGCCTATGGAGGTGATGATGTAGTTCTTGTCATACTTGGCCTGCTGAACGCTGAAGAGCACTCCCGGCGAATACAGCTCGTCCTCCACGAAGCCGTCGGCCGGATTGGCCATGTTCAGCTGGCCCTCGCGCTTGGGCGCGTAGACCTTCAGCGGCCCGTCGTAGCGGTAGCCGGTGCCCAGCGTCTCGGCGAGGCGTATGCCAGGCATGCCGTAGCTCATGCCGGCGGCGTGCAGCTCGAACTCGCCGTCGCCCACAAGTATCTCGCGTATGTGGGTCAGACTGTCGAAGTTGTCCTCCACCCCCTTTATCATCACCACCGCCTGGCGGTCGCCGTAGACCACCAGCGCCTGGTCCTCAAGGGTCTCCGTGGCCACCTCCACCCCGTCCAGACGCTTTATCCGGGCGAGCGCGGGGTCGTCGGCGGGCACGGTCTTGCCCACGGCGGGCGCCACCTTGAGCTGCGGGTCGAACGACGTGAAGAGCGACGCCACCAGGTCGTGGAAGCCGTTGAAGACGCTCAGCGTGACCACCAGGGCCGTCGTGGCCACGGCCACGCCCACCACGCTGATGGCGCTTATCACGTTGATGGCGTGGGTGCTCTTCTTCGAGAAGAGGTAGCGGCGGGCTATGAAGAACGGGAAGTTCATTTCTTCAGCAGCTCGTCGATGTGCTCGATGTAGTCGAGCGAGTCGTCAATGAAGAAGCGCAGCTCAGGCACTATGCGCAGCTGGTAGCGCACGCGGGTGCCCAGCTCGTAGCGTATGGTCTTCTCGCTGGCCTTTATGTTGGCCATTATCTCCTCGGCGCGGGCCGGTGGGAAGATGCTCAGGTAGGCCGTGCAGACGCTCAGGTCGGGCGATATGCGCACCCTGGTGACCGACACCATCACGCCGTGCGTGGCCCGTGTCTGCTGCTGGAAGATAAGGCTCAGCTCCTTCTGGAGCAGCCGCGCTATTTTGTTCTGTCTTGTCTCTTGCATGGCTGAATGTGTGTTTAAAGGATTGTTCAGACCACAAAGTTAGTGCAAATAGGTCGAAACTCAAAAATAAACATCCTTTTTTTTTGCTCTTCGGCCGATTTGCAGTATCTTTGCAGACTGAATGACGCAGGGCCCTGATAGTTCAATGGATAGAACAACTCTCTCCTAAAGAGTAGATCCGAGTTCGATTCTCGGTCGGGGTACGCCCGCCGACGCCATGGGGAGCGGGCGCCGCAGCGCTTTCAGCGGGTCTGTGCCTCAGGGCGCGCGCCATGCCGCGGCTTTGCCGTCGCAAAGCGGAGGCGGTGCGGACGGGTCGCTGATGTTTTTCAATCCGCACGCCACAACAACGTTTCAAAATGCAATTCAAAATGCCGTTTTGGTGTCATTTTGCTACCAAAAGGGGCATATTGGCCTGCCACAGAGCTTTTTTCTCACAAAACATTTTGCCGTTTCGCCAAAGTTTGCTTACTTTGCATCCAGTTATTATCCTGCGCGCCGCGCCCGCTTTCGTGCCCCGGCATGGCGGTGTGTGCGGCGCGCGGCCACACATTGTTTATATTATAACACATAAGAAGATTTATGGCAGAAAAATTGGAAGTAAAGGAACTCGACCAGGTTGTGGTCAGGTTCTCGGGTGATTCTGGCGACGGAATGCAGTTGGCCGGCAACATATTCTCTACGGTCTCGGCCACCGCAGGCAACGGCATCTCCACATTCCCGGACTATCCGGCCGACATCCGCGCCCCGCAAGGCTCGCTCACGGGCGTGTCGGGCTACCAGGTGCACATCGGCGCGGGCCGCGTCTACACGCCCGGCGACAAGTGCGACGTGCTGGTGGCCATGAACGCGGCCGCCCTGAAGACGCAGTACCGCTATGCCAAGCCTGCGGCCACCATCATCATCGACACCGACAGCTTCGGCCCCAAGGACCTGGAGAGGGCCGAGTTCAAGACGTCCGACTATCTCGGCGAGATGGGCATCGACCCCGACAGGGTGGTGGCCTGCCCCATGACCCAGATGGTGAAGGACTGCCTGGCGGGCAGCGGCATGGACAACAAGAGCGTGCTGAAGTGCCGCAACATGTTCGCCCTGGGCATCGTCTGCTGGCTGTTCAACCGCGACATCAGCTTCGTGGAGGCGTTCCTGCGCGAGAAGTTCGACAAGAAGCCGCTCGTGGCCGAGAGCAACGTCAGGGTGGTCAACGCGGGCTTCGACTACGCCGCCAACACCCACCTGAGCGTTCCGGCCACATACCGCATAGAGACCACCGACAAGCGGCCCGGCCGCTACATGGACATCACCGGCAACAAGGCCACCGCCTACGGCCTGATAGCCGCCGCCGAGAAGGCCGGACTGAGGCTCTACCTCGGCTCCTACCCCATCACCCCGGCCACCGACATTCTGCACGAGCTGGCCAAGCACAAGTCGCTGGGCGTGATCACCGTGCAGTGCGAGGACGAGATTTCGGGCTGCGCCAGCGCCATCGGCGCGTCGTTCGCGGGCGCCCTGGCCGCCACATCGACCTCCGGCCCGGGCGTGTGCCTGAAGTCTGAGGCCATGAACCTGGCCGTCATCGACGAGCTGCCGCTGGTGGTCATCGACGTGCAGCGCGGCGGACCCTCCACGGGCCTGCCCACCAAGAGCGAGCAGACAGACCTGCTGCAGGCGCTCTTCGGCCGCAACGGCGAGAGCCCCATGCCCGTGATTGCCGCCACCAGCCCCACCGACTGCTTCGACAAGGCATACATGGCCGCCAAGATCGCCCTGGAGCACCTCACGCCCGTGGTGCTGCTCACCGACGCCTTCGTGGCCAACGGCTCCGGCGCGTGGAAGCTGCCAGACATCAGCCAGCTGCCCGACATACACCCGCACTACGCCCCCGCCGACCAGAAAGGCAGCTACTCGCCCTACCACCGCGACCCCGAGACCGGCGCGCGCTACTGGGCGATACCCGGCCAGGAGGGCTTCGAGCACATACTGGGCGGCCTGGAGAAGGACGGCAACACCGGCGCCATATCCACCGACCCCGAGAACCACGACAAGATGTGCCGCCTCAGGGCCATGAAGGTGTTCCAGATACCGGTGCCCGACGTGGAGGTCATCGGCGACGGCCCGGCGGAGGCAGACCTGCTTATCGTGGGCTTCGGCGGCACCTTCGGCCACCTTTATTCTGCCATGGAGGAGCTTCGCGCCATGGGCCACAAGGCCGCGCTGGCGCACTTCGGCTACATCAACCCGCTGCCGCGCAACACCTACTCCGTGCTGCGCAGCTATAAGAAGGTGGTGGTGGCAGAGCAGAACCTCGGCCAGTTTGCCGCCTACCTGCGCATGAACGTTGACAACTTCCTGCCCTACCAGTTCAACCAGGTGAAGGGCCAGCCCTTCGTCGTGGCCGAGCTTGTCAAAGCGTTCGAGAAGATAATTAAGAGTTAAGAGTTAAAAATTAAAAGAATATGTCTGGTGACAGCCTGATAGAGGAGCGCAGCTACGCCTTCGCGCTGCGTGTGGTGAGCGCATACAAATATCTCACCGAGGACAAAGGCGAGCGCATCCTGTCGAAACAGCTGCTCCGCAGCGGCACGTCCGTGGGAGCCATGATGCACGAGGCAAAATTCGCGCAGAGCCGCGCCGACTTTGTCAGCAAGGCGTCAATCGCACTGAAAGAGGCCAACGAGACCCAGTACTGGCTCCGGCTGCTGCACGACAGCGGATACATCGGCGACGCAGCATTCAGCTCCATTTTCGACGACGCGCGGCAGGTCACGGCAATTCTCGTGTCAATCGTCAAGTCAACCAAGGCAAATTCTTTGAAATATTGAACAACAATTCTTAGCTTTAGAGGTAATTCTTTTAATTTTTAATCTTTAATTTTCAACTTGTATGTTTACACCAAGCGATTATAAGAAGGGGCAGCCGCGGTGGTGCCCCGGATGCGGCGACCACTTCTTCCTGGCCTCGCTGCACAAGGCGATGGCGGAGCTGGGAGTGCCGCCACACCAGACGGCGGTAATCTCGGGCATCGGCTGCTCCAGCCGCCTGCCCTACTACGTGAGCACCTACGCCATGCAGACCATCCACGGGCGCGCCGCGGCCATCGCCACGGGCGCCAAGGTGGTGAACCCCGGGCTGGCCGTGTGGCAGGTGAGCGGCGACGGCGACGGCCTGGCCATCGGCGGAAACCACTTCATACACGCCATGCGCCGCAACGTTGACATCAACATCATTCTGCTCAACAACCGCATCTACGGACTCACCAAGGGCCAGTACTCGCCCACCTCGCCGCGCGGCTTCGTGAGCAAGTCGAGTCCCTACGGCACCGTGGAGGACCCCTTCCGCCCGGCAGAGCTGTGCTTCGGGGCGCGCGGCCACTTCTTCGCCCGCGCCGTGGCCACCGACGCCGAGGGCACCGTGGAGGTGCTCAAGGCAGCCTACCGCCACAAGGGAGCCGCCGTGTGCGAGATTCTGCAGAACTGCGTGATATTCAACAACGGCTGCTACGACCCCGTCTACAAGAAGGAGGGCCGCGCCAAGAACGCCATCTACGTGCGCCACGGCCAGCCGCTCACCTTCGGCGAGAACAACGAGTACGGCCTCGTGCAGGAGGGCTTCGGCCTCAAGGTGGTCAGGATAGGCGAGAACGGCGTCACCCTCGGCGACATCCTCGTGCACGACGCCCACTGCCCCGACAACACGCTGCAGCTCAAGCTGGCCATGATGGACAACGAGCACGGCTTCCCCGTGGCTCTCGGCGTGATACGCGACGTGGAGGCACCGACCTACGACGAGGCCGTGAACCGGCAGATAGAGGAGGTGAGCGCCAAGAAGAAGTACCACAACTTCAGCGAGCTGCTCGAGACCAACGACATCTGGGAGGTGAAGTGACGGCGGCCGCAGCGAGGCTCCGCGGAGCCTCGCCGCAAGCCTCGCGGCGCCCTGTTTTTAACACTTCGGAAATTGGTGAAATAGAAAACAAAAAGCGGTTTCCGCCGCCCAGGACAGCCGTAAAGTCCGTCTGATTTTGCAAAACGGCCCATATTGCGATGCGATATGGGCCGTTTTGCTTTGCCAAAAGGGCCATATTGGAGGGCGAAACGGCCCTTATCGCAGGGCAAAAAAGGCCGTTTTGGGGCTGAAAAGAGTGGTTTCGGGGGCTGATTTTATTGCACAATAGGCTTATAAGACTTATAAGTCATATAAGACCAATGGGTTATGATTGCACACTCATGCCGCGCGTATTTGCGGCCAAAGGATTTTTATTTTCAAATTCGCGAAATTTCGGGGGGATGGAAGAGGCTGGAATTAACTTATGCAAACAAAAGCAAAAACCACGCTCAGGCGCAGGCAACGGGCGGCTCTTGCCCGCGCCGCCGGGGCTGAAAACGCCCGGCGCGGGCCGCCAGAGAGCGGAAAGACGCGCCCAAAGGCCGCACGGAGCCTCCGCCGGCAGCAAAAACAAAACGTTTTTCTTTGTCTTTTGCTTGATTTTCAGTAACTTTGCAGCCGCCAAGAGCAAGCGTTCAAAAAAACAACAAACATAAAATCATGATCAATTCACAGGAAATAAAGAAAGGCACCTGCATCCGCCTGGACAACCAGGTGTGGGTTTGCATCGACTTCCAGCACGTAAAGCCCGGCAAGGGCAACACCGTGATGCGCACCAAGCTGAAGAACGTCACCGACGGCCGAGTGCTCGACCGCACCTTCCAGATAGGCTTCAAGCTCGAGGACGTGCGCATAGAGCGCCGCCCCTACCAGTATCTCTACGAGGACCCCACGGGCCGCATCTTCATGAACCAGGAGACCTTCGAGCAGATTCCAATCTCCAACGACCTCGTCATCGGCGTGGAGTACATGAAGGAGGGCGACGTGGTTGAGGTTGTCACCGACACCACCGACGGCACAATCCTCTACGCCGAGATGCCCGTGAAGACCAACCTGCGCGTGAGCCACAGCGAGCCGGGCATCAAGGGCGACACCGCCACCAACGCCACCAAGCCCGCCACGCTTGAGACAGGAGTGGAGATCCGCGTGCCGCTGTTCATCAACGAGGGCGACCTCATACAGGTTGACACCCGCGACGGCAGCTACCTCAGCCGCGTGAAGGAATAAACACCTGCCGGGCGGACGACGACGCCCGCGCACAGTGTCAGCTCAATGCACAACCCACGCCCTGCCTCGGCAGACACGGGTTGTGCATTTTGGTTTTATGAAAAAACAGTTACTTATGGATTGCACATACTCGATAATAGTGCCCGTCTACAACCGCCCCGACGAGGTGCGCGAGCTGCTCGAGAGCCTCACGGCGCAGACGCGGAAGGACTTCGAGGTGGTCATCGTGGAGGACGGCTCCACGACCGACTGCCGCGCGGTGGCCGAGAGCTTCGCCGGACGGCTCGACCTGAAGTACTTCGCCAAGAAGAACTCCGGCCCGGGCCTGAGCCGCAACTACGGGGCGGAGCGCGCCCGGGGCGAGTGGCTCATAGTGCTCGACTCCGACGTGGTGCTGCCCTGCGGCTATCTCGAAGCCGTGAGCGACGAGCTACGGCGCGCCCCGGCCGACGCCTTCGGCGGGCCCGACAGGGCGCACGACTCGTTCACCGACACCCAGAAGGCCATCAGCTACTCCATGACCAGCTTCTTCACCACCGGAGGCATACGCGGCGGCAAGAAGAAGCTCGACAAGTTCTACCCGCGCTCGTTCAACATGGGCGTGCGCCGCGACGCCTACCTGCGGCTGGGGGGCTTCTCGCCGATGCGCTTCGGCGAGGACATCGACTTCAGCATACGCATCTTCAAGGCCGGGCTGAGCTGCCGCCTGTTCCCCGGCGCGTGGGTGTGGCACAAGCGGCGCACCGACTTCCGCAAGTTCTTCCGCCAGGTCTACAACAGCGGCATAGCCCGCGTGAACCTCTACAAGAAGTACCCCGAGTCGCTCAAGGCCGTGCACCTGCTGCCGGCAGTGTTCACCCTGGGCGTCATCGCGCTCGTGCTCACCAGCGCCGCCGGCCGGCTGCTCATGCACTACGACGACCTGCACCGCTGGTACTGGCTCTGCGCCGGCCCGTGGCTGCCCATCCTGGCCTACTGCGCCCTCATCGCCGCCGACTCCGCCGCCCGCAACCGCAGCCTGAAGATAGGGCTGCTGTCCGTCGGCGCCGCCTTCGTGCAGCTCATGGGCTACGGCCTCGGCTTCATCGCGGCGTGGTGGAAGCGCTGCGTCATGGGCAAAGACGAGTTCAGCGCCTTCGGCGACACGTTCTACAAATGACCCGGCACGGCAGATATGTCTAAAACTCCTGACAAACAGACAGCGGCAGGCAAAGACGCCGCCCCGCAGGCACAAGCCGCCGCGCAAGACAGCGGCGCCCCAAGGCTCTCCATAGCCCGCTGGGCCGAGGAGGACCGCCCGCGCGAAAAATTAGAGCGGCTCGGGGCGCAGGCGCTGTCGAACGCCGAGCTGCTGGCCATCCTCATAGGCTCAGGCTCCGCCAGAGAGAGCGCCGTGGAGCTGATGAAGCGCGTGCTCAGCGACTGCAACAACAACCTGAACACGCTCGGAAAGCGGACCGTGCACGACCTGACGCGCTACAACGGCATGGGCCCGGCAAAGGCCATAACCCTGCTGGCGGCCTGCGAGCTGGGCAAGCGGCGGCAGCTCGAAAAGGCCGAGGAGCGCCCAGACCTCGGCTCGGCCGCGGCCATCTACAACCACCTGCACCCGCTCATGCAGGACCTCGACACCGAGGAGGCGTGGATCCTGCTGATGAACCAGAACTTCAAGCTCATCAAGCGCGAGCGCATATCGCACGGCGGAATAAGCGAGACGGCGGTTGACGTGCGCGTCATCATGCGCGAGGCGCTGCTCAACAACGCCACCGTGGTGGCGCTGGCGCACAACCACCCCAGCCAGAACGCGCGGCCGAGCAAGGACGACGACCGGCTGACGGAGCGCATAAGGAGCGCGTGCGAGGTGATGCGCATATTCTTTGCCGACCACATCATCGTCACCGACGGCCGCTACTACTCCTACCGCGAGGAGGGGCGGCTCTGAGACGAGGGCGCGGGCAGGGCTTAACTTCATTTAACTCTTTTCGCCGCCACGCCGTGCAAGGATTACGGCCCGCGGCGGTTTTCTTTTTAGAGAAGACCAAAAAACGGAATGAAAATGAAGAGAACCAAAGCCTGCCTGCTGGCAATATGGGCCGCCGTGGCGGCCATGACGCTGGCCGCCTGCGACCACGACGACTCCTACCGCTACGACTTCAGCTACGTGGTGCCCACAGCGCTCGTCACCGTGAAGCCCGACACCGCCGGCGGACCGTGCCTGCTGCAGCTCGACGACAGCACCGCGCTGCAGCCCGTCAACATGCCGCAGTCGCCGTTCGGCGACAAGGAGGTGAGGGCGCTGGCCAGCTTCGAGTACGTGAACCGGCCCCTGCACGGGCAGCTGCCCGGCGTCCGCATCTACTGGATTGACAGCATCCTGACCAAGCCCACGGCGCCCGACCTGGGCGCGGACAACGACTCCGCCTACGGCGACGAGCCCGTCGAGATCGTCAACAGCTGGGAGACAGTGGCCGAGGACGGCTACCTCACGCTGCGCTTCCGCACACGCTGGACACCCGGACGCGCCCACCGCGTGAACCTGGTGCACCGCACCGACAGCGCGGAGCGGCCATGGCTGCTGCGCCTGCACCACGACGCCGGCGGCGGAGCGGCGGCGGGCGAGGTGGCCGACGGCATCGTGGCCTTCCGCCTCGGCGACGACTTCAACCGGCCCGACAGCACCATCGAGATCGAGCTGCAGTGGAAGTCATACAGCGGCATGAAGTCGCACACATTCAAATACAGACCGCGGAAACCAACCGCAACAACCCACTGAAAGTGACTGCACAGCACTGCGAGAACACCAACGAGAAGGAACTGACACGACTGCTTCGCCGGGGCGACACCCTGGCGATGCGCCGTTTCTATGACCTCTACGCCGGGTATCTGGCAGGGGTGTGCTCGCGCTACGTGGCCGACAAGGCCGACGCGCAGGACGTGCTGCAGGAGAGCCTGGTCAAGATAATGTACAACATCAGCCGCTTCGACTACCGGGGCGAAGGCTCGCTGCGCTCCTGGGCCACGCGCATCACCGTCAACGAGGCCCTCAACATGCTCCGCGACAGACGCCGCACCGACTTCGCCGACATCGACTCCGGCGTGGCCGACATGGCCGACGAGCCGGAGCCCGACGTGGCCGACATACCGCCGGAGACCATCCACGACATGATAAGCCGCCTGCCCGACGGCTACCGCACCGTGTTCAACCTCTACGCCGTGGAGGGGAGGAGCCACAAGGAGATAGGGCGGATGCTGGGCATCGGCGAGTCGTCGTCGGCATCGCAGTTCCACCGGGCCAAGAACCGGCTGGCGCGGGAGATAAGAGAGTACCGGGAAAAACTAAAATAAAAGACAACAATGAGAGAAGACTGGCTTAAAGAAATACAGCGCAAGGCACTTATGTACACCTGCCCGCCGCCTGAGGCAGACCGCGCGAGGCTGGAGCGGCTCATGGCCGAGGCCGCCGCGCGAGGCCGCCGCCGCATGGTGGCGGTGTGGACGCGCCGCCTGGTGGCGGCGGCGGCGGTGGCGGCCCTGGCCGTTCCGCTGGCCCGCCTGACGCGCACCGGCATTCCCACAGACGACGGCAGGCCGACGACGGCGGCTGTCAGTACCGCCGGCCATGGCGCGGCGGCTGAGGCAGAGTCTCTGCCCCGGCCCCTCGCAGCGCCCGCTGCAGAGCGGCGGCTCCCCCTGGCGCAGGCGCTGAACGCGGCGGCACGGCCACAGGCGGCCTCGTGCGGCGGCACGGCGCAACCCGACGGCGCGCCTGCCGAGGCCGACGGCGCTCCCGCGCAGACAGCCGCAGCCACAGCGGCAGAGCCTCAGCCACAGGGCGGCAGCCGGCCCGAGACGGCCGCCGGAGCCATGAGACGCCACGCGGCGGCCACACTGCCGACGGCCGGACGGCGCCACAAGAGACCGCTCCTGGCATCGGCCTTCGTGGCCAACGGCCTGCAGCAGGCGGGCTCGGCAACGGCAGCTCCCGCCATACTGCCGCTGGCCGACCCGATAGGCGAATACTCGCCGCAGTTCAGCGCGGGCAACAGCGACCCCACGCTGGCGCAGGCCGAGCCGGCCCGCACAGACGTGAGCCACCGCCCGCCGCTGCGCGCCGGACTGTCGGTGAGCCTGCCCCTGGGCCGCCGCTGGGCCGTGGAGAGCGGACTGGTGTACAGCTTCCTCTACTCCGAGATAACCAGCGGCGGCGAGGGCTACGCCACCGAGACCACACAGCGGCTCCACTACGTGGGCGTGCCGCTGGCCGTCTCCTACACGGTGTGGCAGAGCCGGCGCATCGCCGTCTACGCCAAGGCGGGCGGAATGGTTGAGAAGATGGTGGCCGGACGGGCCGACACGCGCAACATAATCGACGGAGAGGTGGAGTCGGAGACCGACGAGCGCGTGAGCATCGGCCCGCTGCAGCTGTCGGTGGCGGCTGCGGTAGGGGCCGAGTGGCGCTTTGCCGACCGCCTGGGGGCGTATATAGAGCCGGGGCTGAGCTACTCGTTCGACAACGGCAGCAGCGTGCCCACGGTCTACGCCGACCGCCCGCTGGCCTTCAGCCTCAGCCTCGGACTGCGCCTTGACGTGGGCCGCCGCGCCGGCGGCCTGTGACCCTCCGGCCCGCAAAGCCCATTCCGCAGGGCCGCGCCAAAACGGCGCACCGGGCCTGACAGCCTCCCGCACAACGCAAAACGGCCCATATCGCATTGCAATATGGGCCGTTTCGCAAAATTATGAAGTATTTCAGATGTTTTCCTTAAGCTTAACCGCAGAGCTGCCAGGGGTCAACCCCGGGCCTCGAAGCAGGCGCGTATGCGGGCGGCTATGTCGGCCAGCTCGCTGTCGTCGAGCTTGAGCTTGGGGTTGGAGAATATCATGTCTTTCTCCGTCTGCATCGGCACGAGGTGAATGTGGGCGTGGGGCACCTCCAGCCCCAGCACCGCCATGCCCACCTTGCGGCAGGGGAAGGCCTCCTTGATGGCGCGCGCCACGCGCTTGGCGAACACGGTCATGGCGGCCAGCTCGTCGTCGTCGAGGTCGAAGATGTAGTCAACCTCCCGGCGCGGAATCACCAGCGTGTGGCCCTTGGCGAGGGGGTTGATGTCCAGAAAGGCGTAGAAGCGGTCGTCGGCCGCCACCTTGTGGCTCGGAATCTCTCCGGCCGCAATCTTTGCAAACAGTCCTGCCATGGCGCTCAAGCTATTGAAATGTTGTCGATGCGCAGGCGGATGGTGCCGCGCGGAATCTTTATCTCCACCTCGTCGCCGGCCTTCTTGCCGAGCAGCCCCTGAGCGATGGGCGTCATGATCGAGATCTTGCCCTCGCGCAGGTTGGCCTCGCTCTCGCTCACAATGGTGTAGCTCATCTTGGCCTTGTTGGCCAGATTGGTCATCTCCACCTTTGTGAGAATCTGCACCGTGTCGGAGCTGAGGCGCGAGGTGTCCACAATCTTTGCCTCAGAGAGCGCCTGCTTCATCTGGTTTATCTTGTCCTCGAGGTGGGCCTGAGCCTCCTTCGCGGCCTCGTATTCCGAATTTTCACTCAGGTCCCCCTTGTCACGGGCCTCAGCTATTGCGGCTGATGCCTTGGGACGCTCCACGCTTTCAAGGCGTTTCAACTCGGCTACCATCTTATCGTAGCCCTCTTGCGACATGTAAGCCATAACTTTCTGTTGTTTAAGTTTATTGTATGCTTTATAGTTTCTCCGCGTGATGACATTAAAAAATAAAGAATTCCGACATCAAACCCGTGCCGGAATCCTCATTCCAAATATCATGTTGTCACGGTTGCAAAGGTAGGAATAAATTCCGAACAGGCCAAATCCGCAAGCGTTAAAAAAACCTTTATGTGCCGCGCCGCAGGACGCTCCTGCCACGAAAAGGCGGGCCGCGGGGCATTTTGACCGCCGACATATTTTGCCAGCTACCGATTTTACAGTACCTTTGCCGCACAAACAAGCAAGCACAAGATGAAAAAACTCTACATCGAGACCTACGGATGCCAGATGAACGTGGCCGACTCGGAGGTGGTGGCGTCGGTCATGAGGATGGCGGGCTACGAGCCTTGCGACAGCCTTGACGGCGCCGACGCCGTGTTTCTCAACACCTGCTCCGTGCGCGACAACGCCGAGCAGAAGATCCTCGCGCGCCTCGAGGCGCTCGACGCCGAGCGGCGCAAGGGCCACCGCATGGTGATAGGCGTGCTGGGCTGCATGGCCGAGCGCGTGAGGGAGGAGCTGCTGGAGCGCCACCACGCCGACCTCGTGGCCGGGCCCGACGCCTATCTGTCGCTGCCAGAACTCATGGCGCAGGCCGAGACGGGGCGCAAGGCCATCAACATCGAGCTGTCCACCACCGAGACCTACCGCGACGTGGTGCCCGCGCGCATCTTCGGAGCGCGCACCGGCGGCTTCGTGAGCATCATGCGCGGCTGCAACAACTTCTGCCACTACTGCATAGTGCCCTACACCAGGGGCCGCGAGCGCAGCCGCGACGTGCAGAGCGTTCTGCGCGAGGTGCGCGACCTGCGCGACAGGGGCTTCAAGGAGGTGACGCTGCTGGGGCAGAACGTCAACTCCTACCGCTACGCCCCGGCCCGGGGCGAAGAGGGCGAGAGCCGGGGCGAGATAACCTTTCCGGCCCTGCTCAGGCTTGTGGCCGAGGCCGCGCCGGAGATGAGGGTGCGCTTCACCACGTCGCACCCCAAGGACATGAGCGACGAGACGCTGCGCGTGATAGCCGAGACGCCCAACGTGTGCCGCCACATACACCTGCCCGTGCAGAGCGGCAGCAACCGCATACTGAAGCTGATGAACCGCAAGTACACGCGCGAGTGGTATCTGGACCGCGTGGCGGCCATACGCCGCATGATACCCGACTGCGCCCTGACGACGGACATCTTCACCGGCTACTGCGGCGAGACGGAGGACGACCACCGGCAGTCGCTCTCGCTGATGCGCGAGGTGGGCTACGACTCCGCGTTCATGTTCAAGTACAGCGAGCGCCCCGGCACCTACGCCGCCACCCACCTCAAGGACGACGTGCCCGAGGAGGTGAAGGTGCGCCGGCTCAACGAGATCATCAGGCTGCAGACCGAAATGTCGGCAGCGGCCAACCGCCGCGACGAGGGCCGCGAGTTCGACGTGCTCGTGGAGGGCACGAGCAAGCGCTCGCGCGACCAGCTCTTCGGCCGCACCGGGCAGAACAAGGTGGTGGTGTTCGACCGCGGCGACCACCGCATCGGCCAGACCGTGCGAGTGCGCATCACCGGCAGCACCAGCGCCACGCTCTTCGGCGAGGCGATGAAGAATTAAGAATTTTGAATTAAGAATTTTGAATCAAGAGTGAAGAACGACATCGCGAAGCCGCATTTGTCTGAACTCCCTGACAATACTCCTGAGGCACTCGTCTGAACTCCTGTACTCCTGACTCCTGAAAAAATGAAAGAATTCCTGCAGATAATGCGCCACTTCCTGCCGCCATACAGGCGGTATCTGGCACAGTCGATAGTGTTCAACATCCTTTCGGCGGCCCTGAACATCTTCTCGTTCGCCGCCCTGATACCCATCCTCCAGATTCTCTTCAAGACCGGCGACGCCGAGAACGCCACGGCGCTGATGGCCCTGGGCGACGGCGACATAAAGGAGGTGATGATGAACAACATGAACTTCTACGTCAACCGGCTCATCGACAGCATCGGGCCGAGCACCACGCTGCTCTGCATAGGGCTGTTCCTGGCCTTCACCACCTTTCTGAAGACGAGCTGCTACTTCCTCTCCTCGGCGGCCATCATACCGATGCGCACCGGCGTGGTGCGCGACATCCGCAACCTGCTCTACCGCAAGATCACGTCGCTGCCGCTCGGATTCTTCACCGACGAGCGCAAGGGCGACATCATAGCCCGCATGACCGGCGACGTGAACGAGGTGGAAAGCTCCATCATGTCGTCGCTCGACATGCTCTTCAAGAATCCCATTCTCATCATTGCCTACTTCGCCACGCTGCTCTTCATCAGCTGGCAGCTCACGCTCTTCACGCTGGCCATCGTGCCGCTGATGGGCTGGGTGATGGGCAACGTGGGCCGCAAGCTCAAGCAGAACTCGCGCGAGGCGCAGGCCCTGTGGAGCGACACCATGAGCCAGGTGGAGGAGACGCTGGGCGGGCTGCGCATCATCAAGGCCTTCTGCGCCGAGGAGAAAATGAACGCAAGGTTTGAGGACGTGAACGACCGCCAGCGCGCCAGCGTGATGAGGGTCAACCGCCGCCAGCAGCTCGCCCACCCCATGAGCGAGTTCCTCGGCACGGTGCTGATAGTCATCGTGCTGTGGTTCGGCGGCATTCTGGTGCTCAACAACTCCACGCTCTCCGGCCCCACCTTCATCTATTACCTCGTGATTCTCTACAGCATCATCAACCCGCTGAAGGAGTTCTCAAAGGCCGGCTACAACATCCCCAAGGGCCTGGCCTCGATGGAGCGCATAAACAAGATACTGAAGGCCGAGGACACCATACACGAGGCGCCGCGGCCGGTGCGCGTCAATGACTTCCGCCACAAGATAGAGTTCCGCGACGTGTCGTTCAAGTATGACACCAAGTGGGTGCTGCGCCACATCAACCTCACCATCGAGAAGGGCAAGACCATTGCCCTCGTGGGCCAGAGCGGCGGCGGAAAGTCCACGCTGGTGGACCTCATCCCGCGCTACTACGACGTGCAGGAGGGCGAGGTGCTCATCGACGGCGTGAACGTGAAGGACCTGGGCATACACGACCTGCGCCAGCTCATAGGCAACGTCAACCAGGAGGCCATACTCTTCAACGACTCCTTCCGCAACAACATCGCCTTCGGAGTGCCGTCGGCCACGCAGAGCCAGATAGAGGAGGCCGCACGCATAGCCAACGCCTACGACTTCATCATGGCCTCCGAGCACGGCTTCGACACCAACATAGGCGACCGCGGCAGCCGCCTCTCCGGCGGGCAGCGGCAGCGCGTGAGCATAGCCCGCGCCATACTGAAGAACCCGCCGATACTGATCCTCGACGAGGCCACCTCGGCGCTCGACACCGAGAGCGAGCGGCTGGTGCAGGACGCGCTCGAGCGGCTGATGAAGACGCGCACCACCGTGGCCATAGCCCACCGCCTGTCCACCATCAAGAGCGCCGACGAGATATACGTCATCCACGAGGGCGAGATTGTGGAGCGCGGCACACACGAGGAGCTGCTGGCCGCCGGCGGATACTACAAGAAGCTCAACGACATGCAGAGCCTCTGAGCACAAAAGCTGCCGTGGGTTAAACCCAAATCGGTTATTAGACTTTAGCCGGATTTCGTACAGCTGTCTGGCAGATTGATTTTCGGTTTTGTCGAACGTTTCGATTAAGAGAGTGCAAAGCGGAGCTTGCTCCGGCTTTGCCGAACGTGAGAAATGTCTGCAAGATGTAGCGGGCTACATCGAGAAAAAGCGGAAAGCAAAGATGCCGACAGCGGTGCGGAAGACGGCTGAAGAGCCAACAGTCAAGTGAAAATGTAGGCTTGGCGGTCTAATGACCGATTTGGGTTAAACCTTTCGGCGCGAAAACAGTCATAAACCTATGGAATGACTAAAAACAACAAAACATAACTGCTATGAACAAAAGTGTAATGGCCAAAACGCTGCTCGCCACAGCACTGACCCTCGGGGCCGCCGCGGCGCAGGCACAGGACTACAACGTGCACCACAGCGGCGACACCGTGATTGCCGAGATAACCGAGAAGACCATATTCGTGCGCACAAGCGGCGACACCACCATCGTGGAGATTGTCAACCCCAAGCGGTTCATATTCCTGCCGGTGGAGAAAAACAAGCCCGAGGTGAAGGTGCAGGTATGCACCGGCAGGCCCGGCGACCGCTGGCACAGCCTGAGGCTGGCCCGCGAGCACGTCGACTTCTACCGCCCGCTGCGCCTGCCACGCGGCCCGAAGGCCACGCTCAAGCTAATAGGCATAGCCCCCAACGCCCTCGCGCTGCAGGCCCTGAAGATGGACGACAAGTTCAAGAAGCCGCGCCGCCGCTGACCCGGCGCCTGAAGCGCCCACTTGCAAACATGCAACTAAAAGCCGCCCTGCGGCGGCCCCGCTGACAGTATGCGCCATGACGCGCCGCAGTAACGGCCTGTATCGCGACGCGATATGACCCTTTTCGAAAGCCAAAACGTGCCGTTTCGCAACCCGGAACGGCACGTTTTGTAATCCGCTTAACACCAGACGCTTAACCCGGACAAGCATTACCGCATTTCATTAACACATGAATGTTAACGCCGCGATTACGGAACACGCCGGAGAATATGGAGGATTGCCATGTGGCACGGTGGGGGCTGGATCCCGCGTCGGGGCGCTGGATGACGGGGAGGGAACGCGAATGACGGGAGTGAGAACGCGGGGAAAAGCTGTGGAGGAAACACGAAAAAACAGGGAGAAACAGGGAGGCCGCCACTGCCCCACTCATGAAGCACAAGGCACACCCACGTCATCCCGCGCCACGACGCGGGATCCAGCAGACAGGCGGGAAACTCATTGGCCATACACAACGCCGCGACTACGGAACGCGCCGGGGAATATGGAGGATTGCCATGTGGTACGGTGGGGGCTGGATCCCGCGTCGGGGCGCGGGATGACGGGGATGGCTTGGGGCTGAGTCTGAAAGCCACATAACTGCTGTCAACAATACGTGGAAGACTGAAAGAAAGCCGACGTCACCCGCATAAAAAGAAATACAACCGTGTTTCCGGACTGACCCGTTGAAAAGCCGGATGGACAGCACAACAAAAGAGCCGCGCCGGGAGAATGTCTCCGTGGCGCGGCCCTTTTGTATTTATCGCTTGATCCGCTAAAAAATCTTCAATTAGAGAGCGAACTTGTAGCCCAGAGTGATGGCCAGAACGCCGTTGCGGCTGTCATCCTGACCGGGACCAGACTCCTTGTTAATCTTGGTCACGCCGATGTTGTAGCGCAGGTCAAGCACGAAGTCCTTGTACTCGTAAGAAGCGCCTACGGGAATCGAGAAGTCGAAAGTCTCGCACGCATCTTTCATGTCCCAATCCTCTTCACCGTCGTCATACTTGCAACTTGTCATGAAGCCGGGCTGGATACCAACCTTCAGGGCCAGACCCTTCCAAACGTAGAAGTTGGCGAGGATGGGGATGTTGATGTAGTCGGCCTTGGTCTTGCCATCGCCCTCATCATCCTTGCATCCCTGCATGGAGTAGAGAACGCCTGCGGAAACGCCCAGCAAGTTGTTGACACGATACTCAGCCTCAACACCTGCCACGGCGCCTGCCTTCATCTTGCTGTCACCACCCGTGGTGTTGGCCATGTTCAGACCGACTTTCGGCATAAGGGTGAATGTTCCCGGCTCTGTCTGCGCCTTTGCGGCGATACTTGACAGCACAATGGCTGCCATGAGCAATATCTTCTTCATAATCTCATTTGTGCGCCCACGTTGGTTATTTCATCATGCCTTGGGCGGGTGCGGGCGCCTTTTGCCCGCCTGCGGCACACTTGTTCATGCCTGTTGCTCTGCCCCTTCTCCCTGCGGCTCTTCCGGCCTGTCTTGCCGCGCCGCCGCGATGTTGTGGATCAGGGTGATTGCTTGTCTTGCTTTGTTTTCTACAGTTAAAACTTTTCCAGCTCCGCTGTTTTTAATCTACTTATGCCGCCCGTCGCGCTGAACGGCGTGCCAAAGATAGGAACTTTTAATCAATGTTGTAACTTTTTCCACTTTTGTTTAATAATAATTAACCTCAAACCGTGCAATATTAACCCCGCTAAACACCACCGCAAAGGTTTGTGCTTAAATTAAAATAAAAAGAAACACATAGCGAGAAAACATTCCTCGGACTGAAGTCGCAAAAAGTTTAAATGAGTTCAATAAAATTGCCGTATGCTCAATTTTTTACTGTTTTCTAATATAAAACTTAAATTTAATTGCAAAAATGTTTGGCCGTTTAGAATATTATTACGTAATTTGCAGCACACAACAAAAGTGTAGCGACTACACTTCACGGAACAACAGCACATTAGAACAACTCACAACAATAAAATCAATAACTAAACCAAACAACATTTATGAAGAAAAACTTACTGCTGCTTGCGGCACTGACGATGTGTGCCGGAGCTGCCGCGCAACAGCTGGCGTTTCCGGGCGCCGAGGGCTTCGGCGCCTACGCCACGGGCGGACGCGGCGGCGAAGTGGTACACGTGACCAACCTTAAGGCTTCAGGCCCCGGCTCGCTGGCCGACGCCGTGAGCAAGTCCAACCGCATCGTTGTGTTCGACGTGGGCGGCGTTATCGACGTGACCAACGTAAACCTCACCGTGGCCGGCAACAACATCACCATAGCCGGGCAGACCGCCCCGGGCGAGGGAATAACCATCTACGGCGGACGCTTCATCATGTCTAAGAGGTCGAACATCATCATGCGCTACATCCGCATGCGCGGCAGCCTGAGCATGCCGCACGACAAATGCACGCTCACCATGGACGACTGCCAGAATGTCATCATGGACCACTGCACCATCTCGTGGGGCCGATGGGACAACGTCCACATCACCAACGCCAACAACATCACTTGGCAGAACTGCATCATCAGCGAGGGCATCGACCCGCAGAACTTCGGCGCCATAACCGACGGCACGCGCAACTGGACCATCTCGCACTGCCTCTGGGCCAACAACAAGAGCCGCAACCCGAAGATGAAGTGCTGGCTGCAGTATTATAACAATGTGGTGTACAACTACTCTATGGGCATCATCGGCGGACACTCAGCCGCCGACAACTACCAGGACGTTATGAACAACTACTTCATAACCGGCCCGAGCACCGGCACTAACAAGTATTTTGACGACTGGGAACCAACCGACCATCTCTACAGCACGGGCAACTACACCGACGACAACCGCAACGGAAAGCTGGACGGACGCCTCATCACCGACTACAACGGGGCGACGCCGATGCAGAACCCCAACCTGACATGCAACGCGCCGATGAACCTCGAGACCGCCGAGGAGGCTTACTACTCCGTGCTGGAGCACGCCGGCGCGTCGCGCATGAGAGACTCGCACGACCGCCGCATCATAGAGCAGCTCGCGTCGCTCGGCACCAAGGGCAAGATCATTGACAGCGAGCAGGATGAGGACGTGGACGGCATTGGCACAGTGAGCGGCGGCACCGCCCCGGTTGACACCGACGGCGACGGAATGCCCGACGAGTGGGAGCTGGCCAACGGCACTAACCCCAAAGTGGCCGACGCGGACGGCGACGTGGACGGCAACGGCTACACCAACATAGAGGACTACATAAACAGCCTGGCCCGCAAGAGCGACTACCTGATGTACCCGCAGGCGGTGACGGCCACGATGCAGGACGCCACCACCGTGCTGCTGACATGGACAAACATTGAGAAAGAGGCCGAGAACATCGTCATCGAACAGTCGGAAGACGGCGTGAGCTACACTGAGGTGAAGCGCGTGAGCGGCACGGAGACACAGGCCACCATCACGGGGCTGACGGAGAAAAAGGTGTACTACTTCCGCCTGAAGACCGTGAAAGGCGAGGAGGAGTCGCTCTATTCGGCCACAGTCTCCGTGAACGACGAGCACATGCGCCCCGCCGGCGGCATCGCGTCCGGAGTAACCGAGTTCGTTCCCGAGGAGGGCAAGCTCTACCGCATAATCAACTACGGCACCGTGGCCTACAACAGCTCGACCACCTTCGCCGGAAACCCGAAGTACCTGAAGTTCAACGCCGACGGCCGGCTCGGCTCCACCGGCGAGTTCGCCTGGAACAACCCCGAGCTGCTCTGGGAGATAACGGCCGACCCGGCTGACAAGTCGAAGCTCTACATACGCAACTTCGCCACAAAGAAGTATCTCAACCCCAATGATGTGGCTGATGGCGACAAGGAATATGTAACAGGAGTTGACGAGGCCGCGCCGTTCAACATCGTCTTCACACAAAACGAGACGGTGGCACAGTCGGGCATGCAGACGAAGACAGCCATGTTCAGGATAAACACCCCCGGCAACCACAACTACCAGCTGCGCCCGGTGAACTTTGAGAACGAGTGGATATGGAGCAACGGCGACATACACCGCGCCGACATGGTGTACACCTTCTCTTCGGTGGACGAGGACCTCATAGGGCTTTACACCACGCCGCTCGACAATGCCATAGCCGAGGCCGAGCAGCTGGCCGGCGAGGCTGAGATTGGCAACTTCACACTCGGCTATCCCGAAGAGGCTCACAAAGCGCTGACCGACTCGATAGCCGCAGCCAAGGCCGTGCTTGACAAGGCCAACAGCGGCGAGGCCACGCAGGAGCAGATAAACGCCGCCGCCAGCGCGCTGACAGAGGCAAAGGCCGACTTTGAGGCCACGCGGATAATGACCTTCGAGGGCTACGACAGCACCAAGGTGTTCAACATCTACAGCTATGGCACCATCAGCAACTCATCGGCATCGACGGCAACGCCCGACATCGAGCGCCGCTATCTGTCAACAGTGAAATATACCGACGGCGTGACAGACTCGCTCGTGTTCCGCGTCGGACTGAGCGACGAGTCCATCAGCGCCGGCTCGACCGACGCCGTGGCCCAGACGGCAGAGGCCCGCTGGAGCGTCACCCCGGCCGGCGAGGGCAACCTCTACATACGCAACGAGAAGACCGGAACGTATCTGCAGATCGGCGGCCTGCTCTCGGCAGAGCCTGTGGCCGTCTATGCCTACTACGCCAAGGACGACAACGGCAAGCACGCCTTCTACATACAGAAGTCGGCAGACAACACCCGCCTCATACAGATAGGCACCCCCGACGCCGACGGCAAGGGCGGCTCGGTGGCCTTCGCCTACCAGGCCGACCGCACGCGCCTGCGCTGGGTGATAGAGCAGCTCGACGTGGCCACGGGCATAAGCGACGTGGCCGACGGACGCGGCAGCTCGGAGCCTGTGAGCGTGGAGTACTACAACCTGCAGGGAATGAAGCTCAACGGACTCCCCTCAAGCGGCATCTGCATAATCAAGACCACCCATGCCGACGGCACCACAAGCACGGTGAAGACGGCAAGATAAGCCCACCACAACAGTAAATATAAATAAAGAAGCGGAGAGGATGCTCCGGCCTTTTTGGCCGCCGGAGCGTCTTCTCCGCTTCTTATTATATATTAAAAGCCATCAGCCCACCATGCGCTCCTTCAGCCGCAGGCACGAGCAGACGGCGCCGCAGACGGTGAGACAGCCCGCCAGAAGCATGGCGTCGTGGGGAGCGCCCGGCCCGAACAGGTGGAACAGCAGCGCCATGAGAGCTGCGCCGAGCGTCTGTCCGGTAAGACGGGCCGTGGCCAGCATGCCGCTCGCGCTGCCCGCCCGCTGCGGCGGGGCGGAGCTTAGCAGCAGGTGGTTGTTGGGCGACTGGAAGAAACCGAAGCCCGCGCCGCAGACCATGAGCATGACCACAAGCCCGGTGTGCCCTACTGAGGGCCGCGCGAACGCAAGCATGAAGCACCCCGCGCCGAGCAGCGACAGCCCCACTCCGCCCAATATTCCAGGATGCACACGGCTGATGAGCCACCCCGCCAGCGGCGCCACGAAGACAATGGCCAGCGGCCATGACGTCATGAGAAGCCCCACGCCAACGGCGTCGAAGCCGAAAGTGTTTACAAGCATGAAAGGCACGCCCACCATCACAAGCATCTGGGCGGTAAACGATATTATGCTCGTGGCCACAGACGTGGTGAAGATGGGTATCCTGAGCAGGTCGAGGGGCAGCATTGGGTATTTCTCGCCGCGCTGCATCCGCACGTAAAAGAAGCCCGCAGCCAGCAGGGCGGCCACGCCGAGAAGCACCGGCAGGGGCGGAACATCGTGCGAATAAGCCTCAACGCAGCCTATGAACAGCCCGAACGTGGCTGCGTTGAGCGCGGCCTCGCGCCAGTTGAACCGCCTGCCCGCCACGCGCACAGGATTGTCGGGCAGATAGCGGCGGGCCAGAACGAAAGTGGCCACGCCCACCGGCAGGTTGATGGCGAAGAGCCACGGCCACGGTGCCACAGCCAGAATGGCGGCGGAGAGCGCGGGCCCGGTCACCGACGCCACAGCCACGACAGTGGCGTTAAGCCCCACACCCTCGCCAAGATGGCGCCGGGGGTAGATGAGCCTCACCATGGAGGTGTTGACGCTCATGAGCATGGCTGCCCCCACTCCCTGCACCACACGGGCCACGACAAGAATGGGGAACGACGGAGCCAGCGCGCAGAAGAGCGAGCCGAGCGTAAAGACCACTATGCCGCGCACGTAGACCTGCTTGTAGCCCATAAGCTCGCCCATCGAGGCGAACGGCAGCAGCAGCATCATGACAGCCAGCTGGAAGGCGTTGACAATCCAGATGGAGTCTTCTGACGACACACCGAGCTGCGCCGCCATGCTCGGCAGAGCCACATTGCATATGGAACCGTCAAGAACCGAGAGGAACAGTCCGCAGAAAGTGGCGGCCACGGCGTAATAGATGCGCGGGCGGTGAAGCCCGTCCCAGGCCGTGTCGCCCACCACGCGGAAGTCTTCCTGCCCCGCGTCGGGCGATGTTGTGCATTTTTCCATAAAACCCTTTTACTTTAAAGCCATTCCAAAATAAAAATCATGCAAAAGTATAAATAAAACGCCTATCACGGCCACAGACGCGGGAAAAAGACGCCACGCAGATGTTGAAAGGTGTTGAAAACACTGTTGATAACCCTGTGGAAAACAGTGTTGACAGCCCTGCGGGTTATCAACGCAAAGCACATGGGGCGTGGCGGCATAGTTATATCAACAGGTTTATAAAGCATGTTTAATCAAGTTTTCAACACTTTTCTGGCTGAAAAAGATATAAACTTATTAATTTTGCACCGTTGCATGAAAGTGTTGATAAAGTGCGAAGCGCTCTAAGAGTCAGCACGAAACACTCAACACAGTGTGTTGGAAACGGCCTCCTCTATGTTGACAACGGACCGGGCAAGAAAAAGCCTTGAAAGTTCTCAACATATCAACGCCATATCATACACTACATTTCTGTTTTAGAAAATTGAAAGAAAAAAGATAAAGATAATAATTACAATGACGAGACAAGACTGGACACAGAAAGGATTCATCGGCGAGCCGGCGCCGGCCGGCACTGACCTGAAAGCGGAGATAAGACGGATGTGCGCGGAGAAGAAAGCCATAATCCTGGCGCACTATTACACCCTCGGCGAAGTGCAGGACGTGGCCGACTTCGTGGGCGACTCGCTGGCGCTGGCGCGCAAGGCCGCCGAGACCGACGCGCGGGTGATGGTGATGTGCGGCGTGCACTTCATGGCCGAGACGTGCAAGATTCTCAGTCCGGAGAAGACGGTGCTGGCCCCCGACCTGAACGCGGGCTGCTCGCTGGCCGACTCGTGCAGCGCCGAGGACCTCAGGAAGTTCAAGGAGGAGCACCCCGGCCACACCGTGGTGAGCTATGTCAACACCACCGCCGCCGTGAAGGCGCTGACGGACGTGGTTGTTACGAGCGGCAACGCCCGCAAGGTGGTTGAAGCCCTGCCCGCCGGCGAGAAGATAATCTTCGGGCCTGACTACAACCTCGGCTCCTACATCAACAGCGTGACGGGCCGCCGGATGCTGCTGTGGCGCGGCGGATGCCATGTGCACGAGCGCTTCTCGGCGGCAGCCATAGCCCGCCTTAAGGCAGAGCATCCCGGCGCCGAGGTGCTGGCCCATCTGGAGTGCAAGGCCGATGTGCTGGCGGCTGCCGACGTGGCCGGCTCCACGGCGGTGATGCTCAAGCACGTGAAGGAAAGCCCCTGCCGCGAGTTCATCGTGGCCACCGAGGCAGGCATACTGCACGAGATGCGCCTCGCCTGCCCCGACAAGCTTTTTCTGCCGGTGCCGCCGGAGACCGGCGCTGACGGCGGGTGCAACGAGTGTGAATACATGAAGATGAACACCCTGCTCAAGGTCTACAACACGCTGAAGTACGGATGGCCCGAGGTGACGGTGAATCCCGACACCGCCCGCGAGGCGCTCAAGCCGATAAAGAGGATGCTGGAGCTGAGCTGATGAAAAAAATGGGAAAGAACAAATGAAAAATATGACTTTGTGGCTTCAACTTTTCGCAGCCACAAAGTCATATTTTCTTAATTATTAACTCCTAATTCCTAATTCTTCAAACGTATTCTTCGCCGTATTCCATCTGCACCTTGTTTGCATACTTGCGCACGAGCGACGAAGAGTCGCCCTTCTTGCAGATGAGGAGCACGTTGCCGTCGTCGGCCACGATGTAGCCGTCGAGGCCGTTGATGACGGCCAGCTTGCCCGCCGGCAGCTTGATAACGTTGTCGCGGCAGTCCTCCAGAACCACGCGCGAGTCTATCGCCACGTTGTCGTCGGGCGTCTTGCGCATGCACTCGTAGATGGAGTGCCACGTGCCGAGGTCGGCCCAGCCGAAGCCGCACTTCATCACGCACACGCCGTCGCTGCGCTCAAGCACGCCGCTGTCTATTGACACGTTGGGATAGGAGGCGTAGTTGTCGCTGATGAAGCTCATGGCCTCGCTGGCGGTGAACACGGCCGAGGCGCGGTCGCGCCAGCCCTGCACCTCGTGGAACAGGCTGTCGAAGCAGGCCGAGAAGCGCCGCGAGCTTGACAGGAACATGCCGGTGTTCCAGTAGAACTCGCCGCTCTCCATGAACATCTGCGCAAACTCGCGCTCGGGCTTCTCTGTGAACGACTGCACCTCGAACACACCCTCGGTGTCGGTGGCGTTGCCGGCCTGTATGTAGCCGTAGCCCGGCTCCGGCCTTGTGGGCTTCACGCCCATGGCCAGCAGGATGTTGTGCTTGGCCACGAAGTCGAGCCCGCGCAGCACGTTCTCGGCAAAGGCGTCCTCGTTGAGCACAAACTGGTCCGACGGGGTGACAATCACGCTGGCCTCGGCGCACCTCGCCCCAATTTTCATGTTGGCCCACGCCACGCAGGGCGCGGTGTTCCTGTTCACCGGCTCCACCACGATGTTCTCGCCCGCCACCTCAGGCAGCTGCTCCCTGACATAGCGCTCATAGTCGCGGTTTGTGCAGACGATGATGTTCTCCACGGGCACCAGCTTGGCAAAGCGGTCGAAGGTGGACTGCAGCTGCGTGCGCCCTGAGCCGAAGAAGTCGAGAAACTGCTTCGGCCTCATGTCTCTGCTGCACGGCCACAGGCGGCGCCCCTTGCCGCCGGCAAGAATCACGCAATAGTTATTTTTGTTCTTCTCCATATCAGATATAAGTTTGTTTTTTTGTTGTGTCGTTTCTTAAAGGCCGCGTCATGTCATCCTAAATCTTTTTTACGTCAGACCTGTCCAGACGCGCATTCCCCGCATTTATGTCTGTCGTTCCGCGCCCCCGAATATTTGGGCATTTGGCAGATTGCTGGCATTTACATTTTTCTTTATGGCCTCCGGATATGCGTTTTGCGCCACGTTTTCATCATCTTGCGGCGCGGGCTTTTCCGGTGTGCCGCCGTCCTGCATTTTGTTTTATGCGTACTAAGTTACTGATAAACCTTGACACTGGCAAAGATTTTAAGTTTTTTGAATAAAAAATTTGCTAATACGGATTTTATGTGTACCTTTGCATCCGCAACAATGCCCAGATGGCGGAATCGGTAGACGCGCTGGTCTCAAACACCAGTGGAGCAATCCATCCCGGTTCGATCCCGGGTCTGGGTACGAGTTTAACTCGAAAGTAATCGCTAAACCTCTAATAGCAAGAGATTTAGCGATTTTTCTTTTCTCGAATTTCCCCACATTTTCCCCACATCTGCAAGAGTTCGTGCAAAGTGAGCCCCGTCTTCCCCACCAGAAAAACACGAATTTGGGATGAATGGTAGATTTCATTACCTGAATGGAAGAGTGTATTGCAGGAAATCAATCAAAGTCTTTAATCGCAAATCGATACGATTAAAAAAATATATTTCGGCAGTTAGGACTGCCAAATTAAAATATTGTTGGTTTCGACAAACGAATTAACTGTATGCTTCCCAATTCTAAATAGAAAGTGTGTACTGTTATAATTCATCAATTAGAGCTGATGATTTGTTTCTGGCCCATCCGCCTTTTTAAGTGAAAATAATTCACTAAAACCATATTTAATTGCATCTTTTTCCTTAAAATGTGATTGTTTCAGAGAGTAATTTGCTAACTTTGCACCATAATAATTATAATAAGCATGGAAGAAGCAAAAGATTTAAATCGCTTGAAAGTGATTTTAGCCGAAAAAAAGAAAACAAACAAATGGCTGGCGGAACAATTAGGTTGCGCTCCAACCACTGTATCTAAATGGTGCACCAATTCTTCACAGCCATCACTGGAAACAATAGAGAAAATATCGAATCTGCTTGATATAGATTATACGGAACTCATTAGAATAGATAGAAAGTCATGAAGACCAAGAATACTTTCACCATACACACCGAGCTTCTTGATGGCAAACTCGATGGAGCAAGGAACATTTATATGGGGGCTAATTCCACATGCCACCTATATGTAATACCTCGTGAAGATATTACATTAGCAAATACAATCAGTGATATTTCTGGGCAACCAGCCTTCTATATTCTCCTTAGCTCACCTGATGCAAATAAGCCGCAAGCCTATATAGGCCAAACAACAGACTTTGCCAATCGAAAGAACGATCATGTTCAGAAGAAAGACTTCTGGAGTACAGCTTTGGTGTTTATTTCTGACAATCACAAAATCTACGGTGATGATGTTAAATACCTGGAATATCTTGGCATTGATGCAGCCCAAAGCGCATGTTCGTATGAGCTTCTAAATGGGGCCAACCCTAAAAAGCCAAACATTGCTCCTTACCGAGTCAATGATATGGAGGTCTTCTTCCGGGACATTCAGTTGTTGTGTAAGTTTTACGGATGCGGTATCTTTGAGAAAGCAAAGAAAGAAACTCATTCTGAACATATGTTTTTTGTGAAGTCCTCCGACCGCCCTGCACAAGGTATGGGTTTCTATGATGAACAAGAAGGGAAATTTATACTCATGGAAGGTAGCTTTCTGGCAGCAGAAGTGGTCAAAAGTTTTAAATCTATAGCTTCGCGTGACCTGTTTATTAACGAGCATTGTAAGAAAGACAAGGGACAGATAGTCCTTCTCCACGATGTTCCATTTGATAGCCCAAGTGGTGCGTCTAGCTTTGTTCTTGGTCGTCCAAGCAATGGATGGGATGATTGGAAAGATGCTGAAGGAAAGAAGTTAAGTGAGACTGTAAAAAGATAAACTTATCAATTATGGGAACAACAGATAATTCCTCAATGCGAAGGGCTGTGGCATATAGCCTTTTGGCACATATAAAAGACTCTGGCAGCCTAACTAATGGTCCGCTCGATATATTTGTTCCATTAGTGAAAAACATCTTGCATAAGAAAAAGGATATTAAAGGCGCACATGTTTCCGAAATATGTGAGACTCTTCAGATGGAATATGGTCTTGATATTCCAAGTCCTGTTATGTTACAAATTCTTCGCTTAATAGCCAACGAAGCAAATAAAAATTCTCATGGTGATAAACCAGAAATGACAGTTAATAATGATGGAAGTTTCTGGATAGAGAACTACATATTTGACGATTATATTGATGAAATACAAAAGAGCCGGGATGATGTCAATCAAATAAAGAAACTTTATTCGCAATTCTGTAAAATTGTTGGTATAGCTGAAGAGAATAATGAAAACGCTATTTTTCACTTCATTGAGAGGAATCGAGTGGAAATCTCTTATTATCTTTCCCATAATGATAGATGTAATGAACAAGAGAGCGTTACTGCTGCAAAATTTGTAGAGATGTTCAAATCTCGGCCCGAAGTGTATAACAAATTGCGTGATATGTACTTAGGTTCTATATTAACAAGCTACATAGAATTTCATCCACAAAATGTAAAGATGGATGTTGAACTCTTATTAGACACCAACTTTATTGTCAGTCTTCTCGATTTGAATACAAAAGAATCAACAAGAACTTGTAACACATTGATATCTGTATGCAAGAATCTTGGATATACATTCACTGTATTACAAGATACTATTGATGAAATACAGTCTCTTTTAGCTTATAAATCTGAAAATCTAAATACCGCTATAATAGCTAAAGCTATTAATAAAGAGGACATCTATAATGCCTGTGAACGTCGGCATCTGTCAAGTGTTGACCTAGATCGATTGTCAGACAATTTAGCAGAGACTCTTACACAAACTTATAAGTTTTCTATAAAACCACACCCCGAATCTTTAAGGAACAAAGCCAGATATAGTAAAGAATATGAAACTTTACGTAAAGTTCGCAATACAGACAAGGCTGCCCTCCATGATGCGATGGCAATCATTTATGTACGAGAGAAAAGGAATAATAAGGCTATTAGAGAGTTTGAGAAGTGTAATTGCTGGTTCGTAAATAATGCTATTAGTCATGATTCTGACACCAATGGCACTCGTCTTGGCGAATTACAACTAAACAAAAGTGGACTGCCAGAGATTATTAAAGTAGATGATTTATTGAACATTATATGGTTGAGCAATCCTCAAATAGATTTATCGAAGGATGAAATAATTGATATGGGAATAACATCTCTTATTTCATATACGATAAATTCATCTTTGCCTAAGTCAAGAATAATCAAGGAACTTGACGATAATATCCAGAAATATCGTAAAGATTATAATCTAACTGATAAGGATGTCGTCAATCTTTCAACTCGAATTGCAAATCGTCAGATAAAAGATGTTGATTCACTAAACCAGTTAGCGAAAAATGATGCTCAAGCATTTGCCATACGTGTAAAAGATGAGTCGAGAAAGGAAGAATTGGCAAGAACTATTAGTGCAAGAAAGTTTGAAGAATTGTTTAAAACGGCTGGTAATCTAATTAAAGAATTGCAAAGCAATAAAGAAAATCTTCAGAAGAAACATGAAGAACGTATGGAAGCGTTAGATGCTAAAGAATCCGCTTTGAAAAGTGAGTCAGCAAGACTTAAAGATAAGGAATCTGAAATGAAACGTGAAAAAGATTCTTTATCGGCTCAAATTTCAGAAAAAGATGCGCTCCTTAGGAATTTATACGATAAATATTGTCGAGATATGGAATCAGAAAGAGAGGCTTATTTAAAACGTATCGTTAAAAAGAAGAAACGTAACAGCATTATATGGGTTATCATATTAGGCATTATCATTCTTTTCGCCTTCTTTTTGCAATTTTTTGACAATTCGTTATATTCACATTTTATTGCCTTTGTAGGTGGAAGTAAAGGATGGGGATGGATTTTGTCCATTGTCCTTTTAATCATTGAGTATTTTGTTATAAATAAGGCTGCAAAATTCTATGATCCTGTTTACGTAGAAGACTACAAGGAAACTATAAAAATTCCTGATAAGTTGATAACAAAATCATATGAGGTATATATTCGCGAAGCTCAACAAATTAATTGAGTATGAAACCAGAAGAAAAAGCAAGAGTCAAGATAGACCAGATGTTTGAAGATGCTGGTTGGAAAGTGGTAGATAGAGATTTCTATACTCCCACTCTTACAGCTGCGGCTATTCGAGAAGGCCTGCTTGAAGGGAATCGAGAAGCCGACTACTTCTTATTCATCAACGGTATGGCAGTTGGTGTACTTGAAGCGAAACGTAAGGAAGTGGACGTTACTTCTGACAAGGTTTGCGAACAAGCAGACCTCTATGCTCGTGGTGTGCCAGAATGCTACAAAGCCTATTCTCGTCCATTGCCCATCATCTACCAGTCCAACGGGGAAGAGACCTTCTTCCGAGACTTTCGTGATGAAGACGGAGAACTCATTGAGTTGAACCGCATCCATACACCAAAGGAGATTGTAAAGATGCTGGGAATAGATGATCCATACGCAGGTTTGCCCACTCTGAAAAAGAAAGGTTTGCGCGATTGCCAATATGAAGCCATTACAGAACTGGAGAACAGTTTCCGCACTGGACAGAAAAAAGCATTGATTATCTTGGCAACAGGAGCAGGTAAGACTTACACAGCTTGTCTGGCAGCTTACCGTCTCTTGGCATTCATGCCCATGAAGCGCATCCTCTTCCTTGTTGACCGCAACAATCTTGGCAAACAGGCAGAAGGTGAGTTCGGAATGTTCCGTCTAACGGAGAATGGCGACCCGTTCAATACCATCTATACAGTCAACCGACTGAAATCAGCAAAAGTCCCATCCGATAGCAACGTGGTTATCTCTACCATACAACGCCTGTTCTCTCTTCTTACTGGGCAGGAAATCGTTGATAACGATGACGATGATGAAGATACCGCCACGAGCGAAGTGCAGCTAACGGGAGCCATGACACTACCCCCTGATTTCTTCGATCTCATTATCATTGACGAATGCCACCGTTCCATCTATGGCAACTGGAAGAAAGTGCTGGAATACTTCAATACCGCTAACCTCATCGGCCTGACGGCAACGCCAGTACCAGAGACGAAAGCATTCTTCAACAACAATATCGTCGTAAACTACACTCTGGAGCAGTCCATCGTGGATGGCGTGAACGTGGATGCTCGCATCTATCGCATCAAGACCGAGGCGACCGAAAACGGCGGTGCCATCCTCAAGGGTGACAAACTCAGACGCGAAACACGCTATACGGGCAAGGTTGAGACGGTACGCAATGAGGAAACCAAGAACTATACCAAGGAGGAACTGAACCGCAGCGTCATCAATCCGGCTCAAATCAAATTGGTGCTGGAGATATACCGCGATGCCGTTTATACGGAGATGTTCACCGACCCACAGCGTGAGCCCATCATGGACTATCTGCCTAAGACCCTTATCTTTGCCTTGAATGAGATTCATGCCAACAATATCGTGCGCATAGCTAAAGAGGTGTTTGGCAGGACAGATGATAAGTTCGTACAGAAAATAACCTATTCCGCAGGTGACAGCAACGAGCTGATTCGCCAGTTCCGCAACGACAAGGAGTTCCGTATTGCAGTCACTTGTACGCTGGTGGCTACGGGAACAGACGTAAAGCCGCTTGAAGTGCTGATATTCATGCGCGACGTGGCTTCCGAGCCTCTGTATATTCAGATGAAGGGTCGTGGTGTTCGCTCCATCGGCGACGACCAGTTGCGCAACGTCACGCCTAATGCTTTTAGTAAGGATTGCTTCTTCCTTGTGGATGCTGTAGGAGTTACCGAAAGTCAGAAGATAACAACGAGTCCTGGCGATGGCGAACCTGTGCATCTCATCACACTCAAACGATTGCTGGAACTGCTGACGCATGGCAATGTCAACGATGATTATCTGCGACTGATTGCAGCCAAACTCGCACGTATCTACAACAAATCATCGGATAAACAACGGGAAGAGTTCCAGAGACTGGCCTATAGTGGGATGCAGGAAATCTCTGCAGCCATCTTTGATGCTTTTGAGAAAAACTCTCTACCTCCATACGAAAGTATCGACGAACCGAATCTTGAACGCAAAGGGCTGGTGGCTCCGCTGACCCATCATCCCGAGGCACGCCAATATCTGCTTATCCTTGCCGCCGGCTTCATTGAAACCTTGATGCCGGGAGAAGACCAACTCATCTCCAAGGGATTCTCTGAGGAGGAGGCCAAGGAGGTGACATCGGCTTTTGAGCAATACTGCGATGAGCATCAGGACGAGATAGAGGCTCTGCGCATGATTTACAACAACGACGGAGAGCCACTGACCTACGCAACGCTGAAGGATTTGGAGAACAAGCTGAAACTGGCGAACAACAAGTTCCAGACTTCCCGTCTGTGGAACTGCTACACGATAGTCAATCCACAGTCTGTCAAGAAACACAGCACCAAGGAAGAGAAGGAAGCGCTGACGAATATCATTCAGTTGGTCCGTTTCGCCAACCATCAGATTGAGACATTGGAAAGCCTCTATCCCTCGGCACAGCAGCGTTTCAACCTATGGTACGGACAGGTGCAGCGCACAGTGACGGAATCGCAAATCACCATTATCCGTCAGATTGTTGACTACATCGCCTCAAACGGTGCTTGCACCATTAAGGATATTATTGACGATGACAAGACACGGGCTGCACAACTCATCAAAGCCTTTGGCGGCAAGTCGCAGGCTGATGAAGCACTTGCTTCTTTGTCGAAGTTCTTATTATATCGTAAAACAGCATAACATTTATGTCAGACATACATATCATAGATTCAATTAGGCTTAACCATAAAGGGTTATGTATCCTTGATGAAAACAGGAAATGGGTAAAATTGCACAAACAACAGGGAGACCTAGATGGTGCTTGCGCTATCTATTCTCTTGTAATGGCAATGTTATGTAAGGGGCTATTGACAGATGATGACACTAAAGTATACAATCGGCCTGATCGAAGAACAGACAAGGGAAAGTTCCTATACCAATTTTTTAATGAAAGAGGTATGATTAGAAACGGCTATTCTTATGTCACGTTAGCTAAAGAAATTAACGAGTCTCATTTCGGCATAAAAGCTATCAGAAAAGATCCTAGAACGAACGATGATAGAATAGGATTAATTTCTGATTATAAGTTTATCCACAAAAATAGTTTGAATGAAAATGTTTGTGCCCAAAATCCGTTATATTCATAAACGAGAATACA
>CALUGW010000009.1 GCA_944320305.1 uncultured Prevotella sp. | reverse complement strand
TCAAACTCGTCGGGAAACAGTTGCCTTTGAAGCATTCCCGTAATTCCGCTTAGCTGTTTGTTCCCCAGCCAATATTCGTGGAGTTCCTTGTTGAAAAGCACTCCGCTGTCTTTTAATTCAATCCTTGTCGTTTCCATTTCATTTGTTTTTTAATTGTTCATTTTTCATCATTCACTGCTTGCCTGATTTTTCATTGTTCATTATTCATTTTTCATTTGAAAATCATGCGGCTTGTATTTGCTGCTTCCTTTCGGTGAACAATGCCTTTATTTCAGCGTTGTTCTCCACTTCATTTTGGTGCTGTCGGTAAAGGTTCATAAGCGAAGTCTGGTCGTTGCAGTAAGACAAAGCTGTTTTAATTCCTGCATATTTCTCTTGTGTTGGCTGCTGGATAGTCGTTGCTTTCGTCCTTCTTGTTTGTTGCTTCTTCTGAAGGTTGCTGTCATTTTGTAGTATTTCCTCGTTTGGAATGTCCTCACCTGCATAGACGTAAAGCCCTAATCCGAACATCGCCAAGTTCTTAACCAAGCACCGCATTATGGTCTTGTTGACGTCGAACATTGTTGCTGCGTTCACCGTTTTCTCGACATATTGTTTCTTGTAATTGTCGTAGACTTGGTAGGTGTAGGCTTGTTCCTTCATCGACTTGTTCTTTGCATCCATCACTGGCAACCACATCTCATAGCTTTGGTTGTCCGCTGTGACCTCGGTATATACCATTATTCCTATCTCCGGGTCGTTGAAGTAAGGAAGGTTCGACTCCGGGTTCTTTATGATTCTGTACTCTGCGTTCGGATAGGCGCGTTTGAATTCGGCCCAAGCGTTTGCCCAACTCAGGTAACTAAGTTTGTCATTCTCCCTCTTTTCCAGTTTGTCGGAGAGGTCAAGCGAGTAAAGGGCGTCGAACATCGCGGCCCTTCTTTCTTCTTCCGTGATGTCTTTCGGAAGGTTCGGTCTTTGGAATTTTGCCATAGTCGTTGGTGTTTTAAAGTTGTTGTTGATTTAGTTTCAATATATTCAAACAAAAAAGGAAACACACAAAATCGTCTTTATTCTGAAATTGTGTATCTCCTTGTTTTCTGCTTTTCGGTTGCCTGTCAGTTGATGAACCATGAATAGCCTTCGGTATCTTCGCCTTCAATCGCCTTTTGTATTCCCATTGAAAAGTCGGTGCAGTTCTGGTTTCTGTCCAAGAACTTGTCGATGTAGGTCTGCTTCACGGCTTCATTGGCCAGTTGCAGGAAGTTCCAGCAGGTTATGTCTTGGCCAATCCTCTTGCCGAAGTTATCGTTTGTCACGTAGTTCTTGACCATTGCGTTCACGGTCGAGTCGCCGAGGGTAAGCGGTGGAAGTTCTTTTTGTGTGTTTGTTGGCAGTGCCTGGTAGAGCCTCATGCGGCCTATGATTTTGCAGAAAAGCTCTTCGGATATGGGTGTGGTGTGCAGGTTCTCAAGTCGTTGCAACGTCTCGTCCATCCTTGGCTCAAAGCCGTTGTAAAGCTCTAGGGTCTTTTGCATGATGTCAGCTTCGGTCATACACTCGATGCTCCCTGAGTTTCCGTCACAGGTGAGCATTAGGTTTGAACACACCTTTACCTGCCAGCCGACAAATACCTTGAACTTCATGGGTGACCTCCTGCTGTACAGCTTGTCCTCGTTGTAAGCCCTGACTCCTCCTATGCAGAGGTTCACCGTCTGTCCGTTGATTTCCCTTGCCAAGTCCAATACGTGGCAGACAAAGGCCATGCGCTGGTAGAACACCGTCTTTTCGCTTTCCAATAATTCATAAGCCTTCTTGTGCTGGGCTGATGGAACACGGCCAATAATCGGATGGCTAACCCTGCATTCAACGGGTGTAAGTTCTCCAAATACATTGTTTGCAACCTTTGTTACAGCCCCGATGAAGTTCTGGTGCGATATTGTAAGGCTGTTGTCAGAAAAAGTCGGGATTATGTTCTTCTCCGTCAGGTCTTTCAAAGTGATTGCCTGGGTATTTGATTCGATGAAGTTGGGATGCCTTTCTTCCGTAGCTTTATCTTGTTCTTTTACAATTACCTTACGTTCAATAGGCAAGGTCATTGTTTCTTGTTGCATTGCGTTTGTTCTTTCCATATCGTTTGTTGTTTGATTGTTTGACACTAAGTGGTTTTCACCCGATGTTGAAAAAATAAAGAACCGGACGTTGGGGCATTTTAATTGTCATAGCCTTGATATCCGGTCGGTTTGCTGCGTGGTCATTGATTGGAACAATGCTGCATGATGTCTTGTTTTCTTTTGTCTTTTCCATGTTCATAAGTTTTAAGAGTTGAAAAAACTTATGGCGGCTTCCGGGATTCAAAAAGTTTCCCAAAAACCACCATTAATTTCTTTATCCCCTTCAGGAGTGTTGCTACTCCCTCAAAGAGATTAACCAGAACGTCGAGGTCTTTTTCGCTAAGCACTCTCAACGTCGTTTGCGTCAACCGCAGTGTCTGAAACTCCTACGGTCTTCTTGTTACACCTGCCGATGAGATTCTTGCCAAGCTCAAAGGCCTCGATTAAAGTCACGGTCACCACTAATACTTTGTAACCTGTCTTCAAAATGTTCTTGATTTCCATAAATTGTTTTCTTTTAATTGTTAATAATGTTGCTTCCTAATACACAAATAAGGCTTTCGGGGTTTTGCAGACGGAAGAAATTTTAAACGGTGAAAGGGTGAAAATATGAAAAGGTGAAACACAGGTGAGAAAGCGAAAAACAAAAAAGCCGGAACATCCTGCTCTTCGCAAAACATCCCGGACTTCCATTTTCAGGTTCGCCACGCTTCATTAAACTGCGCATAAGGCAAAGATAACCAGCAGTGGGTCGTCACCAAAGGCCATCGACTTGCTGCCTTTCCAATTCCGCAACCTTTTCCACAGGTTCTTCACTTGTGGCGTCTCCTGCCTGATTTTTGCCCGGCCCATAATTTCTTTCTTCATTTCATAAGCCAAGCTGTAATCCGATTTCAACCGTTTGCATGGGCCGTCGGATAAGGGTTGTCTCTCGAACTTCACCCTCATAGTTAAGGCTTTCAGGTGTTTTCAGGCTTCATCAATGGGATGGAAGAAAAAGCCTTGAATTGCAAAAGGTACTGAATCGCACTGTAAAAGACGGTGAATTGGAAGGTGAAAGACGGCATATTGGAAGCTGATTCACGGCCTTTTACCATTCAAAGAAAATAGTGTCTGTTATCAATAAGTTATGAGTCGTAATGCAATCTTCAACGAGCCGACAACAATTATTATCAAGGAAACGATGCTGACAGACCACGGGATTGACGCCTGAAAACCCGCAAAATCCTTATATATGAAGAAAATAATCATCTTTTCATGGGGCAACTTCACAAAAAATCGCTATATTTGCCAACAGCTTCGGGGAGAAATCCGGGGCTTGCAGAAAGGCATTTGAGCTGAGTTCTTTATTCTAAAATCGCCAAATTTCAGAATCCATTAATAAGAACATAAGTGAAGGATGCCCCTTTTGCTGTATCGTATATGCTGATGGACGGAAGAAGTGTATTCCGCCCTCTCGCCATATATCGGTTCGGCGTGGGGTGGTTATTTTCTTCCGTTCTTTTTAATGGCAGTGTTTGGCGATACTGAGAATAAGAGGACGCGAGCGATAATCAAGTCCGCGCCTTTTCTGTATCTACCAACATGAGTATTAACGGCTGAATTTGGCGGATTTATAGGCATGACTTTTAACTAAAAACGATATGCCGATGAAAACTTTACTTAAAAAGACTTGCCTGTCGGTGATTTGCTTGCTGGCTGCGACAAACACAATGGCCTACGACTTCGAGTATGATGGATGTTATTTCGACATCATATCGGAAACAAACAAGACGTGTAAGATAACGTATAAAAACTTTTTTGAAGAAACAGAAACTTATATTGGTAATTTTGAAATTCCCGACCATGTATATTATAACAATGAACGTTACATGGTGACTGAAATATGTAAGATGGCATTCTATGGTTGTTCTAGTCTGACAAGCGTTAATATTCCTGAGAGTGTAACATTTATTGGCAATAGAGCGTTCCACGCTTGTTCAAGCCTGACAGAAATAAACATCCCTGAGAGTGTTACATCAATTGGCACACAGGCGTTCCAAGATTGTTCAAGCCTGACAGAAATAAACATCCCTGAGAGTGTTACATCAATTGGCATACTGGCGTTCGCATATTGTTCAAGCCTGACAGAAATAAATATTCCTAAGGGCGTTACATCTATTGGAAGCTCTGCGTTCTTCGGTTGCTCAAGCCTTACAAGTATCAATATTCCTGAGGGTGTTACAGAAATTGGCTACAATGCGTTCGAGAATTGTTCAAACCTGACAGAAATAAACATTCCTAAGGGCGTTACATCTATTGAATCCGGAACGTTCTTCGGTTGCTCAAGCCTTGCAAGTATCAATATTCCTGAGGGTGTTACAGAAATTGGCTACAATGCGTTCTACGGTTGTTCAAGCCTGACAGAAATAAACATTCCTAAGGGCGTTACATCTATTGAATCCGGAACGTTCTACGGTTGTTCAAGCCTGACAGAAATAAGCATTCCTAAGGGCGTTACATCTATTGGAAACACTGCGTTCGAGAATTGTTCAAGCCTGACAGAAATAAATATTCTTGAGGGCGTTACATCTATTGGAAACGGAACGTTCAGAGGTTGTTCAAGCCTGACAACTATCTATATTCATGATGGTGTTACAGAAATTGGCGGCTATGCGTTCGAGAATTGTTCAAACCTAACAGAAATAAACATTCCTGAGGGCGTTACATCTATTGAATACGGAACGTTCAGAGGTTGTTCAAGCCTTGCAAGAATCTATATTCCTAGCGTTACATCTATTGGAAGCGAAGCGTTCAGAGGTTGTTCAAGCCTTACAAGTATCAATATTCCTGAGGGTGTTACAGAAATTGGCCACGATGCGTTCCTTTGCTGTTCAAACCTGACAGAAATAAACATTCCTGAGAGCGTTGCATCTATTGGGGCCTCTGCGTTCAACAGTTGCTCAAGTTTGACAAAAATAAATATTCCTGAGGGTGTTACAGAAATTAGCACCAATGCGTTCGCATATTGTTCAAGCCTGACAGAAATAGACATTCCTGAGGGCGTTACATCTATTGGAACCTCTGCGTTCTTCGGTTGCTCAGGTCTGACAGAAATAAACATTTCCGAAGGTGTTACAGAAATTGGCGACTTTGCGTTCGGCGGTTGTTCGGGTCTGACAGAAATAAACATCCCTAAGAGTGTTACAGAAATTGGCGAAGAAGCATTCAAAAATTGCTCAAGCCTGACAAGCATCAATATTCCTAATGGTGTTAAGGCAACAATTGGAATGTCCGCATTTATGTTTTGTTCAGGTCTGACAAGCATCACCATCCCCAACACTGTAAACACGATGTCATTATTTGCAGTTAACTGCTGCTACAACCTGTTAGAATATAATATCGAAGATGGAGCCACGCCACTAACTTTAGAACCACCAAAGCGTCATGTTAGCATTAACTTGAGTAATATTAATAATGTGTTTAAGGAATTGTATATAGGCAGAAGCATAAATGTTGAAGTAAGTGCCACTGGTGATTATTATTTTATTAATGATGAACCTAAAAAAGGTAAACCTACTGGTGTTGAAAAGATAACGTTCGGTCCTTTTGCAACATCTGTTGATGACATAGAGGCGCATCTTGCATCCAACCTGAAAACCGTTATAGCGCGTGGGCAGACTCCACCCGCAATAGCAGACGATTTCTTCTCGACTGACCAATACAAAAATACCACGCTCTATGTGCCAGAAGGCACATCAGATAAATACAAGAAAGCTCAGGGCTGGCAAAATTTCTATAATATTGTGGAAGAAAAATTGCCCACAGGCATATCGGAAACAGAAAGCCAGGCAAAGATGACCGTAACGGCTGAATACGGAGGCATCATGGTTAGGAATGCCAAGGGCGCGATACAGGTTTACACATCGGCTGGCTCACTAATTGAAAATGCCACGGCAAACGGTGATGTCAAGATAACCGTACCCGGCCACGGTGTGTATGTAGTGAAAGCAGGCGGAGAGACGGTGAAAATAGCTTTATAATATATTACAAGGACATTATTATCAATCACATTTAAATCAAACAGATTATGAGAGATTTAATTTCTGAATTCGGTTTGACCTTCGACCAGACTTTGCTTTTATTCAGTCTGGAAAGGCAGATAGTAAAAGATGACATCCTCCACAGCCTGGCTCATGGGAAACACGAAGAGGCTGAGAGGAAGCAAGAATGGCTCAACTCATGGGACTGCCATATCAATGACTTCCTAAACAATTTGGATGGAGACATTGACCAACAGAAGTCTTTGGATATTGCAAAGATTGGCAGCAAAGCCTTGTATGAGAAGATATGCCAAGAAGAAACAACAAACAAAATCAAGGCTTGGCGGTACCTGATTCTATTGGAATGCACATTGTTCACACCTTACTTCCCGTTTGACATTTCATCCGACAAGGAAGAAGGCATCATGGACAAAGTAAAAAAGATCTTCGACAAATTGTCGTTGAACAAAGACAGCCAGAAGACAAGTCTGGCGAAAATAGCATCGCTACTTGGAATAAACATAAAATATGTGGACATTTTCAGGAAGCGTTACGAGGAAGCGATAAAATCAGGGTCTTCCGAAATTTGGAGTGATGGATATTGAGTGTTGTATAATAAGTCATGCGATATAGGCATAACAATCTGTTTCTTAGCTGATTTTTATGTCTCTATGCGTTAAAATACTATTGCCTCTTTCGTGATGATAGATTATAATTTTTGGATATGGGGTATGTTGTCTATCAGTAATATACAGAATCAAACAAATTCCATATTCGCTGATATTCACGCATATAGAGTCATCACTCCAAATGTCGGATGAACCTAAAATCATTGTCAGGCTTCTGGGCAAAAGTATTGCTTGCAGGAGGCATTGGTATGATTGTCGCATTAGCCATAGTTGCAGTATTCCTAACCCCTATCGCCGTTGCATTTGCGGCTCCCGGATTATACGGGGCGGCAGCTTTCAGTGCAGGAATGGCGGCATTGGGTGGCGGTGCCATCGCAGCCGGAGGATTTGGCATGGCCGGAGGATTTGCTGTATTGGTAGGCGGTGCCATTGTCTTAGGAGGAAGTACTGGTGCGGGAATTGGCACGCTGGCTTCGTCTTCTCCTAAACTGGTATTGACCGAATTAGCAAAAATGGAGGTTGTATTGCGTGAAATAATTCTTGGAATACAGCATGACACAAAATTGTTGCAAGACATCATTCTGCAACTCAGCAAAAACATGAGCGAAATGCAGACAGAGTTGGCCAAATTGAAATTTGAGGAAAAGAAGAACAAGGAAAAAATCAAGAACCTAGAGGAAACAATAGAATACATGAAGAAAGCAATGGACGAATTTACAAAAATGAAATAAGCTATGGATTTTGGAAACTTTGACAAGGAAACATCTGCTTTGCAACAAGAAATCAAGAAAATGAGGCTTCAAGCTAAGCGACTAGAACAAGAACAGGCGGATGATTCAGAGCGTCTGGACAAGTTGCTACAGGAAATAAACGCTTTGGCAAAAAAACTTGGCAGACAGGTATTCAAGTTTGAAACTAACATTACGGCAGACGACTTAAACTTGAACATCAACAGGATATTCCCTAACAACGGTGTGAAAGTAGACGCGGACAAGCAACTTGAAATGCAAAACGTCGATTACATTGTTGCTGCCCTGTGTGGTGGCTTGGCCGTCATAGTAGACGCTTTTCTTGTCAAAGTTCCAAAGGATATGGCTATAGTCCGTAACGGGAACAAAATATTGCAAGAAGGCAGCCCGCTAACAGGCCTATTCAGAAGCATTGGAATGGATGAGAATGGAAAAGCCGCGAAGTGGGTCGAGACACTGGAAAAATGGTTTAAGGTTGGATATGACAAGTCTATCGACCCGAATGTCATAGGCTTGAATCCAAGTTCGCACAGACTGCATAATTTGGCACATGACCCTTCATTGTTGGGCTTGTTTTTCGCCATAAAAGACACCATAACAGGAACATTTACGTGCATTGACAGGAATGGCTGCTTAATTGTGGAGAAAATTGCAGAAGCGGATTTTCAGAAATTAATCACTGCGCCAATCATGTGGTTGGGGCACTTGCTGTCTGATGTTTTCACTAAAATGGGCATACCGATACCCGGATGGTGCTATTTACAGTTAATGCAATTTGGCAGTGTTGGAGAAAAACAACGTACAATATCCGATGTGGCAAGGTACATGTACCTTAACGGTTACGACTTACGCCATTTTGTTTCCATGTCGGCAGTAAATGCCGTGATAGAGCTTGTTGTAAGAGTTTATTATTTTCTTGTCTGCAAACAACGCCTCAAAGACATATCGTTAAAAGCTGAAAATGAGTATATAAAAATAAAAAACGAGATTAAGCTCCATAATATGCTTTTTGTTTCTTATGCTGTCGCGTCATGCGGTAATATTGCCAAAATATGCGCTTATCAAGGAAATCCAGCCGCATTCAATCTCCCATTATGGTTGGGCATGATAAAAGAAGCCATAGTAAAGGCTGAGATAATAACAAGAAACTCAAAATATTACGAAGAGGCAATAGAAGGCAGACATATAATAAACGAAAACTTTGACAATCTATTTGAAGCATTGAAGATGTTGCAATCAAACAAGTCCGACGAACTTGAAAACGAATGAGAATATGTAGTACCAATAATGCTTATAAAAAATCATATTCGTTCAACCTGCATGACGGCGTATTGACAATACTTGAAGGCACCTCTATAGAGAGTTAAATGTCGGTGCCAGAATATACATCGTGAAATATTGGACAAAGAATGGCTCTGGCATAAAAAGATAGCGGTGAGATAGTATTTGAGCTGCTTATGGCCAAACTCATCATTGGAGTTGGTTGCTTGCATCTGTGATTAGTGGTACGAATAATTTACGGATAAATCTGTATTTCTTTACAAACGCACTGAGATTTAATTTCTCGGTGCGTTTTCTTTTTGTCTCTATCTCAAATCGTCAAAACGCGCCTGTGAAGCCTTGAAATTCTAAATTGTGTAATAATAAGTCCGATGAAGCCTTAAATCGATAAAACGCGCTTCAAAAGGGCTGAGAATCTTAATAGTGATTATGAAGATTATTTCTAATAAAGACAGAAAGATGATTATAACAAATTTATATAATCTGTTTTCCAATGAAGTAAAGTACTTGGAAAACCGTCAGGACTGTGTTTCTCCTGATGTAATCGAAAGTAAAGCGAACACAGTGATTGTGCCGGATAAGTTCAAGGCTGACGTTGAAGCACTTGAAAAGTATATCGGGCACAATCTTGAAAACGGACTCTGCATCAAGGTTGACTTGGCGGAGCTGTTGACTGTTATACCAAGAGAAAGGAAAAGAGCCGACGCTTATAACACATTGCGAAAGTTCTTGAAGAATGAGTTTAATATTGATTTAATCATAAATAAAAAGAAAGGACAAAATCATGAAAAGTAAGAAAGTGTTTTTGGTTGGTAAGGTTCACGAGGTTGGACCTGCCACGATTATGAGTGTGCAACAGGAAATACAGAACGACTTGGATGTGTTGACTGACGGACATAAGGTTGTTGTGAGCATTGGCATACCCAATCCGAAAGAGATTGAAGTGTCTTTTGAGCGCATGGCAACCGACGATTTGCTGAAACAGGACATGATAAACACTGTTGACGCAGACATCATAACAGGCGAAGGTCTTGGTGACTTCAGGATGCCTGAACCGATACCACGCGCCCCGTTCGGAACGTATTTCAACTGTTTCATCGACCAGACGGAGTTCATAGACTGCTACAAGAAGTCTGCAAGGGCGTTGGGAGCAAGCAGGATGAAGGACATCAAGTTGGAGATTACGCCTGATTGTGTGAAGTTGAAACTAACTTATTGATGCCTCTATGAGGAAGTGCCGTCTGGGAGACAAAGAACCTTGGCGGCACTTCTTTTTTCATGCAACCTGATGTCCTTGTTCGTCTGAAAATGACAAAAGGGGGATTGAAAGGGTGTCAAAATCTTACTCATGGATAAAAAAACAAACATGAAAAGTTCAATTAAAAACAAAAGAAAATGAAAGAAATTAGTTTGTTACAACGTATCAACTACACCAAGTTCAACCTCGGTTATGCAACGGTTGACGACGTGGTGAAAATCATCAGGGAAGGGGAAATCCTGATTAATGATTATGAATATGGCCAATACACTTTAAGACAGGCCATAGAGTACATCCGAAGTTTGGGAACCAAGGCTGAAAAGCAGGAGTGGAAAGCGAGGCTGCTGCCCACCGTGGCTTACAATGGCGTGTTTTCGGAAGTGGAAAGGCATCATCTTGTGCAGTATTCAGACGTGACGGCGATGGACTTTGACGACATTCCCGGCTATGATGAGATGTGCCATTTATGGCGCAGGCTGGTTGTCACTCCTTGCGTATGTTGCGTGTTTGTAACTCCGGGCGGAAAGGGATTGAAGGCTTTGGTGCTTCATGACAACACTGACCCAGCAATGCATGGTGACTTGTACGACCAACTGTTGCGGAAGTTCAACGTGGCGAGCAAGGACGAAAGCTGCAAGGACTTGGCAAGGAGAAACTATCTAAGCTATGACCCGGACATCTGGACAAACCCGAATCCCGTGCCTTTCCATTATGTGCCGACGGTAAAGGCTGCCATAATGAAGCAAACCAATATCTCAACAGGAAATAAAATATCCGGCAGGAGCATAATAAACATAATGAACTCGACTTGGAAAAAGAGCCATCCAGAATATTGGCAGGAAGGACACAGGGCCATGAGCATATTCTCGTTGGCTTGCCGGTTGTGCAGATGGGGAGTCGAAGAGGACTTGGCAATGGATTATTTCATCGAAGGTTGGGAAAGCGACACAATGACCGAAGAAGAAATAACAGGACATGTCAGGAACGCTTACAAGACGGAGGAAAGGAACTTCGGAGCTGACGATTTCACGTTTTACCCAAAGAAGAAAAAGCTGCAATAGGTGGAACGTTCAGCAAGCCGGAGGCATTGTATGAATGAGAAACATATCCACTCAAGGCGGCGCAGGGCCTACAACTAACGAAAGAAAAGAAAGATGCAGCTTTTTTCCATGAAATCAGGGTGGATACTTATATATGCAGCATATTTGGAGAAAAAATCCTGCATCCTGCTTTCCATGGATTAAATGGATTGCAGCTTTTTATTGAACAGTTACCAAGAATACCACAAACAACTACACTTCTTTTCGTCTGCCGTAGGTTTGCGCCGCTTGAGCAAATAAACACATTCCTTTTGCTTACATTTAGAACAATGACAAAAGGACAAATATTTAAAGAAAAAGAACAAATGAACATCAAGACTATCACCATGCCCAATGGATGCAGATACATGGGTGAAGACAATTCATTATTAAGCAAGCTGCCGATTAACGGCAAATTCATACTCAACAAGACGGTTACGGGTTGCGGGGGAACGTCGCTGTTCTTGAACTCGGACATCCCCGTGGTAATAATCTCGCCACGACTGCACGCCTTGAAGGACAAGTTCGAACAACACCCCGGCTGCTTCTTGTTCCACACTCCTTACACGGGCAAGGCAAAAAGAGCCGAAGAGATAATGAGGCTGATGTCAAACTTGAAGGCTTACATAGACGCTTACGGGGCTAATCCATTCTTCCAAAACACTGTGCCGCCCAAGGTTCTGGTGACGTTGGACTCGTCGGGGAAGGTGCTTGACGTGTTGAAGTCATGCCGTGTGACAGATAAGTTCCTTTACGTAGTGGACGAGTTCCAGTGCCTGATGGGCGACGCGGCGTTCAAGGGGAACACGGACATGAACTTCCTAATCCGCATTGACAGCGAAGTTGAGAGAATCTGTTACCTGTCAGCCACGCCCATTCCAGACCTGTTTTTGGATGAAGTGCCGCAGTTCAAAGGTATACCCTACATCAAGTTGGAATGGGATCCGGCCGTGCTTGAGGAACCGAACATAAGGGAAATACAAATGAAGAAGGGCGAGAGCGCGGAAAAGTTGTGTAGCCAAATAATACAGGACTTCAGAGCAAACGGATATTTTGCGAGGAAGATGGTCAACGGACAGATGGTGTATTCAACCGAAGTCTGCATCTTCCTGAACGAAGTCAGGTCGATAAGGAACATAATAACCAATAACGGCTTGCGCCCCGAAGAAGTGACAATACTATGCTCTGAAAACAAGGCTTCAGAACTGCCAAGCGGCTTTAAGCCCGGAGGACTGTGTACGGACAGGAGCAACCCCGTGAACACCCCCTTCACTTTCTGCACCAAGGCGTCGTTCGAGGGAGTCGATTTCTACTCCACCAACGCCATCACATACGTCTTCATCAACGCGGGGAAGGAATGGCAGACGCTCGACATCATGCTCGACATTCCGCAAATCCTCGGTAGACAAAGACTTGACATCAACCCTTTCAGGCACGATGCTACGGTATATTACAAGACGAAGCCAGGTTGTTTGTCGCAGGATGAATTCAGGGCGCAGCAGCAGATGATGGAACAAGAATCAGAGAAATTCATCGATGACTTCAACAACGCATCCCCTGCGATGAAAGAAAGGCTTATAAAATTGGTCAGGGACAAGGCTGACGACAAGAAATTCGTTGACGACTATGTTGACGTGTTCCAGGTAAACGGACAGGCAACGCTCGGAATAAACCAGCTCGTAAAGGTAGCCAAATGGAACCAATGGCACCAGCGCAGCCACTATTATACAAACTCCTGCCAGCTCACGGCAAGCATACGGTCGGCCGTGAAGATGAACGTGAAACCGCAGGAAGTCAAGGACTTTGAAGCATGGTATTACTCCGCGCCTGAAAAGGACCGGCTCAAGGGCTATTCCGACTTCCGCAACTCTTGTCCGCAATACGACGGCATCATACTTCAAAACCCGTTCATCGACCAGCGTTATCACGAATGGTACGGCGTGTTGGGCTATCAGCAGCTTGCCGGCCTGGATTTCGACACTGCCAAAGTCGAGGCAGAATACGCCAACCGATGTAGCCAAGCCCCAATCATGCAGGAATGTCAAAGAGAGTTTTCCATCGGCAGCCTTTACACAAAGCCAGAAGTAAAGCAAACCCTCCAGCACATTTACGACAGCCTCGGACTTGTCGGTAAGACAGCCAAAGCCACGGACATAACGCAATACCTGAACGTCCGAGAGCGCATGATTACCAACAGCGACGGCAAGAGGATTGAAGTGTATGAGATAATGCCGTAACAGCCACTCATGCAAAAGGCCATCTTTTGCGAGATAAAAGACCACAAACTGCCTCCCCATTCGCCACCTATCACAACGCAAGATGCCGTGTATTGCAAAATGACATCACAAAAAAGCCACCCGCTAAGGGGTGGCATTATATTTTTCAGGCACTAATCCGGCCTTCTTTCTTAAGTCTCGTAAGCGTCCTATGAACGGTCTTTGCGCTTATGTTCAGCTTCTTGGCAATCGTGTTCTGACGCATACCTTTAGAATACATCGCCATAATCTTTTCCTCTTTATCCGGTGTGACCTTCTGGTTCGGAGCTTTTTTATGGCTTAGTACGGATGAGGCTGACACAGGGGCGGGATTGTCTGTTTTTACAGCTTTCTGTTTTATAGGGGCAACTTCATCCTCAGGCCTCATGTCAAAATATTCAAAATGCAGATAAGGAGTTGTCACACGTTTGATGACAATTACTTCATCTCTAACGGCGAACTTCCTGTTTTTCTGCACTTTCAGCATTTTATAGTCCTTACCCAGCCGAGTCGGAAGAAGAGCTATGCGTGTTGACGAAAGGTTGCCAATATACGAAGAGCCGTAAAAGTCCTCACTAACACGTCCGGATTCTGTCTTCTTGGAATGTGTTATTATTATAAATGTCACATGGTACCCGTTGCTCATCGCCTTGTCTTTAATCATCTTTTGCTTCTTAAACAGTTCGATAAATGCATTTGCTGAATTTGGTGGCATTATGGCAGAGAGGTTGTCTATACAGATTGTCACATCAGACTTTTTCTCATCTACGAACTTTTCAATGCAAGCGAACATCTCATCCACGGAACTAAAAATACTTGTAGACCTGTATAACTTGTCAGGAAATCTGTAATTATCCAGTCCGTACCTCTGACGCATGTCATAATAATTAAGCTCTTCATCTAGCCACAATACATATTCTTGCTTATTCTCATGCAAGACCATTGACTCCGGGAGAAGTTTCGTTTTTGCTCCGCTTGCAATGTCAATACATATACCTGCCGCCAACGTGCTTTTGCCTTCGCCATCAGGGCTGAAGAGAATCATCGTGTCTCCTTTGCTCAGCAATTCACCACACATCTGCAACTCTGAAACATCGGTATGTGGTTTATGACAGGCTTCATTCAATGTTTCTACCTCAAATGATTGTTGTGGTGGAGGTTCGTGAGTGTCCTGTTTGGGCTTATCTGAGCTGCCAGGATTAAATTTCCTTTTCCTATCATGCTTCCCTTTATTTTTAAAAAAGTAATAGAGGCCAGCGACAGCAATAAATGGAAGGATTAATTTAGACGTGTCTTTAAACGGGCTTGTACCTTCATAATCAATTCTTGGAGGAAATGCCCTAATGCTTAATTTGCATCTTTCTTTCTGTTCCATAATTTCTTTTTTTTTAAAATCGCTAGCAAAGATATGGCATATAACAGACGTGGTAAAGAAAACCCAAGAACCAGCTATCCCTATATTAAAAACTGGGAGCTTTTAATACTTGTTAAGACTAAAAATGGGTCTCAAACATAAGAGTTATTTATTTACATTTATTCAAAACAACCACCATGTAAATGCAAATACAAGAATGTAAAGTGTAATGTTTGGAACCGTTGCAAACTAAGACATAAAAAAGGGATGTGCCATTTCTTTCGGCCATCCCCCATCTACTGCTATCTTAAAAATTTCTCTCTTATTTCATCAGATAATTCTTTAAAAACAGGTCTCAAACTCAGTGCGTAGTCAGGTATCGTGTTGCCTTTCTCTCCTGCCGCTTCTGATGCGATATCCAAGTAATAGTTGTAAGAGTACATTGGGTTTGCAATTGTCTTTCTTACATTACCGCTGTTCAGCCTGTCTTTTAGGTTTAACATATCTCCACAAAATCTTTGGTATGAGATTCTGTTTGGAGCATTACGCTTGTTTCCGCCCCTCACATAGCAACCTTCCCATTTTAAGATTGTGAAGACCATACCATAATAGGTGAACTTTACTTTCTGGTTGCCGATTTTCAATCCTAAATTGCTATCGGCTAAGCAATCCTTTATTTTTCCCATGAAAAATTCTTCTCTACTAATTATCCATTCTATGAACTGGCAGTTAAGCTCACCACGATTTCTACCAGCGTTGTATTTACGCAAAAGGTCAAGCGTTCCGTTCACGCCATACTTTATCACAGAATCATGCCAGAGGGCCTTATCCTCGGGATAGTTCTTGGCAAGCTGCAGACTCAGAAAATCCACCTCGGTCACTCTGAAGTAGCAAAAACATCAAGCTCAAGATAAACATTGTCTGATACTTATTGTCTATTCTACTTCTCGGTTCCTTTTACATCATAAGCGTAAGGTTTTTATGGTTCATAAATCCTTTAATTCTCTCTGTGTGGATTTTATCAACAACTACTAAGACCACACGGCTTGTTGAAAGTAATCTAACTTCCATCAATATGAAAATAAACAAACATTATGCCACAAGCCAAACACGCATATATAAATTATGACATTTTGGCATTTGCGTCATTATGTAGTTTTCACTTATGATACATCATCAACCGTGTCTTATGCGTTTTCTTTATTGTAAGGATAAGGACATTTCATGGACATTTATTTAAGAGACAAGACATTTAAGGACATTTATAAATGTCCTAATCAAAAATAAGCATAACATCCATATTGTCAGTTAATTATGATATATCTCGAATAGGACATTTCGTGCGTTGTCATTCTTTTTTAGCGGCCAAACACATACCTCACGACCTTTGCGTTGGTCTTGTTCTCGTTAACGAAGTCACGCTGGATGTAAATGTCCGTCACCCTCATCGATTCGTCCACATGGTTGAGGGCTGCATGGACTGTATATTTGTCGATGCCAATCTTGTTCAGGGCTATTGTGGCCCATGAATGACGGGCGGCGTAAAATTCGAGGTCGTCGATGCCAAGTTCCGAGCCGATTTCTTTCAGGCCATAGTTGATTGCCTTGTTGAATGACTTGCGGTCGGCGTAATATTGATAGAAGTTGAAGAGACGCTGGCCGGTCTTGTCCTTGTATTTTTCAATTAAGGGCAAAATCATGGACGGCACGACAACTTCCATCCTTGCTTGGTCGAGCCTACGGTCTTTGGTCTTGGCACGGTTGTAGATTATCTTGCCGTCAACAAACTCTTTGGCATCGTACAGGTCAACAGAGTTCATACCGATAAGACAGAAGGATATGATGAAACAATCTTTGGCAAGGTCGTACCTGCAAGTTCCTTTGCTTCCTTTCACCTTGTTTTTATATGGCAGGGCGTAGATTCTTTTAAGCAAACTCTTGTCGATTGCGCGTTTTCTCGTTGCCTCTTGCCTGGGTATTTTAAAATTATCGAAAGGTGAGGAGGGTATGAGCATGAGGTTGTCTTCACTGTCATTGTACTCTCTTTGGGCTTCTTTGAACAGATGTCTTATGCAACCGAGATACAGCGATACGGTTCTGTTGGATGGGACGCGCTTGCCTGTTTCAGCCAGTTTCTTGTTCCGCTCGTCCCTCCGCTTTTCCAAGAATGCTTTGTATTTGGCAAGGAAAGAAACGGTGATTTCTGTTGTATAAAGGCTTTCCCGACCAACGAACGAGGTCAAGGATTTTATCGCAGTATCGTATGTTTCCTTGCTTTTGATTGGCGCATTGTCTATCCATCGGCGTGAAAAACCGATGAAGTCGATTTGCCTTTCCTTCTGTTCCTCAAACCTCAACAGCTTGAAAATATAGTCCAAAGAATAGTTGTTCAAGTCTATTTGCATGGCGTTGCACTTCTCCTGACAGGCTGTTACAAGCTTTTCTATATCCTTATAGACCTTTGTGTTTTTCTTGAATTGGCCTGTTTTAGTAAGTTCTTCAGGCTTAACGAAAAGACTTGTGGACAGCCTTCTTACTTTTCTGTCGAGCGTAAATCTTAGCTTGACGTTATAAGTTCCGTCGTTTTTCTGCTCGCCTCTTTTGATTTCCGCCTTGATTGTCAGCATGTTGCATCGCAATTTAATTAGTCAACAATCAGTCAACAAATAGCGAAATTGCAACAATATCAAGTGCTTTGCAAGGGTTCGGAAACATAAAAACGCCGATAAAAGAAAAAGTGCCAACTACCTGCGTTGCAAGTAATTAGCACTCCGTTCATACAGCGCTTCAAGATGGGCTTGAACCAACGACCCCCTGATTAACAGTCAGGTGCTCTAACCAACTGAGCTATTGAAGCATTGTTTGCGCCTCATTTCTGATTTGCGATGCAAAGGTAATGCCTTTTTGGGAACTGTGCAAATATTTTGGCAAAAAAATCGCTTCAAACTTAAATTTTTCGCAAAAAAACGTGGGCGGCAGTCTTTTTTAGAGTTTAATGCTTTAATTTTGCAGCTTGGAAAATTAAAACACAACAGACAATCAAAGGCGCGTGCCGGGCTGCCGTGGCGGTATGCCGGAGGCGTGCCCGGCAATAACAATAAAGAAAATGAGAAACAGACTGTTTGTCCTTTTGCTCTCGTGCCTGTCCGTTCTTGCGGCGCAGGCCCAGAAGTCAAGGGACCACAACTTTGAGGTGGCCAAGAATCTGGACATCTTCAACAACATCTACCGCAACCTGGACCTTATGTATGTCGATACGCTCAACCCCTCGGAGGTGATCGGCAACGGCATCAACGCCATGCTGCGCAGCCTCGACCCCTACACCGAATACTACCCCGAGGACAAGGAGAAGGAGCTGAAGATGATGCTCACGGGCAAGTATGCCGGCATCGGGGCGGTGGTGCGCTACCACCAGCGGCTCAAGATGGTTGTCATCGACGAGCCTTACGAGGGGATGCCCTCGGCAGAGGTGGGGCTGAAGCGCGGCGACATAATCCTGAGCATCGACGACTCCACGATGACCGGCAAGACCGTGTCCTACGTCAGCGACCGCCTCAGGGGCGAGCCGGGCACGAGTTTTGTGCTGAAGGTGCGGCGCCCGTCCACCGGCAAGGAGATGTCGTTCAAGATAACGCGCCGCAACATCAAGCTGCCCGCCATACCTTATTACGGAATGCGGCACGACGGGATCGGGTATATCAACCTGAGCAGCTTCACCGAGGGCTGCGCCAAGGAGATGCGCCGCGCCTTTGTCGACCTGAAGGGCCGCGGGGCCACGAGCCTGGTGCTCGACCTGCGGGCCAACGGCGGCGGGTCGCTCTCCGAGGCCATCGACATCATCAATATGTGGGTGCCCAAGGGGGTGAAGCTCGTTGAGACGCGGGGCAAGCTGCGCGCCGCCAACCGCGAGTACAAGACGCGCCTTGAGCCTGTTGACACGCTGATGCCCATCGTGGTGCTCGTCAACGGCGAGACGGCCAGCGCCAGCGAGATCACGGCCGGGTCGCTGCAGGATCTCGACCGCGGAGTGGTGCTCGGCACGCGCACCTATGGCAAGGGCCTTGTGCAGGTGCCGCTCGACCTGCCCTACAACTCCACCATGAAGCTCACCACGAGCAAGTACTACATTCCCAGCGGCCGCTGCATACAGGCCATAAACTACAAGCACAGCCGGGGCGGTTACACCGAGCACATAGCCGACAGCCTCACGCACGTGTTCCGCACGAGAAGCGGCCGCGAGGTGCGCGACGGCGGCGGTATAAAGCCCGACATCGAGGTGCGCCCCGACACGCTGCCCAACATCGTGTTCTACCTGGACCGCGTCGATTCGGCCGAGGTGATGCTCGACTACGAGGTGGACTACATAGCCCGCCACGCCTCAATCGCGCCCGCCGGAGAGTTCGCGCTGACCGACGCCGACTTCGAGGACTTCAAGCGGCGGGTGATAAAGAGCGGCTTCACATACGACCCGATGAGCGGCAAGAAGCTCGACGAGCTGGTCAAGCTGGCCAAGATGGAGGGGTATTATGACGACGCCAAGGCCGAGTTCGACAGCCTGAAGGCCAAGCTGAGGCACGACGTGGCGCGCGACCTGGAGCGCAACAAGGACGAGATAAAGCGCATAATGGAGCAGGACATCATCGCGGCCTACTACTACCAGGCCGGCGCCGTGGAGGCCGCGCTCAACCACGACAAGCAGCTCCACGAGGCCGAGCGGCTGCTCCTCGACGCCGAGGCCTACCGCAGACTGCTCGCCCCGGCGCTCCCGGCGCCGGCGCGGCCTCTGAGGCTGGTGACAACAAAACCCTAAACCAAAATAAAGATTGAAGATTATGCAAGAGATCAAAGTGACTTACGACGGCAACATGAAGACCACCGCCACCTGCGGGCGGTCTGAGATTGCGCTCAAGACGGACAACTCAGCCGAGAGCGCCGCATCCGGCACAACCTGCACACCGGTGGATATGTTCGTCACTTCGCTCGGCGCCTGCATGCTGTCCATCATGGGCATGATGGCCGCCAAGCGCGGGCTCGACATCAGCGGGGCCACCGTGGCCATGACCTACACATCCGACGAGGCCACACACCGCGTCACATCGGTCACGGTCACGTTCCGCCTCGGCGGCATAGAGCTGTCCGACGCCGACAAGCGGATGCTGAAAGGCGCGGCAAAAGCCTGCCCCGTGGGCGCCAGCATCAGCCCCGACATCGAGAAGAACCTGGTCTTTGAGTTCTGACCGGGCCGCGCAAGGGATAGGGATGTTGTCGGGCATGGCGCAGCCTGCCGGTATATGACGGACAGCCCCATACAGCAATCAGCCCGACCTCCAAACTTATTTTAGTGTAATGTGTTTGGGGGTCGGGCTGATTGTGTCAAGTCCGGCGTGTCCTTGCTGAAGTCAGTGTGATTTGGGCTTTACTGCCGCAGCGTGTAGCGGTACATCATCGTTCCGCCCCCGGCTGTGCCTCCGATGGCAATCATTCTCGTGTTGTCTGGCGATATGGCGATGCAGGAGACCTTGTGGTCCAGAGTGTATTTGCACAGGGGCTTGCCCTCTGACGAGAACGACCGCATCTCGCTGCACTCGTCTGTCGCGCCGGATGCTGGCGCCATTGAGAAAAGCGCGTAGAAGACGTCGCCTGATGCTGTCAGCGAACGGTAGCCCACAGGAGTTGTCTTAGAAAGCGTAGGCACAGATTGTCTCATGTTTATCACGTCGTAGTCCATCGGATATTCCTCCTGGCGGGCCAGGTGCGCCAGCTTGCCGTCGGTGCTGAAGAAGTCGATGCCCCCGTCATAAGGGCAGGTGCGCGCGAAGCGTTTTCCGCCGAGCGCGAACGCTGAGCGGCCTGTGTACGCGAGGGCGTTCGTGAAGTCTGTGGCCTTGTCTGGTTTTGGCGGATAGTATTTCAGTGTGTCTGTTATGTTTCCCGACGTGTCGGCCACGGCATAACTGTAGTTGCCCACAATGTGCATTGTCACCACGCGACCGTCAGGCAGCATCACAGCATCATCAAGCAGGTTGATGCCGTCGGCCAGAGGCGCCAGAGCCAGGGTGCTGTCGCGGCACTCCACCTTGCTGAGAACGCCCTTGTTCGAGTCGTACACGAGTGTGCGGCCTCCGATTCTGTGCATTGACGTGACGCCCAGTACCTCGCCTCTGCCCTTACCCTCCGAAATGCCCTTGGCGAGCAGACGCCCGTCATCGCTGAGCACGAACATCTTGAAGTCAGACTTGTCGCTGACTTCTATCCACACCGAGTCGCCGCTATAAATGGCGCGGTTGGGGGAATAAATGCCGTATTGGCCTATCGGCACGGAGTCAGTGGCCGACAGCTCTTCAGTGCGCTCAAACGCCACTCGGCTCCCTTTCTCGCCTTGCCTTTGGCCGCACCCCCAAACGAGCGCCAGCGCGGCGCACAAGGCCACCGCTTGTTTTCCCGTAATCATTTGCCAGGATATTTGTTCTTGCCTGTATATACCAGAATGCCTTGGCTGTCGAACACGAGGCAAGAGGCGTCTTTAAGCGACTTGCATCCAACAGCGGTAGGTCCCTCGTTGTACTCTGCGAGAGCTTCAACATTCTCCATTTCCAATTCGCTAAGTCCTGTTCCGACATTGCCATTGTACTTGCAGAATGAGTAAGCGCCCATGCCTATTACGGCAACAGCTGTAAAGTAAAAGAATTTTCTTTTCATTTTGTTTAAGTTTTTAGTTCGTGGCAAAAATATAAAAAAAATAATCATACGCCACAGAACCATAATGTTAAAAACATATAAACTGTCCATAACAACACAGTGTCGCGCAGCTTTACACCTGTCAGGGGGGGGCGCAAGCCCAAAACAGTGAGGGGGTAAATATGCCCGCGTTACGATAAAATTTGCGCTACCTTTGCGGTCGCGGCAGTTACAAAACCAAACAATGTGAAAAGTGATTCCTACCGCCGGCCGCGGTGTGTGGCGGCCTCGGCAGCCGCCCCGCGACTCCTGCCGGGGCTGCGCCGCCGCGCCGCCTGCTGCCGGGCAGAGGCAAAAAACGGCCTGCCGGTGTGTGCAAGTCGTTTTTTTTGTGTAATTTTGCGGTCGCAACAATTACAGAAAAGACTATGGGAAAAGTGATTCTTACCGGCGACCGCCCCACGGGCCGGCTCCACCTGGGCCACTACGTCGGCTCGCTGCGCCGCCGCGTGCAGCTGCAGAACGAGGGCGGCTACGACCGCATGTACGTCTTCATGGCCGATGTGCAGGCCCTTACCGACAATGCCGACAACCCCGAGAAGATACGCCGCAACATCATCGAGGTGGCGCTCGACTGGCTGGCCGCGGGCCTCGACCCGCAGAAGTGCACGCTCTTCGTGCAGAGCCAGATACCGGAGCTGGCCGAGCTTACCACCTACTTGATGAACCTCATCACCGTGTCGCGCGTGCAGCGCAACCCCACGGTGAAGACAGAGATAAAGATGCGCAACTTCGAGGCCAACATTCCGCTGGGCTTCTTCTGCTACCCCGTGAGCCAGGCCGCCGACATCACGCTCTTCAAGACCACCACCGTGCCCGCCGGCGAGGACCAGGAGCCTATGCTCGAGGTGGCGCGCGAGCTGGTGCGCCGCTTCAACCAGACATACGGCGAGGTGCTCGTGGAGCCTGCCATCATGCTGCCCGAGAACGCCACGGCCCGACGGCTGCCCGGCACCGACGGCAAGGAGAAAATGAGCAAGAGCCTGGGCAACTGCATCTACCTGAGCGACTCGGCCGACGAGGTGTGGCAGAAAGTGCGCTCGATGTTCACCGACCCCGGCCACATCAACGTGAGCGACCCGGGCAAGGTGGAGGGCAACGCCGTGTTCACCTATCTCGACGCCTTCTGCACCGAGGCCGACTTCGCCGACTTCTGGCCCGAGTACGCCAACCTCGACGAGCTGAAGGACCACTACCGCCGGGGCGGACTGGGCGACATGAAGTGCAAGAAGTTCCTCAACTCCATACTCAACCGCCTGCTGGAGCCTATGCGCCAGCGCCGCCACGAGCTTGAGCAGGACATTCCGGCCATCTACGACATGCTGCGCCGGGGCACCGAGAGCGCCCGCGAGACAGCCGCCGAAACCATGGACGAGGTGCGCCGCGCCATGCGCATCAACTACTTCGACGACGAGGAGCTTATCCGCTCGCAGGCCGAGATGTTCAGGGCAAGGTGAGGCCCGCCTGCGTTTCACAATGGGGCGTGCCCTGCATTCCTATAACGACCGGAATGCAGGGCACGCCTGTTTTTTACCGGAGCGCCCACGAGACGGCTGGCGCCCGGCTGTCTGAACAAACGTTAAATCCGCCATTCCGGCGCATCCTCCGCAACTCCCTGACAGCCAGCACCTTGCAACACCCGCCGTCTTGCGCTCTAATATAGGCCATATCGGAGCGCGATATAGGCCATATTGGAACGCGAAACGGCCTATATCGGAACGCGAAACGGCAGCCATTGTCCGCAATGGGGCGTTTTTTAAGCTTCGCTAACACTTGAGGCGCGCCGACAGACGCCGCAGCCGCGGCCATGAGCGCGGAGCACAGGCCAACGGAAATCAGGCACCTGCCGGGCCGCCCGCGGCACATCCCGCAGAATTTATTGCCCTTTTATGCATCGGCAATCAAAAAATTGCACTAACTTTGCAGGTGACAATCCTTTTGCGGACAGACAGGGAGCCGGTTCTCCCCGAGTCGCACAAATTATTGTTTCTGCAGAAAATGTGACGCCGGAGCACAGGCGGGCGCGGCCCGTCCGCGCCCGCCTGCCGGCAAACGCACCAACACTCAAAAGAACATGAGACACCTTGCAATTGCCGCCGCCACGGCGGCCGCGCTCGCGCTGACGTCGTGCGGCGGAGACAGTTTCCACGTTGAGGGCAGCATCGGCTCCGCCGAGGACTCGCTGCTCTACTTCGAGCAGATGGGCATCGACGGCCCCGTGACAGTAGACTCGGCGCGGCTCGGCGCCGACGGCAGCTTCAGCTTCAGCGCCCCCAGGCCCGAGGCCCCTGAGTTCTACCGCCTGCGCATAGGCGGCCAGGTGGTGAACATAGCCATCGACTCCACCGAGACCGTGAGCGTGAGGGCCGACTACCCCACCATGGCCACGGCCTACGAGGTGGACGGCTCGGCGGAGTGCGCCCGCATCAAGGAGCTGGCCCTCATGCAGAACGACCTGCAGCGCCGCGTCACGGCGCTGGGGCGCGACGCCGCCCTGACGCCCGCCGAGGCCCGCGACAGCCTGGAGGCCATGCTCGCCGCCCACAAAGACAGGGTGGCGCGCGACTACATCTTCAAGGACCCCAAGGCCGCCTCGTCATATTTCGCCCTCTTCCAGGCCATCGGCAGCTACCTCATCTTCGACCCGGGCGGCGCCGGCGGCGACATAAAGGCGTTCGCGGCGGTGGCCACGGCGTGGGACACGTTCTACCCCGGAAGCCTGCGCGGCGAGAACCTTCACAACATCGCGATACGCGGAATGAAGACCGAGCGCATCATGCAGACCGAGAGCCAAGCCGCGATAGACCCCGCCAAGGTGACCACCACCGGACTCATCGACATAACGCTCAACGACAACCAGGGGCGCCCGCGCTCGCTCTCGCAGCTCAAGGGCAAGGTGGTGATGCTCGACTTCCACCTCTACGGCATGGACGACTCGCCCCAGCGCATACTCTGGCTGCGCGAGCTTTACAACAAATACCACGACCGCGGATTCGAGATCTACCAGGTGTCGATAGACCCCGACGAGCACTTCTGGAAGCAGCAGACGGCGGCCCTGCCGTGGGTGTGCGTGCGCGACCCCGAGGGCGCGGCCTCGCCGCGCGTCTCGATGTACAACGTCAGCAGCGTGCCTGAGTTCTTCCTCATCGACAGGGGCAACAACGTGGTGAGCCGCTCCACGCAGGCCGGCGACGTTGACGCCGCCATCGACGCCCTGCTCTGACCCCGGCGGCGCGGCCATGCGCCCCCGCCGACAACACACTGACCTATGGTTCTGAACTACATCTGGATCGCGTTTTTCGTCATCGCGTTCGCCATCGGCGCGGCGCGGCTGGTGCTCATGGGCGACACGGGAGTGTTTCCGGCCATGATGGACTCCACGTTCGCCTCGTCGAAGACGGCGTTCGAGATCTCGCTCGGCCTCACCGGCGTGCTCTCGCTCTGGCTCGGCATAATGAAGATAGGCGAGCGCGGGGGCATGGTCAGCGCCCTGTCGCGCCTGCTCAGCCCCGTGTTCACAAAGCTCTTCCCCGACATTCCCAAGGGCCACCAGGCCACGGGCAGCATCTTCATGAACATAGCCGCCAACATGCTGGGCCTCGACAACGCCGCCACTCCGCTCGGACTGCGCGCCATGGAGCAGCTGCAGACGCTCAACCCCAGGAAAGACACCGCCTCGAACCCCATGATAATGTTCCTCGTGCTCAACACGAGCGGACTGACCATAATACCCGTGAGCATTCTCGTCTACCGCGCGCAGATGGGCGCGGCGCAGCCCACCGACGTGTTCGTGCCCATACTGCTGGCCACGTTCTTCTCGACCCTGGCCGGCATAGTGGCCACGAGCGTCTACCAGCGCATCAACCTGCTGAACCGCACGCTGCTGCTCACGCTGGGCGGAATGTGCCTGGCCGTGGCGGCGGTGATGTGGGGCTTCAGCCGCATGGACAAGGACACGATGAACCTCGTGAGCACCTCCGTGGCCAACATCCTGCTGATGACCATCATCACGGGCTTCATCCTGGCCGCCGCGCGCAAGCGCGTCAACGTCTACGACGCCTTCATCGAGGGCGCCAAGGAGGGCTTCGCCACCGCCGTGCGCATCATACCCTATCTCGTGGCCATACTCGTGGGCATCGGGGTGTTCCGCGCCTCGGGGGCCATGGACATGATTGTCGGCGGCGTGCGCGCCCTCGTCGAGGCCTGCGGCGGCGACAGCGAGTTTGTGGGCGCGCTGCCCACGGCGCTCATGAAGCCCCTCTCGGGCAGCGGCGCCAGGGGCATGATGGTGGACGCCATGGCCACCTACGGCGCCGACTCGTTCGTGGGCCGCCTGAGCTGCGTGTTCCAAGGCTCGACAGACACCACCTTCTACATCCTCGCCGTCTATTTCGGCAGCGTGGGCATACGCCACACCCGCCACGCCGTGGCCTGCGGCCTGCTGGCCGACCTGGCCGGAGTGATAGCCGCCATAGCCGTGTGCTACATGTTCTTCTAAAGGTAAAAAGGTAAAAAGGTAAAAAAGTAAAAAGCCGGAGGGATGGTTTTGTGCAAACAACGGGGCGGGCGGAAAGGTTGTGGCTGGTACAAGATGAGGTATGGTTTTAATGTCAACAATATAAAAAGAAGCCGATGAATGGCAATGTAATATCGCAGCTCAGCAAGAAGTTTGCGCTCAGAGTGGTGCGGCTTTACTGCTGTTTGCGTGATGAGCGGCAGGAGTTTGTCATGTCAAAACAACTGTACCGCTGCGGAACAAGCATTGGCGCCAACATCGCGGAGAGCGTTTATGCGCAGAGTGACGCCGATTATGTGAGCAAGCTGAGCATTGCCCTGAAAGAGGCTGGCGAGGCTTTGTATTGGCTGGAACTGCTTCATGAATCGGAAATTCTTAGTGATGTGGAGTTTGAATCCATGTCTAATGACGCAAAAACAATAATCGGAACATTGGTAAACATTATTAATAAAATGAAAGCAAAGGGGAAACAGTGATCAGATGGAGGCCGAACAGAGTGTGCACAAAAAATGCCCTGTGACTTCATAAAGGGAAGCCTTTCCCTCGTTGCCATAAGGCGCAGGGCATCCACAAGCTCATTCCGCAGGCTTTTTACCTTTTTACTTTTTTACCTTTTTACCTTTAAACGTATGGCAAATCTGAAATCTCTGGCCAAGGACACGGCCATCTACGGACTCTCAAGCATCGTGGGCAGATTCCTCAACTATCTGCTCGTGCCGCTCTACACGGCCAAGCTGTCGGCCGAGAGCGGCGGCTACGGCGTCATCACCAACGTCTACGCCTACACCGCGCTGCTGCTGGTGGTGCTCACCTACGGCATGGAGACCACCTTCTTCCGCTTCGCCAACAAGGAGGGGGAGCGCCCGGAGCGCGTCTATTCCACCATACTCATCAGCGTGGGCAGCACGTCGCTGCTCTTCGTGGCCCTCGTGCTGGCGTTCATCGGCCCCATATCGTCGTTCATGGGCTACGCCGCCCACCCGTCATACGTGTGGGTGATGGCCGTGACGGTGGCCATCGACGCCTTCCAGTGCATACCCTTCGCCTATCTGCGCCACAAGAAGCGGCCGGTGAAGTTCGCCGCGCTGAAGCTGCTCTTCATCGTGATGAACATCGCGCTCAACCTGTTCTGCTTCGTCGCCCTGCCCGAGATGACGGGCCGCCCCACCGACGTGGGCTACGCCTTCTACATCAACCTGGCCTGCACAGGCAGCATAACGTTCTGCTTCTGGCGCGAGCTGACGGGCTTCCGCTACGTGTTCGACCGCGCCCTCATGCGCCGGATGCTCTCCTACAGCTGGCCGGTGCTCGTGCTGGGCATCGCCGGCATCCTGAACCAGACGGCAGACAAGATTCTCTTCCCCTACGTCTACAAAGCCCCCGATGCCCACCAGCAGCTCGGCATCTACGGCGCGGCGTCGAAGATAGCCATGATCATGGCCATGATAACGCAGGCATTCCGCTACGCCTACGAGCCGTTCGTCTTCGGCAAGTCGCGCGACAAGGACAACCGCGAGACCTACGCCCGGGCCATGAAGTACTTCGTGATATTCACCCTGCTGGCCTTTCTGGCCGTCGTGGCCTACACGGGCGTGCTGAAGTTCATCATCGGGCGCGACTACTGGAGCGGCCTGCGCGTGGTGCCGATAGTGATGGCCGCCGAGATAATGATGGGCGTCTACTTCAACCTCTCGTTCTGGTACAAGCTCACGGACCGCACCATCTGGGGCGCGTGGTTCTCCGGGGCGGGCTGCGTTGTGCTCGTGGCGGTCAACATCATCTTCGTGCCGCGCTTCGGCTACATGGCCTGCGCGTGGGCCGGAGTGGCGGGCTACGCCACGGCCATGCTGCTTAGCTACTTCGTGGGGCAGCGGTATTACCCTATAAACTACCCCCTGGGCCGCATCTTCTCTTACGTGGCGCTGGCGGCGGCGCTGTTCTGCGGCATGGCGGCGGCCAACTCGCGGCTGCCCCTCTGGGGCGCCCTGGCGGTGAACACGGCGCTGCTGGGCGTCTTCGCCGCCTACACCGTGAGGCGCGACTTCCCCCTGAGCGCGCTGCCCGTTGTGGGGCGCCGCTTCAGCAAAAGGGGGGAGCACAGACTCTGAGACCAACAACAACCAACAACAACAATAATGAGAAAGTCAACATTACTGATTGCCGCCGCGCTCTCGGCGGCGCCGTCCTTTGCCGACGAAGGCATGTGGACGCTCTACGACCTGCCGCAGGCCGTCTACGCCCAGATGCGGCAGTACGGCTTCACAGTGCCCTACGACGGACTTTACTCCGGCGACAACGCAGTGAAGAACGCCGTCGTCAACTTCGGCGGATTCTGCTCCGGAGTGGTCGTCTCGGCCGACGGACTCGTGTTCACCAACCACCACTGCGGCTTCAGCGCCATCAACGCTCACTCCACCGTGGAGCACGACTACATGAAGAACGGCTTCTTCGCCAAGACAACGGCCGACGAGCTGCCCAACGAGGACCTCTTCGTGAGCTTCATGGTCGAGCAGAAAGACGTCACCGACAGGCTCCGCCGGCTGGGCATCGACAGCCGCACGCCGTCGGAGCAGGAGCTGTTTGTGGACTCGGTGGAGAACGAGTGGTCAAAGGACGTGAAGCGCAAGGACTCCACGCTGCGCCTGGAGATAAAGCCGTTCTACGAGGGAAACAAATACTACGCCACCACCTACCGCGACTTCCGCGACGTGCGCCTGGTGTTCACCGTGCCCAAGTCGATGGGCAAGTTCGGCGGCGAGACCGACAACTGGATGTGGCCGCGCCAGACGTGCGACTTCTCCGTGTTCCGCATCTATGCCGACCCGAAGACCAACGGGCCCGCCGCCTACAGCCCCGACAACGTGCCCTATCATCCGGAATCGTGGGCGCGGGTGTCGCTCGACGGCTACCGCGAGGGCGACTTCGCCATGACTATCGGCTATCCCGGCTCCACCAGCCGCTATCTATCGTCCTACGGCATACGCGAGCGGCGCGACGCCCGCAACCAGCCGCGCGCCCAGGTGCGCGGCGTCAAGCAGGAGGTGATGGCCCGCCACATGCGCCAGAGCGACGCCGTGCGCATAAAGTACGAGACGGCCTACGCACAAAGCTCCAACTACTGGAAGAACTCGCTGGGCATGAACAAGTGCATCGACAGCATAGGACTCATCGCCCAGAAGGCCGCCTTCGAGCGGAAGGTGCGCCGATATGTCGATTCCACGGGCTATCTCAAAGGCTCCCTGGACTTCGACGCGCTCAAGCGGCTCTACGGCCGCAGCTTCGACATCGTGAGGGCGCGCATGTTCTTCAGCGAGACATTCTACGGAACGAACGAGCTGGCCACCCGCGCCATCCGCGTGCACAACGGCATGGAGGTGAAAGGCCCGGCCAAGCGCAAGAAGAAACAGTACGTCGAGTTCGACGACAACAGCTCGAAGTGGGACGAGCAGACCGACAAGGAGGTCTACGCCGCGCTCCTGGAGAACTACCGCAGGCAGGTCAAGGCGGAGTGGCTGCCCGACTTCTACAAGACCATCGACGCCGACTTCGGCGGCGACTGCCGCAAGTATGTTGACCACGTGTGGGCCAGCAGCGTGCTGATGAAGCCCGGAAAGAAGATCTATGTCAACAAGAAGAACTTCTACAAAGACCCCGGAGTGGCCATGGGACTCGACATAACAGACGTCATGGGGCGCCTCAGCGCGCCGCTGGAGGCCCTCAACGACTCCATAGACCTGCTGGAGCGGATGCTCTGCGCCGCCAAGCTGCGCATGGAGCAGGACCTGCCCAACTACAGCGACGCCAACTTCACCATGCGCCTGAGCTACGGGCAGGTGGGCGGATTCACCCTCGGCGGCAAGCCGTCGGGCTACTACACCACCGCCGAGAGCATCGTGGAGAAGATGAAGCAGGGCGACCGCACGCCCGACTACTTCGCCGAGCCGGTGATGCACCAGCTCATGTCGGCCGGCGACTTCGGCCGCTATGCCGACAAGACCACGGGCAAGATGCAGCTCTGCTTCCTCACCAACAACGACATTACGGGCGGCAACAGCGGCTCGCCGATGTTCGACGGCAAGGGCCGGCTCATCGGACTGGCCTTCGACGGCAACTGGGACAGCCTCTCGAGCGACATCTTCTTCGACTCGCGGCTGGCCCGATGCATCGGCGTTGACATCCGCTACGTCATCTACATGATGGACAAGTGGGGCCACGCGGAGCGTCTGCTCGACGAGATCTTTGAGAAGTAAAAAGGCTAACAAGGTAAAGAAGTAAAAGGTAAAAAGGTAAAAAAAAAAGAGGCCGGCGCCCGTTTTCCGTGGCTGCCGGCCTTTTTTATGCGCCCGCGCCGTTTGTTTTGCAAGTTGATTCCGCTTTGTTTTGGATTATTTGTATCTTTGCAGGCAAAAGAAGCCCACAGCAACAAGGCATGGAGAAACTGCTGCACTACGTCTGGAAGCACCGGCTGTACAACCCTGCGGGGCTGCGCACCGGCGACGGCCGCACCGTGGAGGTGATCGACCCGGGGCTGCCCAACACCGACGCCGGGCCCGACTTCTTCAACGCCAAGGTCAAGATAGGCGGCACGCTGTGGGTGGGCAACGTGGAGATTCACGACCGCGCGTCAGACTGGCGCGCCCACGGCCACGACCGCGACGGCGCCTACGACAACGTGGTGCTGCACGTCGTGGGCGCCGCCGACGCCCAGGCCACCGACAGCCGGGGCCGCGCCGTGGCGCAGATGCAGCTCGGCGTGCCCGCCGACGTGGCCGCCAACTACGCCGCCCTGGCCTCTGCCGACGCCTTTCCGCCCTGCGGCGGCATAATAGCGCGGCTGCCCCGGCTCACCGTCAGCTCGTGGATGGCCGCGCTGCACACGGAGCGGCTGGAGCGCAAGACGGCCGACATTGCCCGCCGGGCGCGGCTTCTGAACGGCTCGTGGGAGGACGCCTGCTTCGTCACGCTGGCCCGCAACTACGGCTTCGGGGTCAATGCCGACGCCTTCGAGGCCTGGGCCATGGCGCTGCCGCTGCCCGCCGCCGCCCGCCACCGCGACGACCTCACCCTCACAGAGGCTCTCTTCCTGGGCCAGGCCGGACTGCTCGACGACGACGCCGTGCCGCCGCGCCACCGCGACGAGGCGCGCCGCGACGGCTATCTGGCCCGCCTGCAGGCGGAATACGCCTTCCTCGCCCACAAGTTCGGGCTGAAGCCGATGGACCGCCGCCTCTGGCGCTTCCTCAGGCTCAGGCCGCAGAACTTCCCCCACATACGCATAGCGCAGCTGGCGGTGCTCTACCACGAGGGGCGCACCGGCCTGAGCCGCCTCGTGGAGTGCGCCTCGGCCGACGACGTGCGCCGACTGATGGCCACCCGCGTAACGCCCTACTGGCAGACGCACTACACCTTCGGGGCGGCAAGCCCCGCCTCGGCCAAGGCCCTGTCGGACCGCTCGCTCGACCTGATTGTCATCAACACGGCCGTGCCGATGATGTTCGCCTACGGGCGCCACACCATGAACGAGGCGCTCTGCGATCGCGCCTGCGCCATGCTCGAGAGCCTCAAGCCCGAGGCCAACAGCGTGGTCAGCGCCTGGAGCCGGTGCGGGCTGCGCGCCATGACGGCCGCCGACAGCCAGGCGCTCGTGCAGCTCAAGCGCGAGTATTGCGACCGCCGCGACTGCCTGCGCTGCCGCTTCGGCTACGAGTATCTTAAAGGTAAAAAGGCGGAAAGGTAAAAAGGCGGAAAGGTAAAAAGGTAAAAAAGTAGAAAGGTAAAAAGGTAAAAAAGCAGAAAGGTAAAAAGGTGAGAAAAGGCTGCGCCGTCCGGCCGGGGCGGTGGCGCCTGATTCATTCGCAACACACATACACACGATGGACTATATATTTGAAACCAGAATGCAGGTGCGCGACTATGAGTGCGACATCGAGGGCATTGTGAACAACGCCAACTACCTGCACTACACCGAGCACACCCGCCACCTGTTCCTCAAGCAGTGCGGGCTGAGCTTCGCCGGGATGCACCGGCGCGGCACCGACGCCGTGGTGGCGCGCATGAGCCTGCAGTACAAGGCGCCGCTGCGCTGCGACGACGAGTTCATCTCGCGCATGACGCTGCGCAAGGAGGGCCTGCGCTACGTCTTCGGCCACGACATCTACCGCGCCTCCGACGACAAGCTGTGCTTCCGCAGCACCGCCGAGGTGGTGTGCCTCGTGGACGGACGGCTCGCCGCCAGCCCCGACTACGACCGCGCCTTCGCAAAATACATCGGCAGATGAGCGGGCAGGAGAGGCTGTATGCCATGGCGCTGACGCGCATCAGCAACTTCAACTTCGCCACGGCCCTGGCGCTCTACCGCACGCTGGGCAGCGCCACGGCGGTCTACGAGCACCGGGCCGACATCGGCGACGTGCTTGAGGACTGCTCGCCGAGGCTCGTCAGGGCCGTCAGAGACTGGGACGAGCCGCTGCGGCGGGCCGAGGCCGAGATGGAGTTCGCCGCCCGCCACGGCGTCAAGGTCCTCACGCCAGCCGACGACGGCTACCCGAAGCGGCTGGCCGAGTGCGCCGACGCGCCGCTGGCGCTCTACTACAAGGGCACGGCAGACCTCAACCAGCCCAAGGCCATAAGCGTGGTGGGCACGCGCCACTGCACCGCCTACGGACAGGACCTCACGGCCCGCCTCGTGGCCCGCCTGCGCGAATTGTGCCCCAGCGTGCTCGTGGTGAGCGGACTGGCCTACGGCATCGACATCTGCGCCCACCGCGCCGCCCTGGCCCAGGGCTACGAGACGGTGGCCGTGCTGGCCCACGGGCTGGACCGCCTCTACCCGCCGCGGCACCGCGACACGGCCCGCGAGATGACCGCCCGGGGCGGACTGCTCACCGAGTTCATGACCGGCACGAACCCCGACAAGGCCAACTTCGTGCGACGCAACCGCATAGTGGCGGGCATGACCGACGCCACCGTGCTCGTGGAGAGCGGCGCCAAGGGCGGCGGACTTATAACGGCGGGCATCGCCCGCAGCTACTGCCGCGACGTGTTCGCCTTTCCGGGAGCCGTCGGCGCGCCGTGGTCGGAGGGCTGCAACAATCTGATACGCGACAACGGGGCGGCTCTGATAACCTCGGCCGACGACCTGGTGAAGGCCATGGGCTGGAACGACGACGCCCTGCTGGGGCGCGCCCGCAAGGCCGGAATAGAGCGCACGCTCTTCCCCGAGCTCTCGCCCGAGGAGCAGGCCGTGGCCGCCCTGCTCGGCAAGACCAACGACCTGCCGGCCGACACAATGGCCGTCAGGACGGGCCTGCCGCCCGGACGCCTCGCCGCCGTGCTCTTCCAGCTGGAGATGAAGGGCGTGGTCAGGCCGCTGGCAGGAGGGATGTACCATCTAATCAATTAAGAATTAGGAGTTAAGAGTTAGGAATTTATGCTGCGGCGCGGGTGTTCCGCCGCCAAGACATACAGTAACACAGGCATAATGAAGATAGCAAACATTGACCTGGGGGAGCGCCCCGTGCTGCTCGCCCCGATGGAAGACGTCACCGACATCGGCTTCCGGCTGCTCTGCAAGCGCTTCGGCGCCTCGATGGTCTACACCGAGTTCGTCAGCGCCGAGGCGCTGGTGCGCTCCGTCAAGGCCACCGAGCGCAAGCTCACCATATGCGACGAGGAGCGGCCCGTGGGCATACAGATCTACGGGCGCGACGCCGACGCCATGGTGGAGGCGGCCCGCATGGTGGAGCAGGCCGGCCCCGACCTGATCGACCTCAACTTCGGCTGCCCCGTGAAGAAGGTGGCCGGCAAGGGCGCCGGGGCCGGAATGCTGCGCAACATACCGCTGATGCTCGACATCACGCGCCGCGTGGTCGGCGCGGTGAGGCTGCCCGTGACGGTGAAGACGCGCCTGGGCTGGGACGCCTCCGACATAATCATCGGCACGCTGGCCGAGCAGCTGCAGGACTGCGGCATCAGCGCGCTGACCATCCACGGCCGCACGCGGGCGCAGATGTACACCGGCACGGCCGACTGGGAGCCTATAGCCGCCGTGAGGCGCAACCCCCGCGTCAGCATACCCATAATAGGCAACGGCGACATCACCTCGGCCGCCGGGGCGCGCGACGCCTTCAGCCGCTACGGCGTGGACGCCGTGATGGTGGGCAGGGCCACCTTCGGCCGCCCCTGGATATTCAAGGAGATGCGCGACCTGCTCGACGGGCGCGCCGGCACGGCCCGCCCGCTGACCGCCGACGAGCAGATCGACGTGCTCCTGGAGCAGCTGCGCATCAACGTGGAGCGCATCGACGAGTACCGCGGCATACTCCACACGCGCCGCCATCTGGCCGCCACGCCCGTGTTCAAGGGCATTCCCGACTTCCGCCAGACGCGCATAGCCATGCTCAGGGCCGACACCGTGGAGTCGCTCACGGCCATTATAGAGCAGGCACGGGAGATGCTCAGGGAGAGGCAATGAGACTCTTGCAGGAGTTAAGGAGACTTTTTTCTGGAGTTAAGGAGTTAAAGAAGTTAAGGAGTTAAGACGTATGCCCGGTGGAAGCGCAAGCCCCATCCGCGAAAGCCATTGTCTTAACTCCTTAACTTCTTTAACTCCTTAACTCCTCATTTTACTCCTCGCTCCTTAACCATCATTCACACTTCTGCCTGCCGGATTTAACACGACCTGGAGCGGCGAAATAGATAACAGAAAGCGGAAAATGCGGCGCTGAGACGCCCCCGAGACTCCGTTTTTTTGCAAAACGGCCCATATTGCACTGCGATATGGGCCGTTTCGGCTTGCGATATGGCCTATATCGCAAGCCGAAACAGGCCGTATTGCAGCCACGATTTGCTGAAAATGCGTTAAAAACACGGCGCGTTCCCGCTGCGGCGTTAACATAATTTGCGCACACCACGCGCCGCGCCGCCTCCAACCCCCACTGCGCCAGACAGTTGCCGATGCACACCCGTGGCCGCCGTATTTGCCGCCGAGAGCCGCCGCCTGCGGAAAAACGCGGAAATACGGAGCCTCGCCCCGCCGGAATTTAACATTTCCCGGCCGTCCGCAGGCCACTTTTTCCCGCCGCGGCCGTTGGCCGTATGGATTATTTTTAGTAACATTGCACCGACAAAGACAACATCTATGCACCCACTGGAAAAATTCACCTATTGCCCCGTGTGCGGCAGCAAGCACTTCGGGGAGCACAACTTCAAGAGCAAGAAGTGCGACAACTGCGGATTCACCTACTACCAGAACCCCAGCGCGGCCACGGCCGCCTTCATAGTCAACGGGCGCGGCGAGCTGCTCGTGGAGCGCCGCGGCAAGGAGCCGGCAAAGGGCACGCTCGACCTGCCCGGCGGCTTCATAGACAACGACGAGACCGCCGAGGAGGGCGTGGCCCGCGAGATACGCGAGGAGACCGGGCTGGAGGTGACGTCGGCGCGCTACCTGTTCAGCCTGCCCAACGTCTACCTCTACTCCGGAATGACCATCCACACGCTCGACATCTTCTTCAGCTGCGAGGTGAGAGACGGCGCCGAGCCCGCTGCCGACGACGACGCCGAGGAGTGCTTCTGGGTGCCCGTCAGCGAGATACACACGGAGCAGTTCGGCCTCAGGTCCATACGCCGCGCCCTGCACCTGTTCCTCAACAGCCGCGCGGCCGGCGCCGCCGCCCGCTGACCCGGGCCGGGGGCCGCGGCAGGCGGGCCGAAAACATTTTCAGAAAAAAACGCCGCAGCCTGTAACATCGGCCCCGCCCGGTCGTCTTACATAATAGAGGGGATGAAGAATATCAGTTTCCGGAACGACGTGCTGCCGCTGAAGAACGAACTCTTCAGGCTCGCACTCCGCATTACTCTCAATAAGGCGGAGGCCGAGGACGTTGTGCAGGAGACGATGATAAAGGTGTGGAACAGGCGCGACACCTGGGCCGAAATCGAGTCGATGGAGGCCTTCTGCCTGACGGTGTGCCGCAACCTGGCCCTCGACAAGGCCAAGCGGATGGACAACAACAGCCAGACCCTCGACGCCGCCAACGACGCGAGAGCCGACAGCTCCAGCGCCGCCGACCCCGAGCGGCAGGCCGTGCTGGCCGACAGCGTGAGCCTCGTAAGGCGCCTCATGGACAGCCTGCCCGAGAAGCAGCGCAGCGTGATGCAGCTGCGCGACATCGAGGGCAAGAGCTACAAAGACATAGCCGAGGTGATGAACATCAGCCAGGACCAGGTCAAGGTGACACTTTTCAGAGCCCGGCAGGCCATAAGACAGAAATACATCAAGACAGAAAGATATGGACTATAAGTATATCGAGCAGTTATTGGAGCGCTACTGGCAGTGCGAGACCTCGCTCGAGGAGGAGCAGATACTGCGCGCCTTCTTCAGCCAGAAGAGCGTTCCGGCCCATCTCCGGCAGTACGCCGCGCTGTTCACCTACAGCCGCGGCGAGCGGGAGGAGCAGGTGCTGGGCGACGACTTTGACTCCAGGATTCTGGCGCTCACGGCAGACAAGCCCGCACCCGTCAGGGCGCGCGCCGTCAATATGCGCAGCAGGCTCATGCCGCTCTTCAAGGCCGCAGCCGTGGTGGCCATCACGCTGACCATCGGCAACGCCGCCCGCATATCCGTGGGCGACAGCCGCGGCGGCCGCGACGACATCAACTACACCGGCTACAAGGACACCTACACCGACCCGGCAGTGGCCTACGACGAGGTGGAAAGCGCCCTCGAGCTGGTATCCGAGGGCATAAGCAGCGCCGACACCGCCTCCGTGGGCGGCTCCGCCGGGGCACAACACACAGACTCCGGGCGATGAGACGGGCAGCAATACTGGCCGTGCTGCTGGTGGCGGCGGCGGCCGCCATGGCGCAGGGCACCCAGGACTTCGCGTCGAAGTTCATGGAGCAGTGCCTCGAGGACACCGCCGTGCACTGCATAACCATCAGCCCAAAGATGATGGAGCAGCTCACCAAGCAGCCCGACGCCGCCCGCAACGAGCATATGGCGCAGGCCATACAGAAGCTCAAGAGCGCCCGGATAGTGACCGCAAGCGTGCGCGCCGGCGACTACTACGACGCCGCGATGGAGCTGCTCAGGGACAACCCGCAGCGCTTCAGGCACACGCAGGACTACCGCAACAGCCACGCCCGCGGCACGTTCTACATCCGCCAGACCAGCAGCGGAGACACCGTGGAGCTGGTGATGCTCCACACCGACACGGCGGCGGACCGCCTCGTGATCGTCAACCTCACGGGCGACATCGACAAGGAGTTTGTCGAGAGCCTCAGGAAAACGTTCTCGGGGCACGGCCCGAAGGCCTGAACAGACAGAAAATTTCTATGCTTTCTCTTAAATAATCATGTTTAGTAAAACAACAACAAAGAAACTGTGAAGTTTCGATTCTCTCAAATTTTTCATAACATACTAACGTAAGAAGAGGCCGGCGGGGCGCAAGCCCCGGCCGGCCTCAACATTTTCAGGCGGCGGAAGCCGCCCGTGTCACATTTATTGTGTATCTTTGCCAGCGGATAAGCCGCATCCGGAAGGACGGCAGCCGCTTTTCCCCCAACAGAGCAACGCGGTCTAACGACCGGTCCGGGCTTATCCCCCGCAAGTCAAACAGAAGCTGACACACAATGCCTGCACTGAGCATAGCAACCTTCTTCAACGGCGCGGCCACGGCCTGGTTTGCCGTGAACGCCTGCCAGCTGCTGGCCCGGCGCCACCGCACCAGGCTGCAGTCGCTGCTCGCCTTCATCTTTGTCTACTGGGCGGTCATGACGGCCAAGGACCTCGTATCGCTCATGCCTGGCGCCTACAACGGCCCCATGCTCGACACAATCCAGATGCTCGACGGCCTGGGAGTGGTGGTGCTGACCTGCCTCCTCTTCGAGCTGTCGATGCCGCGGTGGGTCACAGCGCGGCGCGTGGCGCTGCTCCTGCTGCCCTTCGCGCTCTTCCTGGGGGCCTACATGGTGTGGCCGAGCCACTGGCTGGCCACGGTCTATCTGGCCTTCCTCACCGTCTTCGGCGCCACGGCGCTGCGGCTGGGCTTCACGCGCACGACGTCTTACCAGAAGTTTCTCTACGGCAACTTCTCCGACCTGGACGGCATCGACCTGTCGTGGCTCAAGAAAGTCTACTTCATCGTGTATCTCTGCATGCTCATCTGGGTGATAATGGCCATGGTGCGCAACCCGCTTGTGGACTCCTTCAGCTACGTGTCGTCCATCGTGCTGTGGCAGGCCATGCTGCACTACTGCTCCAGGATGAACGACACGCGCCCGCGGCCCGACGCCTGCGGCAGCCCCGCCCCCGCCTCGGCCGACGCGCGCGACTACCCCTTCGCGGGCCGGCTGGAGGCCGTCGTGGAGCGCGAGCGGCTCTATCTCGACCCCAAGCTGTCGATAGTGCAGCTGGCCGAGCGGCTGGGCACCAACCGCACCTACGTGAGCAACTACTTCAACAGCGCGCTGAGGACAACGTTCTATGACTACATCAACAGCCTGAGGATAAAGAAAGAGAGTGTGCCCATGATGGAAAACCACCCTGAGTACACTCTCGATTACATCGCGCAGTGCAGCGGCTTCAACTCCGTGTCAACGTTCCGCCGCGCCTTCCGCAAGCACACCGGCCAGAATCCCGGCAGCTGGCAGGGCGGACAGGAACGGCGCCCGGGGGCCTGAGCCAGGCCGCCGGGGGCGTCACTGCGGCTGCACGTCCCACTGCACGGGCACGTTCTTGAACGTTATCATGCCCCGGTTCTGCGCGTTGATGTAGCAGGCCAGCTTTATCACCTGCATGGTCTTGGCCGTCTTCTTCACGTCGTCAAACGGGCCGTACTGGTCGTCGAGCGTCACCTTCATCTCTATTCCCTCGGTCACGTCTCTGTAATACTGGCCCATGGTGCCGGTGGTGTACTGGTTGCCGTCCTGGTCGATGGCCATGGTCTTGGCGCCGTTCATGCTGCCGCCGAAGCCGATGCGGTTCTCATTGGCTATCATCTTCACCTTGAGCACGAGGTAAACCCGCCCGTAATTCTCCGACGTGCTGGTGCCGTAGGCTCCCACAAGCTCCACCTGCGCCGCGGCGGCCATGGGGTTCACCATGGTGCCGCCGGAGGGGATGGCCACCTCGGAGCCGCCCTCGCCGGAAACCTTGTCGAGGGTGTTGTTGACGCTTTCGAGGGTCTTCTGAGCCTTTTTCAGTATGTTGCTCAGCTGTGCGCTGGCGGGCGTGGCGCCCGCGAAGGCCATTACCGCGCACACGAGTAACGCCTTGATTGCCTTTGATGCTTTCATTTTTCTGTCTGTTTTTGTTGTTGTTTTAAGTCGTTAGGATTCCCCGCGTGGGGGCCGCCAGAGGGCGCGGCAGCCGCGCCGGGTCATTTGCCGGCGTCGATGAGCCACTTGTCCGAGTCGTCCTTGCGCAGCTTCATGCTGTCTTTCTTCTCCTCGCCGTTGCCATAGACGATGTTCATCTCCACCACGGCGGTCTTCCCGTCCTCGGCTATCGTCTCCGAGAGCACCTCACAGCTCTTTATGCCGCCCTTGGTGTCGAGCGTTGACTGCGCCTTCGACTGCAGCATGTCCGTTATGGCCTGCTTCTTCTCGTCGATGTTCTCGCCTTCCTTGACGCTGAGATACATCAGGTCAACGTATCCGGCATAGTCCTTGTCCTGGATGCACTTCACGGCCTCCTCGGCCACGCTCTTGGGCGAGTTGTCGCCGCCGCAGGCGGCCATCACCAGTGCAAAGGCCGCTAAGGCCACAAATCCGATAATCTTTTTCATAACATTCGGTTTTTTAGTAGGTTTATAATTATTGTTTGAAAAGGTCTGTCACGCCTTACGGAAACTCCGCCACCACCCTCAGCGCCGGCGACCGCCTGAAGTCAGACGGCAGCATGACGCTGTCGAGCCTCAGCCCCGGCAGGCTCACCGAGTGGCGCGGCAGCGGCGCGATGTCTGTTCCGGCGGCCCTGAAGGCGGCGCTGACCAGCTCGCAGCAGTACATCCGCGTGGTGTCGGCGTCGTCGTAGTCGTGGTCGAAGAGCGTGCCCCGGCGGTACAGCTCCACCGCCCTTGCCGCCGCGCGCCGCGCCGCAGCGCTGTCGGCGCAGCGCATCACGCAGCCCCTGTCGGCCCGCCCGCCGTCGTAGAAAGCCTCCGGCGGCTCCATCTTCACCCTGTCGGGGTCGCCGGGATAGTCAGGCTCGTCGGGCACGGCGTGCACCACCATCACCACTCCGGCCGAGTCGGCGGCTATGCCCACGTGCGAATAGTCGCCCCCGCCGCCGGCCATGAGCACCGCGCGGCTGGCCATTCCGCTTCCGCGCCGCAGCAGCACATCGCCCGGGCGCAGCTCCACCCCCTCGGGGATGATCACCGGCGGCCTGCCCCTGTGGCAGCCGCCAAGCGTCAGTATCAGCGCCGCGAGCGCGGCAGCGGCAGTGTGTCCGGCCATGTTGCGGTGGTTTTTGGTGTTCCGCCCGCGCCCGCCGGCGGAACTGCGTCCGCCGGATGTCGCGGCATTTTCATTCACAAAGATATGAATTTCCGTGAAAAAAGGCCACGCGCCGACACCGCGCAGACCGCCAATGGGTAAAAACACTTGCTCCAATCAGTAAAAAAACGCCTGCCGGCGCAGCCTGAGACGGCCCGAAATCCGCATAAAAGCCCCATTCCATCGGACTGCGGCGGCGCCGGCGCGGGTTGCGTAGCGCCGTCAGCCACCGGCCCCGAACAGGGCAAACGCGGTCTGACGGATGATTTGGGTTAAACAAGATTAACGCACGGGCTGCGCTCGTCTGCAATAATATTCGTATCTTTGAAGAACGCTAATAATCTTTCGCATGCATATGTTCAAGAATGTCATTGCCGCCGCGGCCCTGCTTCTTGCCGCCGCGGCGGGCCGCGCCCAGGACGCCGTGCTCACGGGGTGCGTGGCCGACGGGGCCACCGGCGGGCCGCTGCCGCTGGCCGTCGTGCGCTCCACAGGCGGCGCGGCGACTGTGGCAAACTCCGAAGGCCTGTTCCGCATCAGTGCCTCACAGACAGACACGCTGACGGTCTCGTTCGTAGGCTACCGCCCCGTCAGCCGGCCCGCAGCCCTGCTCGGCGACACCGTGAGGCTGCTGCCGGGCAGCGTCGCGCTCGGCAATGTGGACGTGGTGCCGATAGAGCGGCGGCTCGACAAGATCATCAAGGAGGCCGCAAGGCAGATGAAGGAGAACAGGAAAGCCGCCTCAACGTTCTTCTACCGCCAGACAACAGCCGTCGGCAGACGCACGACGAGCATGGTGGAGGCGTTCGTCAGGGCCGGGTCTGCATTCGCCATGAGCAGGCCGAGGCTCGTCACGGGCCGATATTCCGACGACGAGCGGCTGGCCGAAGGCCGCCTCGCCCACTCCGCCAACCTGCTCACACTGTCGGAAACCTGCCCGGTGAGCGACGCCAACACACTCGACTACTACGACTTCATCTGCCCGCTGCACTGGAATTTCAGAGCCTTTTACAACATCACTTACGACGTGATAGACAACGGCGAGCGCACTGTCTTTGCCATACACTTTGCTCCCAACGGGCAGCACAGTGCCAGGCGGCTTTTCGAGGGCACTGTCTACGCGGACGCATCAGACAACAGCCTGCTGAAGGTTGAGGGCAGGCTGCACAACATCCGCATAGTAAGCTCGCTGGGGCGGAGCCGCCCCAGCAACGTGAAAGCCGACGTGAGCCTCACCATCGACTACGACACGTCACGTGGATTCAGCGAGGTGAGGACGGTAAGTGTGGACGCCTCGTTCAACAACCGGGGCACACCCATAACCTTCGCCTCGCTGCTCTACAACGTGGGCGACACCGCCGCAACTGGCGGCAGACGCACGCTGCCGGCCAAAGACCTGCGCCGCCAGATAGACAAGGCTGGCTATGACGCCGCGTTCTGGCGCAGAACGGAGGTTGTGAGGCGCACCGCCGGCGAGGAAACGCTGGCCGCCCTGAAAGACGGACGCCCCGCAGCCACTGCCGGCGCGGCCGACTCGCTGCGCCGCTTTGTGGACAACATCGGCGCGTTCAACCGCCTCTTCCCGCAGGAGAAAGTCTATCTGCACTTCGACAACACGGCCTACTTCCGCGGCGAGACCATCTGGTTCAGCGCCTACGTGGTGCGCGCCGACCGCCGTCGGCTGTCGGACATGAGCCGCGTGATGTACGTGGAGCTGCTCGACCCAACGGGCGAGGTGGTCGAGCAGCGCAAGATTAAGCTCGACAACGGGCGCGGCTCAGGCTCGATAAAGCTCGACAGGCTGCTCACCTCGGGCTTCTACGAGGTGAGGGCATACACCCGCTATATGCTCAACTGGGACGAGGCGTGGGCCTTCTCGCGCGTGTTCCCGATATTCAACGCGCCGGAGAAGGACGGCGACTACAGCCGTCCGCAGATAGCCGAGCCGGTGTGGCGCAAGCGGATGCCAAGCTCGCGCGGACAGGACAGCACCGAGAGACAATCAATAAATGTGGACTTTTATCCCGAGGGAGGGCGGCTGGTCAGGGGATTGAAGTCCAAGGTGGCCTTCGCCGTGACCGACAAGGACGGCCGCCCGCTCGACACCGCAGGCACGCTCACACTGCCCGACGGCACAACCACCGGGGTAAGGACGCTGCGCGAGGGGCGCGGCGTGTTCGATCTTGTGCCGACGGACTCCCCGGCCACACTCTCGCTGACCGACGAGAAAGGCCGAAAGCACTGCTTCACCCTGCCCAATGCAGACGCCGCAGGCTGCGTGCTGACTGTCGATGCGTGCGACGACTATCACGTCTACGCCACTGTGAGCCGCACGGCTGACTATGGCGGGCCGCTGGCCCTGGTGCTCGTCAACGGCGGAAACGCTGACGCCACCGACATAATACAGCCCGGCGAAAGGGTCGCCCGACGCCGCTTCGCCAAGGCCGACATGGCCGACGGCGTGAGCCAGCTGGCCCTGATACACCCCGACGGAGCCATCGTGGCCGAGCGCATGGTGTTCGTCTATCCTCAGGGCGGCGTCGATTCCATCGGCGTGAGAGCCGAGGGCGCGCTCTCGCCCTGCGGCAAACTTACGCTGAAGACCAAGACCCTGCCCGGCGCCACGTTCTCCGTCAGCGTGCGCGACCGCGCCGCCGACGTGAACGGCAGCGCGGGCGACGCCGCCACGTGGCTGCTGCTGGCCTCCGACCTGCGCGGCTATATCAGCCATCCCGAGTACTACCTTGAGGCCGACGACCCTGAGCACCGCCGCGCCGCCGACCTGCTGATGATGGTGCAGGGCTGGCGGCGCTACGACCTGCGCCAGATGGAGGGCGAGGAAAGGTTTGAAAGGCGCCACCCGATTGAGGACGGACTCTACCTCTACGGACGCCTCCGGCCCGCCCGCAAGCGCGACTCCGCAGCCGGGGTGAGCCTCACGGCCACGCTCTACAACAGCGCGGGCGAGTCGATGAACGGCCGCGCCCGGACCGACTCCGCCGGCAACTACGCCTTCCGTCTGCCCGACTGCGAGGGCGAGTGGACGCTGCTGCTCAACACGCGCGACCAGGACGGCAAGGCGCGACGCTACCGCGTGGGCATCGACCGCAACTTCTCCCCCGCCCCGCGCCTGCTCTCGCCCATGGAGACGGAGCGCATAGAGCTGGCCGAGCCGCGCCCCATTGCAACCGCATCGGCCGACTTCGACGCCAAGGAGGAGAACATTCCGATGGCAGACCGTGTGCACACGATAAAGGAAGTGACGGTGAACGGCAATCTGTTTGACAACGCACGCGCCGCGTGGGAAAGCGAGCGCCGGGGCGCATTCTGGTCTGCCGTGCGCTACGACTGCGACAAGGCCGCCGACGAGATCTACGACCGGGGCGAAGAGACGCCCACCATATTCGAGTGGCTGGCGGCCAAGAACAGCTTCTTCAGCGGGTCAGCCTCCGAGATGGACGGGCTGGTGACAAACGTGCCCGACACGACCGAAAACCACGAGCTGCGCGTCCGCGAGGGCACAAAGGGGTGGATTCCGTCGTCTATGACGCTCGGCAACGTGTCTGACGCCACGCCCGGCGACGGCATAAGATTCTCCGGCAGCAGAGGCAGCGGCGGGCCGTCGAAGTTGCCGACATACGTGGAACTTTACGAGAAAGAGAGCGAATGGGGGCACCAGTTCTTCGCCCAGAGCGAGGGACTGGCCTATAAGAACAGGCCGGTGGTGTGGGTGCTGAACAACAAGTTCTACACCGTGACCAGAACATCGGGAGCCATAAGATATGAGGACTTTGACGAAACGCGGCTCGACATGATAAGCAAGGAGACAATGGACGCCTCGCTCGACAACTTCAAGTCGGCCTACATCTCAGAGGACGAGAACGTGTGGCGCAAGTACATCAGCATTGACAATCTGGACCGCCGCTCGCCGGTGACGGTCTTTCTCTACAGTCATCATGACCTGCCGGCCTCAAGGCAGAAAGGCCTGCGCGTGACCCACTTCGACGGCTACAGCCGCGTGGAGACGTTCCAAATGCCCGACTACAGCCTGATGCCCAAGGAGGAGGACCACCGCCGCACGCTCTACTGGAACCCGGCGGTGAAGGCCGACGGCCGGGGCGAGGCCACCGTTGAGTTCTACAACAACTCGTCGTGCAAGCAGCTTGTGGTCTCCGCCGAAGGATTCGCGGCCGACGGAAGCCCCGTGGTGAGTGAAAAGTGAAGAGTGAAGAGCGAAGAATCAATATGCCTCGCGGGCACGCAGATTCCACGCTCTTCGCCTTTTGCACATTGATTTTTCACTCTTCACTCTTCGCTTTTCACTCTTTTTGCTACCTTTGCAGGCAGTTCAACCAATGCTGAGAACCAAAAATGGAATACAACACCTGCACGCTTGACAACGGACTGCGCGTGATTCACCTTGCGTCGGCCTCGCCCGTGGTCTACTGCGGCTACCAGATAGGCGCCGGAACGCGCGACGAGCGGCCCGGCGAGGAGGGTCTGGCGCACTTCTGCGAGCACAACACGTTCAAGGGAACAGACCGCCGCCGCGCATGGCACATACTGAACTGCCTGGAGAGCGTGGGCGGCGACCTCAACGCCTTCACCAACAAGGAGGACACCGTCTACTACGCCGCCATCCCGCGCGAGCACTTCGCCAGGGCCGTTGACCTGCTCACGGACATCGTGTTCCACAGCCGCTACCCGCAGCACGAGATTGACAAGGAGGTGGAGGTGATCTGCGACGAGATACAGAGCTACAACGACTCGCCCGCCGAACTGATCTACGACGAGTTCGAGAACCTGCTTTTCAGCGGCCATCCGCTGGGCCACAACATACTGGGAAGGGCCGACCTGCTGCACACGTTCACCACGGCCGACGCGCTGAGATTCACCCGGCGGCTGTACCGCCCCGACAACGCAGTGTTCTTTGCCTACGGCAATCTGGACTTCGCACGCCTTGTCCGCCTGCTCCGCCGGGCCACGGCCGGATTTCCCGACGCCGCGCCACAAAAGGACGGCGCGGCGCCCGCCGCGCCGCTGCCAGCCTATCTGCCGCAGGAGAAGACCGCCTGCCGGGGCACCCACCAGGCCCACGTGCTGACGGGCAACAGGGCATACAGCGCTCACGACGAGCGCCGCATGGCCCTCTATCTGCTCAACAACATTCTGGGAGGCCCGGGCATGAACGCCCGGCTGAACATGGCGCTGCGCGAGCGCAACGGCCTGGTGTACACGGTGGACAGCTCGATGGTGTCCTACTCCGACACCGGCGTGTGGTGCGTCTACTTCGGCTGCGACCAGCACGACGTGGCCCGCTGCCGCCGGCTGGTGCGCCGCGAGCTTGACCGCGTGATGCTCAAGCCGCTCTCGGCGGCGCAGCTCACGGCCGCCAAGAAGCAGATAAAGGGCCAGATAGCGGTGGCCTGCGACAACCGCGAGAGCTTTGCGCTCGACTTCGGCAAGAGCTACCTGCACTACGGCCGCGAGAAAGACGTGCCCGCGCTGCTGGCCCGCATCGACGCCATCACGGCCGAAGAGATTATGCAGGTGGCCCGCGAGACGTTCGACCCGGCGCTGATGACCACGCTGATATACACCTGAGGCCGGCCGGGGCCTGCCGTCAGTCCTCGCCTGCCACGCCGAAGTTGCCGCGCACGTGCTCCTCGCTGTAGTCCTCGCGGTCGTCGGATGTGCTCCCTGCGCAGGCCGTGTTCGCGCGTCTGTCAGCGCTGGCCCTGCGCAGCCGTGGCGTCGTCAAGGCTGAAGCGGTTGTCGTCGCCACGGGCGCCGTCGGCGCCGTAGAAGGTGACGGTAATGCCCTTGGCGCCTTCCGGTATGTCGGCCACAGGCTCCAGCTTCACGTCAGCCCGCCCGTAAGGCTCTATGGCGCCGGCGCTGCCGGTGGCCAGGAGCGTGCCGCGGTTGTCGGTCACGCGGATGGTGACCGGGGCCGAGGCGGACAGTCCGAAGTTCTCCACCGCCACGGCTGTGAGCCTCCTGCCGTCGCCGACGGGGCGCAGGGCCGAGAGTATGGCGGGGCGGTAGTTGACGTAAGGCAGGCGGGCGTAGCCGTAGACCATGGCCCCGCTCTTGTCGCGGCCAATCATCTTGGGGGCGAACTCGGCGGCGCCGATGCCACTGCCGCCGCCGAACGTGAGCACGAGGTCTTTGCCCCGAGGCTCGGCGGAGACCACGCGGGCGCCCCGCCCGTAGTTCACAAGGTTATAGCTGCCGAACACCAGCGACCCGGTGTCAAGCTGTGTGAGCGGGTCGAAGCCCTCCTCGGCCTTGACGAGCACGCGGACGGCAGCCGTGGAGGTGTCTATAGGCTCGGTGTTGAGCACCTCGAGCAGCAGCCCGCGGTTAAGGGGCATGGTGATGTTCTTGGAGCTGTGGTTGTCGTTGGCCTTGTCCTCGTTCTTTATGGTGTCTATGACGGCGAAGTTGATGAGCGAGGCGCGGCCGGTCTCGTCAAGGTAAACCTTGGCCCGCTCGTACTTGAACCAGTTCTCCACGGTGCCGTCCTCGTGTCTGGAGCAGCCCGGCAGATAGGCCTCGCCCTGCTCCGTCACCCAGTGAACGCCGTCGACGGAGCGGCTGTAATAGGCTATGCGGGCGTTCCAGTCGTTCACGATCATGTGGTACTGCAGGCTGTCGCGCCACACCACGGGGTCCTCGTAGTAGCGGATGTTGCCCTGATAGACGGTGCGGTCGGTGATCTGGCGGTAGGCCGAGATGCCGTCGCGGCTCACCCACACGCTGCCGCCGCGGTCCACGGCGAGCATGGAGCCGTCCTGGCGTGTGGCGAAGGTGATGTTCGACAGGTTCTTGAGAATCTTGCGGTCGCGCAGGTCGAAGTCGAAGGCGCTCTTCTGCCAGGGTCCGCCGAGGCTGTCGCTGATGTAGCGGGCGTCAATCACGTAGCACACGTAGCGGCCGTCCTTGGCGCGGTAGGTCTCGGGGTTGTGGCCCGGGCCGAGCGTGGCCGTCACGCGGTAGGGGCCCCAGAGGTTATCGCTCACGGCGTGATAAGTGTCCGACCGCGACCACGTGTTGTGGCCTCTGGGCGAGCTTTCGGGCCATCCGGCCACGTTCATGTGGTACAGCCCGTCGCTGCCCTTGAGGATGTTTCCGCCCCAGTAGGACGTGTCGGGGCTCTCGATGCCGTTGTCTGTGAGCCTCGGGCGGGTGCCGGGCGCGCCCCAGCAGTCGGAGCTGAGCACACGGCCCTGCATGGGCATGATGCGGTCCATGAAGCGTCCGCCGCGGATGAGGCGGTCCCAGTCGTTGTCGGCGGCCGTCGCGGCGGCCTGCGTCATGGCGGCGAGCGCCACGGTGAGCAATGCTTTTCTGTTCATAATTTCAGGTTTTTTATTTGCGTCCGGCCCCGGCTGGGCGGCGCAGCTGGTGCCGTCCAGCCGGGGCCGGACGCAAAATTAGCGTTTTTTTCCGACATTAGCGCCAAAGCCTCACCAAAACTTCAGCCGCACTTCCAACCGCAGCCGCAGCCTGCCTGCTACCGCCGAGGCCGGCGATGCGCCCGCAGCGGCGCGAAGAAGGCTGACGCCCCGCCCTGCCAGGGAGACTGAAGAGAGCCGGCTGCCGCGTTAAGACGATTTCACAGCTGTTAAACATCCATATAGGTTTGCCCCTGAAATTTCGCGTATTTGAAAATAAAAATCCTTTGGCCGCAAATAAGCCGGATATGAGTGTGCAACTGTAACCTATTGGCCTTATAGGACTTATAAGTCTTATAAGCCCTATTGTGCAATAAAATCAGCCCCCGAAACCACCCTTTTCAGCCCCAAAACGGGCTTTTTTGCCCTGCAAGAAGGGCCTTTCCGGCTTCCGATATGGGCCATTTCGCACCGCGATATGGCCCATATCGCACCGCAATATGGGCCATATTGGAAAGCCGGAGGCGTTTTACGGCCCCAAAGGGCGGCAAAAACCGCCGGAATTTTTCTATTTCGATGGAAAACGAAGTGTTAAATTCAAGGAGACAGGAGGCTGGAGACGGGAGGCAGGCAATAGCCCTGCGGAAATCGGTCTTACAGGAACGCGCGGGGCTTAAAACAGCCACAGAAGTAATTCTTTTAACTTTTAATCTTTAATTTTTAACCCTTAGACATCACTTTTACTGACAATTTGTCAACCAAAAAGGCCATTTTGGCGTGTTTTGTCAACCGGCACGCAAATTGCACTTATGCCAATGAAAGCTCCGAGCGAGAGCGAGGGGCAGCCGCGACGGGGCGGCGGCCGCAAGGCCAAGGCTCCGGGAGGGCACAAAACGACATAAACAAAAAAACAGGAGGATTGATTATGTTACCAGTATTGAACAGAAATTCGTGGATTCCGGAGGTGTTCGGCAACTTTTTCGACACTGACTTCATGCCGCGCGTAAGCGCCACGGCGCCCGCAATCAACGTGAAGGAGACCGACAAGGCATACACCGTGGAGGTGGCCGCGCCGGGGCTGAAGAAGGAGGATTTCGAGATCAACATCGACAACGACGGCAACCTGCACATCAAGATGGAGAGCAAGGGCGAGAAGAAGGACGAGAACAAGCACGAGCACTACCTGCGCCGCGAGTTCGCCTACAGCAAGTATGAGCAGACGCTGTTGCTGCCCGACGACGTTGACAAGGACAAGGTGAGCGCCAAGGCCGGCGACGGCGTGCTGACGATAGACCTGCCCAAGGTTGAGAAGGCCGCCGGGAAGCCCGCCCGCAAGATTGAGGTGGGCTGAGGCCCGGCCTGTGAACAAATCCGAAGGGATACGGCGAAAGCCCTTTCGGAAAGAGTTCTGACGAACTCGATATTTACCATGCGCTGACACGGCGCCGCTCCAGACATCATGTCTGCCGCGGCGCTTTTTTCGTGTTTCTCCCACAGCCGCACCGGCCGCAAGAGCCCGCATTACGGAAAAAACAGGGTGGCGCGGCTTGCGGGTCAGCGCGTTTTGTGCTAACTTTGCGCCCGCTATGACAATTATCCGACACGCGCAGCACTACCGCACGCTGCTCAAGCTGGGCGCCCCCATCGTAGTGGGGCAGATAGGCAACATCGTGCTCGGCTTCGCCGACACGATCATGGTGGGCCACCACAGCATGGTGGAGCTGGCCGCCGCGAGCTTCGTCAACACCATGTTCATGCTGTTCGTAATCTTCGCCATGGGCTTCTCCTACGGCCTGACGCCCGTGGTGGGCAACCTCTACGGGCGCGGCGAGACCGGCAGCATAGGCTCCGTGGTGCGCAACGCGCTGGCCGCCAACACGCTGCTGGCGGCGGTGCTGCTGGCCGTGCTCACCGCCCTCTACTTCAGCCTGCACCTGCTGGGCCAGCCCGGCGAGCTGCTGCCGCTCATGCGCCCCTACCTGATAGTGAACATCGTGTCGCTGCCGTTCGTCTGCTGGATGAACACCTTCAAGCAGTTCTTCGACGCGATAGGCGACACGCGCACGCCGATGTGCGTGCTCATAGGCGGCAACGTGATGAACATTCTGGGCAACTGGCTGCTCATCTACGGCGCGGGGCCGCTGCCGGAGCTGGGGCTGCTGGGCGCCGGACTGTCCACCCTGGCCTCGCGCGCGGCCATGGCGGCGGCCATGGCGCTGCTGTTCTTCACGGCGCGGCGCTACGCCGTCTACAGCCGCGGCTTCCGCGCCGGACGCACGGACAGGCGCACCTTCGGCCGGCTGAACGCCCTGGGATGGCCCCTGGGCCTGCAGATGGGCATGGAGACGGCGGCGTTCTCGCTGTCGGCCATACTCGTGGGGTGGATCGGCACGACGGCCCTGGCGGCCCACCAGATAATGATCACCGTGTCGCAGACGTTCTACATGGTCTACTACGGCATGGCGGCAGCCGTGGCGGTGCGCGTGAGCTACTTCCACGGACAGGGCGACCTGCCGTCCGTCAGGCTGACGGCAGGGGCCGGATTCCGCATAATCCTGGCCACGGCCTGCGTGGTGTCGGTGCCGATATTCATGCTGCGCGGGCAGATAAGCCTGTGGTTCACAGACAGCGCCGAGGTGTGCGCGCTGGTGGCCCAGACGGTGGTGCCGCTCGTGGTCTACCAGTTCGGCGACGGGCTGCAGTGCACCTTCGCCAACGCCCTGCGCGGCATATCGCACGTCAGGCCGCTGATGTACATCGCGTTCTTCTCCTATTTCATGGTGTCGCTGCCACTGGGCTGGCTGCTGGGCATAAGGCTCGGCCTGGGGCTGGCGGGCGTGTGGTGGGCCTTCCCGGTGTGCCTGACGTGCGCCGGAGGGCTTTACTACGCCTGCTTCCGCCGCCGGCTGGCCCGCGAGGAGCGGCAGCGGCTGGAGCCCAAGAAGGCCGCCTGAGAGCGCACAGCGGCCCCGCAAACGGCCTCAGGAGCCACGAACGGAGGACGCAAGCCTGCGGCAAGTGTGCCTACGATACAGAAAAAGACAAAGCAAAAGCCCCGGAAACCGCCAGCAGGCGGCCCGGGGCTTTTTGGTTCGCAGCCTCTGAGGCAGGGCTTAGTCGTTCAGCTTGGCCTTGATGAACTCGCGGTTCAGGCGGGCGATGTTGGCTATCGACTCGTTCTTGGGGCACTCGGCCTCGCAGGCGCGGGTATTGGTGCAGTTGCCGAAGCCCAGCTCCTCCATCTTCATGATCATGGCCTTGGCGCGCTTTGCGGCCTCGGGGCGGCCCTGGGGCAGCAGCGCGAGCTGGCTGACCTTGGAGCTGACGAAGAGCATCGCGGAGCCGTTCTTGCAGGCTGCCACGCAGGCGCCGCAGCCGATGCAGGTGGCGCAGTCCATGGCCTCGTCGGCCTTCTCCTTGGGAATGAGGATGGCGTTGGCGTCCTGAGGCTGGCCTGTGCGCACGGAAACGTAGCCGCCGGCCTGTATTATCTTGTCGAACGCGGAGCGGTCAACCATGCAGTCCTTGATGACGGGGAAGGCGGCAGAGCGCCACGGCTCAACGGTGATCACGTCGCCATCGTGGAACTTGCGCATATAGAGCTGGCAAGTGGTGGCTCCGGTGTTGGGGCCGTGGGGATGGCCGTTGATGTAGAGCGAGCACATGCCGCAGATGCCCTCGCGGCAGTCGTGGTCGAAGACGAACGGCTCCTGGCCCTCCTCGATGAGCTGCTCGTTGAGAATGTCGAGCATCTCGAGGAAAGAGGTGTCGTCGGGGATGTCCTTCATCTCGCGTGTGTCAAAGTGACCCTCGGCCTTCGGGCCGTTCTGGCGCCAGAATCTCAGTGTGAATGAAATGTTTGCCATATCTGTTAGTCCTTATAATTTCTGGTTTGTACTTTAATTGCCTCGTAGTGCAGAGGCTCCTTGATAAGCTCGGGCGCCTTCTCGTCGCTGCCCTGATACTCCCAGCAGCCAACGTAGAAGAAGTTCTCGTCGTCGCGCTTGGCCTCCCCTTCCTCGGTCTGGTACTCCTCGCGGAAGTGTCCGCCGCACGACTCGTTGCGCGACAGCGCGTCGTAGGCGATAAGCTCGCCCATGGTGATGAAGTCGCGCAGGTGGATGGCTTTGTCAAGCTCGGTGTTGAGCCCGTCCTTGCTTCCGGGGATGAAGAGGTTGGTCTCGAACTCCTTGCGGATTTTCTTTATCTTGTCGAGTCCGGTCTTCAGGCCCTCGGCGGTGCGGCCCATGCCCACGTACTCCCACATGACGTGGCCCAGCTCCTTGTGGATGGAGTCAACGGAACGCTTGCCCTTGATGGCCATCAGGCGGTCGGTCTCGGCGGCGACGGCCTTCTCGGCCTCCTCGAACTCAGGCATATCGGTGCTCAGGCGCGGCCATATCTTCTGGTCGGCCAGATAGTTCTGGATGGTGTAAGGCAGCACGAAGTAGCCGTCGGCCAAGCCCTGCATGAGGGCCGACGCGCCGAGTCGGTTGGCGCCATGGTCGGAGAAGTTGCACTCGCCGATGGCGAACAGGCCGGGGATGGTGGTCATCAGCTCGTAATCGACCCAGATTCCGCCCATGGTGTAGTGTATGGCGGGGTAGATCATCATGGGGTTGTAGTACTTCACGCCGTTAATCTCGTTGGCCAGCTCGCCCGGATTGACGTCTGTGATCTCCTCATACATATCGAAAAGATTACCGTAACGCTGCAGCACAACGTCGATGCCGAGGCGCTCGATGCTCTCGGAGAAGTCGAGGAACACGGCGCGGCCGGTGTTGTTGACGCCGTAGCCCTTGTCGCAGCGCTCCTTGGCGGCGCGGCTGGCAACGTCGCGCGGCACGAGGTTTCCGAAGGCCGGATAGCGGCGCTCAAGGTAGTAGTCGCGGTCTTCCTCGGGAATGTCGCTGCCCTTCTTGGTGCCGGCCTGCAGCGCCTTGGCGTCCTCAAGCTTCTTGGGCACCCAGATGCGGCCGTCGTTGCGGAGCGACTCCGACATCAGCGTGAGCTTCGACTGCTTGTCGCCGTGCACGGGGATGCACGTCGGGTGAATCTGCACATAAGACGGGTTGGCGAAGTAAGCGCCCTTGCGGTAGCAGGCCATGGCGGCGGAGCAGTTGCATCCCATGGCGTTGGTGGACAGGAAGTAGGTGTTGCCGTAGCCTCCGGTGGCTATCACGACGGCGTTGGCCGAGAAGCGCTCCAGCTTGCCCGTGACGAGGTTCTTGGCGATGATGCCGCGGGCGCGGCCGTCAACAATCACCACGTCGGCCATCTCGTAGCGCGTGTAGAGCTTCACCTTGCCGTCGTGCACCTGGCGGCTCAGGGCAGAGTATGCGCCGAGCAGCAGCTGCTGGCCGGTCTGTCCCTTGGCATAGAAAGTGCGCGACACCTGCGCTCCGCCGAAAGAGCGGTTGGCAAGCATGCCGCCGTACTCGCGTGCGAAAGGCACTCCCTGAGCCACGCACTGGTCGATGATGTTGTTGGACACCTCGGCCAGACGGTAGACGTTGGCCTCGCGGGCGCGGTAGTCGCCGCCCTTCACAGTGTCGTAGAACAGGCGGTAGACGGAGTCGCCGTCGTTCTGGTAGTTCTTGGCGGCGTTGATGCCGCCCTGGGCGGCAATGGAGTGGGCGCGGCGGGGCGAGTCCTGTATGCAGAAGTTGAGCACATTGAAGCCCTGCTCGCCCAGAGTGGCGGCCGCGCTGGCTCCGGCCAGACCCGTGCCGACAACAATCACGTCGAGCTTCAGCTTGTTCTTGGGGTTCACCAGGCGCTGGTGAGCCTTATAATTGGTCCATTTCTCGGCCACGGGGCCTTCAGGAATCCTTGAATCTAATTGTTTAGCCATAACTGTTTGAATTATGAATGTTGAATTACGAATTTTGAATTAGCAGCAGAGGCTCGGGGCAATGCCGAACGCGAAGGCAAGCACCACGACGAGGAAACCGAGCATGAGCAGCGTGGTGTAGACAATGCCTATCACCTTCCAGCGGCAGAACCACACCTTGCCGTTCCATCCCAGAGTCTGAAGAGCGCTCCAGAAGCCGTGCGAGAGGTGGAACCAGATTGCGGCAATCCACACGATATAGAGCACGACGTAAACCGGATTGGCGAACGTGTCGACGATGTAGGCGAAGCCGTCGGCCGGGTCGTGGGCCACAATCATGCCCGTAAGCTCGGCGAACATCATGTTGAACCAGAAGTTGAACAGGTGAAGCAGCAGGCCGAGCAGCACGATAATGCCCAGCACGAGCATGTTCTGCGACGCCCACTCCACCTTTTCCGGGCGCACGGTCACGGCATAGCGCTCTGTGCCGCGGGCCTTGAGGTTGCGCATTGTCAGCATGAAGGCGTAGACAATGTGAATCACAGCCAGGGCTGCCAGGCCGAGCGTGGCCACGAGGGCGTACCAGTTGGCACCCAGGAACTCACAAACCATGTTGTAGCCTTCCGCTGAGAAGAGGGCCACAATGTTCATTGACATGTGGAATGTCAGGAATAGAACAAGCGCAATGCCGGTGACCGACATCACAACCTTCCTACCGATAGAAGAATTGATTAACCACATAAATGATTGAAAATTTAATTATTTAATAGTTAGAAATAAAATTAGCTCCCACCAACGGACACGCGCCAAGGCACGCCCCGCTGCGGACGCCAGCGCGCCCTCTCCTTCAAATTAGGTAAAAACAGACTTTTTTCTGTGCGCAAAATTACTATAATTTAATGATAAATCAAAGCGTTTTAAAGCAAAAATCGATTTTTATTCTTAATTTTGCGCCGAGTTTTACCACACGCTGTGGGATGGGGCGAGACAGGACGCCTGCCAACCGCCAGCGGCTGGCTGCGGCCGTTGAGCCGCGCCGGGCGCCGCGCAGGCCGGCGGGCGCACCCGAAGAGAGCCGCCCCAACCCACCGGAAAATTGCAGAAGAAGATGAGACTGAACTATGATGTGATTGTCGTCGGGGGCGGCCACGCCGGATGCGAGGCGGCCGCAGCGGCGGCGCGGCTCGGCGCGAAGACATGCCTCGTGACGATGGACATGAACAAAATCGCCCAGATGAGCTGCAACCCGGCCGTCGGAGGCATTGCCAAAGGGCAGATTGTGAGGGAGATCGACGCCCTCGGGGGGCGCATGGGGCTGGTCACCGACGCCACCGCCATACAGTTCCGGATGCTCAACCGCAGCAAGGGGCCGGCCGTGTGGAGCCCCAGGGCGCAGTGCGACCGCGGCAAGTTCATCTGGCAGTGGCGCACGGAACTGGACAACACGCCAGGTCTCGACATCTGGCAGGACCAGGCCGACGAGCTGCTCACAGAGGGCGGACAGGCCGCCGGGGTGCGCACGGTGTGGGGCGTGGAGCTGCGGGCGCGCGCCGTGGTCATCACCGCTGGCACCTTTCTCAACGGCCTTATGCACATCGGGCGATGCCGGGTGGCGGGCGGACGCATAGCCGAACCCGCCGTGCCGCACCTCACGGAGAGCATCACGCGCCACGGCATACGCTCCGCCAGGATGAAGACGGGCACACCCGTGCGCATAGACCGCCGCTCGGTGCACTTCGACGACATGGAGATACAGGAGGGCGAGAACGACTTCCACCAGTTCAGCTTCATGGGCAGCCACCGCGTGCTGGAGCAGCTGCCCTGCTGGACGTGCTACACCAATCCCGCCGTGCACGACACGCTGCGCTCGGCGCTGGCCGACTCGCCGCTCTACAACGGGCAGATAAAGAGCATCGGGCCGCGCTACTGCCCGTCGATAGAGACAAAGATCGTGACATTCCCCGACAAGGAGCAGCACCCGCTGTTCCTCGAGCCGGAGGGCGAGAACACCAACGAGATGTATCTGAACGGATTCTCGTCGTCGCTGCCGGCCGACGTGCAGATTGCAGCCCTGCGCAAGATTCCCGCCCTGCGCGACGCCCGCGTCTACCGTCCCGGCTACGCGATAGAATACGATTTCTTCGACCCCACGCAGCTGAAGCACACGTTGGAATCGAAGATAATAGGCGGTCTGTTCCTCGCCGGACAGGTGAACGGAACCACTGGCTACGAGGAAGCCGCCGGACAGGGCCTCGTGGCGGGCGCCAACGCCGCCCTGCTCTGCGGCGGCGGGGAGCCTTTCGAGATGCGGCGCGACGAGAGCTATATTGGCGTTCTCATCGACGACCTCGTGACGAAGGGCGTTGACGAGCCTTACCGCATGTTCACGTCGAGGGCGGAATACCGCATACTGCTGCGTCAGGACGACGCCGACGCGCGGCTGACGGAACGCGCATACGCAACAGGACTGGCCGACCGCAGGCGCTACGACTGGTGGATGGAGAAGAAAAACGCCATCGGCGAAATCACGGCGTTCTGCAAGACACGGCACGTCAGGACGGCCGAGATCAACCCGTTTCTCGAGAACCGCTCCACCACCCCGCTCCGCGAGGGCTGCAAGCTCATAGACCTTCTTGCCCGCCCGCAGCTGAGCCTCGGCGCGCTTGCCGAAGTCCTGCCGGACCTCAAAGAGAAAATCAACGCGCCGCGAAACCGCAAGGAAGAGATAGCGGAGGCCGCAGAGATAAAGATAAAGTACAAAGGCTACATTGAGCGCGAGCAGATGGTGGCCGAAAAGATGCGCCGGCTGGAGGACATAAAGATCAAAGGGCACTTCCGCTACGCCGAGATGCAGCAGCTGTCAACTGAGGCACGCCAGAAGCTCGAAGCCATAGACCCCGTTACGCTGGCGCAGGCGGGCCGCATCCCGGGCGTCTCGCCGAGCGACATCAACGTGCTGCTGGTGCTGATGGGGCGCTGAGCCGCCGCCCGGCGCGGGCGGCCTGACGGCCGCGACGGAAGAGGCCGCCACGCAAGGTTCCACGTGAAACATTCAAGTAAAGCAAACATACGTAACTCATTGAATATGAACAACAAAACGTTATTGGCAAACCTGAGAAGCATTCAGGATTTTCCCAAGAAAGGAATCAACTTCAGAGACGTCACAACGCTGTTCCGCAACCCCGAATGTCTGCGCATAATGGTGGACGAGCTCTACGAGATTTACAAGGACCACGGCATAACCAAGATTGTGGGAATAGAGAGCCGGGGGTTCGTTTTGGCCTCGGCGCTGGCCGTGAGGCTGGGCGCCGGCGTTGTGCTCTGCCGCAAGCCGGGCAAACTGCCGGGCGAAACGATACAGGAGACCTATGAGAAAGAATACGGAACGGACACCATCGAGATTCACAAAGACGCCATCAGCGAAGACGACGTGGTGCTGCTGCACGACGACCTGCTGGCCACGGGCGGCACGATGCACGCCGCGTTCAACCTCGTGGGCAAGTTCAATCCGAAGAAAATCTACGTGAACTTCATCATCGAGATAAACGACCGCGACATCAAGGGGCGCGACGTCTTCCCCGCAGGAACGGAAATCAGCACCCTGCTCAAAGTGTGAGCGGAAGCTGGCAGAAGCCTTGACAGCCGCCGGGAGAAAGCGCACAAGCATTCGCCCGGCGGCTTTCGGTAGGGCCGGGCGGCGCGAAAGCCGCCCCGCAGCGGCCACAAGGCCGGCCGCAGCAGGCGCAGACAGGGCGCGGGGCAGAAGTTCCACGTGAAACAGCAGGAGCATAACACACTAAAGACAAAGCACTTACAGACCATGACAAAAGAAGAAAACGAGAAGCGGCTGGCCTATCTCAAAGGCATTGTGAGCCGTCTGCCGGAGAAGCCCGGCAGCTATCAGTACTACGACGAGCACGGAACGATAATCTATGTGGGCAAGGCCAAGAACCTGAAGAGCCGCGTGTCGTCATATTTCCACGCTGAGGTGGACCGCTTCAAGACCAAGGTGCTGGTCAGCAAGATTCACGACATATCCTACACCGTGGTGAACACCGAGGAGGACGCGCTGCTGCTGGAGAACAGCCTGATAAAGAAGTACAACCCGCGCTACAACGTTCTGCTGAAGGACGGCAAGACATACCCCAGCATCTGCGTGACCAACGAGATGTTTCCGCGCGTGTTCAAGACCCGCACCATCAACAAGAAGTGGGGCACTTACTACGGTCCCTACTCCCACCTCGGCTCGATGTACGCCGTGCTCGACCTCATAAAGAAGCTCTGCCGGCCGCGCACGTGCCGATTCCCGATAACGAAGGAGGGCATCGAGAAGAAGAAGTACAGCGTCTGCCTGGAGTACCACATCAAGAACTGCGGCGCGCCCTGCGTGGGCAAGCAGACCTTTGAGGACTACCAGCGCAACATAGCTCAGGCGCGGGAGATACTCAAGGGCAACACGCGGGGGGTGCTCCAGAAGCTCCGCGAGGAGATGGAGACGCTCGCGGAGCAGCTCCGCTTCGAGGAGGCCGAGGAGGTAAAGCGGCGCTACCTGCTCATATCGGGCTTCGCGGCCAAGAGCGAGGTGGTGAGCCACACCATCGACAACACCGACGTTTTCTCCATAACGAGCGACGAGAAGACGGCTTTCATCAACTATATCCACGTGACCGGCGGCAGCATCAACCAGTCGTTCACGTTCGAATACCGCAAGCGGCTCAACGAGAGCGACGAGGAGCTGCTCGCGCTGGGCATCGTCGAGATGCGCGAGCGGTTCAAGAGCACCTCGCGCGAGATAATACTGCCCTTCGCGCTCGACCTCAAGCTTGAGGGGATAACGCTCACCGTGCCCCAGCGGGGCGACAAGAAGACGCTGCTCGACCTGTCGGTGATGAACTGCCGCCAGTACCGCTTCGACCGCCTCAAGCAGGCCGAGAAGCTCAACCCCGAGCAGAAGTCGGTGCGGCTGATGAAGGAGATTCAGGCCGCGCTGCGCCTGCCCAAGATGCCCTACCAGATAGAGTGCTTCGACAACTCCAACATATCGGGCACCGACGCCGTGGCCGCCTGCGTGGTGTTCAAGAAGATGAAGCCCAGCAAGAAGGACTACCGCAAGTACAACATCAAGACCGTGAGCGGGCCTGACGACTACGCCTCGATGAAGGAGGTGGTGCGCCGGCGCTACAGCCGCCTTGTGGAGGAGGAGCAGCCCCTGCCCGACCTCATCATAACCGACGGCGGGCGGGGCCAGATGGAGGTGGTGCGCGAGGTGGTGGAAGACGAGCTGGGCCTCTCGATACCCATCGCCGGACTGGCCAAGGACGACCGCCACCGCACCAACGAGCTGCTCTACGGCTTTCCGCCCGTGGTGGTGGGCATGAAGACCGACAGCGAGCTGTTCCGCCTGCTCACGCAGATACAGGACGAGGTGCACCGCTTCGCCATAACCTTCCACCGCGACAAGCGCTCCAGGCACGCCCTGCACTCAGAGCTTGACGACATCAAGGGCGTTGGCCCCAAGAGCCGCGACGCCCTGCTCAAGGCGCTCAAGAGCGTCAGGCACATACGCGAGGCCGACATGGAGACGCTCGCCTCGGCCGTGGGCAAGGCCAAGGCGGCCATCGTCTACAGCCACTTCCACGGCGAGGCTGACGGCAGGCGGTGAGCGGAAGCCGCCGCCCCACCCCCGTTAATACAAATTCACCATTGTTAAAAATCCAAGCTTTTTGCCCCCTGAAATTTCGCGGATTTGAAAACAATCTGCCCCCGTCCGCAAATTCGGGCAATATGAGTGTGCAGTTGTAACTCATTGGCCTAATTAGACTTATTGGACTAATTAGCCTTATTGTGCAATAAAATCAGCCCCCGGAACGCCCCTTTTCAGCCCCAAAACGGCCTTTCTTGGCCCCCTGAGAAGGGTCATTTCGCCCTGCGATATAGGCCATTTCGCATTCCAATATGGCCTATATCGCGATGCAATATGGGTCTTTTTGCAAAATAGCGGGACATCTTGGGCATTCCGAGAGGGCAAAAAGCGGTTTCCAAATTCTATTTCACCCGAAAACGAAGTGTTAAATTCAAGGAGACAGGAGGCTGGAGACAGGAGACAGACAACGGCGCCATAGTCCGCCTTTTTTTCCAACTCCTAATTCTTCATTCCTAACTCTTAATTCTTCTTCCGTCTCCCCTGTGTGGGGAGAGGCCGCTGCGCCGAACGGCGGATGCACTGGCTGCTGGCCGCCACGCAGGTAATTCTTTTAATTTTTAATCTTTAATTTTTAATTGCTATCGCCGCCCGAAATTTTGAGTTTAGAGCCAAAATCACTATCTTTGCAGTATCGGCGCCGCGCCCCCGGCGCAACAACGGGCCGACGCCCCCGGGCGGCGCGGAGCCGCTGAAGCACGCGACAGACAACAAACAGACACAAAACGATATGAGAACAGTGATACAGCGCGTGAGCCGCGCGCAAGTGACAATAGGCGGAAGCGTAAGGTCGGCCATCGGCCCGGGCTTCGTGGTCCTGCTGGGCATAGGCCACGACGACACCCGCGATGACGCCGACTGGCTGGTGAGGAAGATTGCCGCGCTGCGCGTCTTCGACGACGCCGACGGCGTGATGAACCTGCCCCTCAGTGACGTTGGCGGCGAGGTGATGGTGGTGAGCCAGTTCACGCTCATGGCATCCTACAAGAAGGGCAACCGCCCCTCGTGGATCCGCGCCGCCGGCCACGACCTCGCCGTGCCGCTCTACGACTACTTCTGCCGCGCCATGTCGGCCGCCGCGGGCCGCCCCGTGGCCACGGGCGAGTTCGGCGCCGACATGAAGGTGGAGCTGGTCAACGACGGCCCCGTGACCATCTGCATGGACACGAAGAACAAGGAGTGAGCGCCCTGTGCACCGAAAAGCAAACAAAACATTACCGAAAAACAAGCAACAACAATGGACGAAATAACCATCCGCGAGGCGCAGCGGCTCGTTGACCAATGGATAAAGACCTACGGCGTGCGCTACTTCTCCGAGCTTACCAACATGGCCGTGCTCACCGAGGAGGTGGGCGAGCTGGCCCGCGTCATCGCCCGCACCTACGGCGAGCAGAGCTTCAAGCCCGGCGAGCGGGCCAACTTGGGCGACGAGCTGGCCGACGTGCTGTGGGTGCTGCTCTGCATAGCCAACCAGACGGGCACCGACCTGACCGAGGAGCTGCGCCGCAACATGGCGAAAAAGACCGAGAGAGACAGGAACAGACACGTAAACAACAAAAAACTGACCGATAATGACTGACAACCACAACGACAGCGCGCACCGCCACGGCGCGGAGCCGCGCATGAGCAAGTACGACGAGGCGCTGGCAAAGTATGACACCGGCATCTCTGACGAGAGCGTGAGGGAGGCCGTGAGGAAGCTCATAGCCGAGAAAGTGCACGAGAACGACACGCCGGAGGTAAAGCGGTTCCTCATGGGCTGCATCGAGCTGACATCGCTCAATACCACCGACTCCGACGAGAGCATCCTGGCGCTGACCGAGCGCGTCAACCAGTTTGAGGACGCCCACCCCGACCTGCCGCACGTGGCCACCCTGTGCGTCTACCCCTGCTTCGCCCGCACCGTGAGCCAGTCGCTCGAGGTGGAGGGCGTGGGCATAGCCTGCGTGACGGGCGGCTTCCCCTCGTCGCAGACGTTCCAGGAGGTCAAGGTGGCCGAGACCGCCCTGGCCATCGGCGACGGCGCCACCGAGATAGACACGGTGATGCCCGTGGGCAAGTACCTCAGCGGCGACTACGAGGGGCTGAGCGACGACCTCGGCGAGCTGAAGGCCGTCTGCGGCGAGCGCCCCATGAAGGTCATCCTCGAGACGGGATGCCTCAAGACGGCGGCCAACATAAAGCGCGCCGCGCTGCTGGCCATGTACGCCGGGGCCGACTTCATCAAGACGTCCACGGGCAAGCTGCAGCCCGCCGCCACGCCCGAGGCGGCCTACGTGATGTGCCAGGCCATCAGGGAGTACCACGACCAGACGGGCATACAGGTGGGTTTCAAGCCCGCTGGCGGCCTCAATTCCGTCACCGACGCACTTATCCACTACACCATCGCGAAAGAGCTTCTGGGCGAAAAATGGCTCACCGCCCGGTGGTTCCGCCTCGGCACCAGCCGCCTGGCCAACCAGCTGCTCAGCGAGATTGTGGGCGAGGAGACGAGGTTCTTCTGAGGAAACAAGAAACAGCCAAGGGCCTATGGCCCCTATCAGGCTTATAAGGCCTATAAGCCCCATAGGCCCTATAAAGACCATAACACAATAAAACAAAGAAATGAGCGAGCCACAAATACAGCAGTTTCTGCCCAACCGCGGCAACTACCGCAATCTGAAAGCCTATCAAAAGGCAGAATGCGTGTACGATGTAACATTCTATTTTGCACACAAGTACCTTGAAAAAGGCGACAGGACCATCGACCAGATGGTGCAGGCCGCACGCTCATGCAAGCAAAACATAGCCGAGGGGTGCGCGGCAAGCACCGCTTCTAAAGAGACAGAACTGAAACTTATAAATGTGGCCAAGGCCAGCCTGCAGGAACTACTGGTTGATTACGAAGACTATTTAAGGGTGAGGGAAAAAGAGCTTTGGCCGCTGTCATCGGCCAAGGCTGTGCAAGCAAGGGCTGTATGCGCCAGACACAACGACAGCGCTTACTACCGCAAGGCCGTCAAGATACGCTCTGACGAGACTGTGGCCAACATCGCCATCACCCTAATCCACCAGACCGACACTTTTCTCAAGAAACTCATTGACCGCCTGAAAAAGGATTTCATGGAGCAAGGTGGCATCCGAGAGGAAATGTACCGGGCCCGGATGGAATGGCGCAGGCGCAATGGCAGCAAGCCGTGACACGCCGATTGCCACCGGAGCACAAGAATCATCCACGGTCATAAGACTTATAAGGCCTGTAAGACCCATAGGTCTTATAAGCCGGAAGGTCTGTAAAAAAATCCCTCACTTCTCCCTGTCAATCACAAAATCGACGTAAGCCGTCAGGGCGCGCGCTATGCCGCCGTCGGCCACGTTGGCGCCGATGAAGCCGAGGCACAGGCCGCGCAGCTCCTCCATGCGCCGCCGGGCATACTCAATTCCGCCGTTTTCCTTGGTGAATTCCACCAAAGCGGCGATTTCACCGGGCGTCACCGTGCCCTCCTTCACGCGCCGGGCAATGGCCGCCATGGCCTCGTCGCCGGTGGTGTTGAGGGCGTGGATGGCCGGCAGTGTGAGCTTTCCCTCGGCCATGTCGTTGCCCGTGGGCTTGCCTATGTCGGCAGACGGGAAGTAGTCGAAGATGTCGTCGCGAATCTGGAAGGCCATGCCGAGGTTGCGGCCGAAGTCCTTCGCGGCCTCGATGCCGGCCCCGGAGGCCCCCGCCGAGAGCGCCCCGATGGCGCAGCACGCCTCGAAGAGCGCCGCCGTCTTCTGGCGGATCACCTGATAGTAGACCTCCTCCGATATGTCCTGGTTGCGGATATTGGACAGCTGCAGAATCTCGCCGCTGGCCAGCGTGCGGCCCAGCTCGGCCAGATACTGCACGATGGCCTGGTTGCCGGTGAGCGAGACGTGCAGCAGAGCCGTGGAGAGCAGATAGTCGCCCACGAGCACCGCCACCTTGTTGTTGTAGGTGGCGTTGAGCGAGGCCTGCCCCCGGCGCTCGGCGCTCTCGTCCACCACGTCGTCGTGCACGAGGCTCGCCGTGTGCAGCAGCTCCAGCCCCACGGCCGAGTTCTGCGTCGCCGCCGTCACCGCGCCGTAGTTGCGCGCCGCCAGCAGTATCAGCATCGGGCGCATGCGCTTGCCCGCCTTCTGCCTGATGTGGGCCAGAGCCTGCGAGAGCATTCCGTCGGTGTGGGTCATGGAAGCGTTGAAAAGCGCGTTAAACTCCCCCAGTTCCTTTTCTATCGGCTCCTTGATGAGTGATAAATAGTCCATTATCCGAAATTTGATACAAAAGTAGTTATTTTATCGGATTATGCGGAATTATTTTAGTAATTTTACGCATTAAAAAGACACAAAGATGGAGAAATTGTTTCTTTTGGACGCCTACGCGCTCATCTACCGCGCTTACTACGCATTCATCAAGAACCCCCGGATAAACTCCAAAGGGCTGAACACATCGGCCGTCATGGGCTTTGTGAACACGCTCAACGAGGTGCTGACCCGCGAGAAGCCCTCGCACATCGGCGTGGCCTTCGATCCCGCCGGCCCGACATTCCGCCACGAGGCCTTCCCCGAGTACAAGGCGCAGCGCGAGGCGTGCCCCGAGGACATCAGGCGGGCCGTACCCATCATCAAGGACATACTGCGAGCCTACCGCATACCAATCCTCGAGGCCGACGGCTACGAGGCCGACGACGTGATAGGCACGCTCGCCGCCAAGGCCGCCGGGGCCGGGGTGCAGACCTTCATGCTCACCCCCGACAAGGACTACGCCCAGCTCGTGGGCCCGAACGTGCGGATGTACCGCCCGCGCTACGGCGACGCCGGCTACGAGGTGATGGGGCCTGAGGAGGTGGAGGCCAAGTACGGCATCGCCTCGCCCGCCCAGGTGACAGACCTGCTCGGCCTGATGGGCGACTCGGCCGACAACATTCCGGGCTGCCCGGGCGTGGGCGAGAAGACCGCCGCGAAGCTCATCGCCGAGTTCGGCAGCGTGGAGGGGCTGCTCGCCTCAACCGACAGGCTCAAGGGAGCGCTCAAGAAGAAAATCGAGGAGAACGCCGACAAGATTCGCTTCTCCAAGTTCCTGGCCACCATCAAGACCGACGCCCCCGTCGAGCTGGACCTCGACGCGCTCAGAGTGGCCCAGCCCGACGAGGCCCGGCTGGGCGAACTGTTCGATGAGCTGGAGTTCAAGAGCTTCAAAAACCGCATTCTTAAAAAAACGGAAAATAAGCAAACAAACAGTAATTTGCAGCCCGACCTCTTCGGCTTAAATCCGGGCGACGGCACAGAAACTCCTGAATCAGCCGGGCTTGAAAGCATTTTCACCACGCCTCATGACTACAAAATGGCTGTCAGTGAGAACGATATGATTTCTCTTCGTGACTTTTTATTGACAAAACAAGAGCTGAGCATAGACACAGAAACCACTTCAACGCAGGCTGTCGGGGCAGAACTCGTGGGGCTGAGCTTTGCCGCCGAGGAAGGCAAGGCGTTCTACGTGCCTGTGGCGGCAGACCGTGAAGAGGCCCAAAAGATTGTTAACATATTCAAACCGCTGTATGAACATCCCTCGATACTCAAGATAGGGCAGAACCTCAAGTACGACCTCGAGGTGCTGGCGGGCTACGGCGTGAGCCTGGCCGGCCCCATGTTCGACACCATGCTGGCCCACTATCTGCTGCAGCCCGAGCTTCACCACAACATGGACTACATGGCCGAGACGCTCCTCGGCTACCGCACCGTGCACATCGAGGAGCTTATCGGCCCCAGGGGCAAGCGCCAGAAGTCAATGCGCGACGTGCCGCCGGAGGATGTCTGCGACTACGCCGCCGAAGACGCCGACGTGACCCTGAGGCTCAAGAACCGCCTTGAGCCGGAGCTGGGGCGCATGGGCGCCGACCGGCTGTTCCGCGAAATGGAGATGCCGCTGATGCCCGTGCTGGCCTCGATGGAGCTTGAGGGCGTCAGGCTCGACACCGCCTCGCTGGCCGAGACGTCGGCCATACTCACCGCCCGGATGCGCGACGTGGAGCAGACGGTCTACAGCCTGGCCGGCGCGGAGTTCAACATCTCGTCGCCCAAGCAGGTGGGCGAGGTGCTCTTCGACCGCCTGAAGATCATTGACAAGCCCAAGAAGACCAAGAGCGGGCAGTACGTCACCAGCGAGGAGGTGCTCCAGGACCTGCGCGGGCGCAGCGAGATTGTGCCCCGCATACTGGAGTTCCGCGGGCTGAAGAAGCTGCTCAGCACCTACGTGGACGCCCTGCCCAGGCTCGTCAACCCCCGCACGGGCCACATCCACACGTCCTACAACCAGGCCGTCACGGCCACCGGTCGCCTCTCGTCGAGCGAACCCAACCTGCAGAACATACCCGTGCGCGGCGAGGACGGCAAGGAGATACGCAAGGCCTTCGTGCCCGAGCCGGGCTGCCTGTTCTTCTCGGCCGACTACAGCCAGATAGAGCTGCGCGTCATGGCCCACCTCAGCGGCGACGACAACATGACCGAGGCATTCCGCGAGGGCCACGACATCCACGCCGCCACGGCCGCCCGCATCTACAAGGTGCCCATCGGCGAGGTCACGCGCGAGCAGCGCACCAAGGCCAAGCGGGCCAACTTCGGCATCATCTACGGCATAACGGTATTCGGACTGGCCGAGCGGCTCGACATCAGCCGCGACGAGGCGCGGCAGCTCATCGACGGCTACTTCGACACCTTCCCCCGCGTGCGCGACTACATGGAGAGCGTCAAGGAGCAGGCCCGCGCCCAAGGCTACGTGGAGACGCTCTTCGGCCGCCGCCGCTACCTGCCCGACATCAACTCGCGCAACGCCACCGTGCGCGGCTTCGCCGAGCGCAACGCCATCAACGCGCCCATACAGGGCACCGCCGCCGACATCATCAAGGTGGCCATGATACGCATCCACAACCGCTTCAGGGCCGAGGGCGTGCGCTCGAAGATGATCCTGCAGGTGCACGACGAGCTGAACTTCAGCGTCCTGCCCGAGGAGAAAGAGCTTGTGGAGCGCATCGTCATCGAGGAGATGCAGGGCGCCTTCGAGATGCGGGTGCCCCTCGTGGCCGACTGCGGCTGGGGCGCCAACTGGCTTGAGGCGCACTGAGCGGCGGGCGAGAAGAATTAAGAATTAAGAGTTAGGAATGAAGAAAAGCAATTAAAAATTAAAGATTAAAAATTAAAAGAATTACCCGCGTGCTGCCTTCAAAGCCCACGCATCCCTCCTTTCGGCGCAGCGGCCTCTCCCCACAGTGGAGACGGGAGAAGAATTAAGAGTTAGGAATGAAGAATTAAGAGTTGGGAATGAAGAATTAAGAGTTGGAAAAAGGCTGACTATGGAGCCGTTGTCTGTCTCCCGTCTCCTGCCTCCTGTCTCCTTGAATTTAACACTTCGTTTCCAGCCGAAATAGAATTTCCCGGGCGGTTTTTGGCCTCTCGGAATGCCCCGAACACCCATTGACTTTGCAAAACGGCCCATATCGCATCGCGATATGGGCCGTTTTGCATTGCGATATGGCCTATATCGCAGGGCGAAAAGTGCCTTTTTGCGGGCCGAAAAGGAGCCGTTTCGGGGCTGAAAAGGGCGGTTTCGGAGGGTGGTTTTATTGCACAATCGGGCTAATTAGTCCAATAATTCTAATTAGGCCAATGAGTTACAACCGCACACTCATATTGCCCGAATTTGCGGCCAAAGGATTTTTATTTTCAAATTCGCGAAAATTCAGAGGGCAAAGCGCCCCGGATTTTAACGCTTCTGAATTTTGGTTAATCCGCCGGCGCGGCCTCTACTTCTCAAAATGCTGGTAGTCCTTAACGCTGCGCCACGCCCCACCCCACCTGAATCCGGCCTCGGTGAACAACTTGTAAGCCAGGTCGCGGCGGTCTATCTTGCAGGGGATGTCGCTCCGGCCGTCGCGGCGGAAGGCGTACTTGCGGCCCGTCGATGGCTCCACGTGAAACATTCCGTTCCTGCGCCGGCGCACATAGGGGTTGTAGAGCGGGTTGATGTCAACGGCCATCCCCATGCCGTGCTTCGACACGCGGGTGCGCGAGCCCGTCTGGAAGCGAAAGTTGAAGCACGTGGTGTTGTTCGCCCGCATCGACGCCTCGTCGTCGGCGCCATAGTCGTCGATAAGCACCATGCGCCCTATGCGGTAGCCCGCCTCGTAGAGGCGGCGGAAGATGCGCGCCACGTCGTCCGCTATGGCCGCGTTCACCACCATCTCGCCCAGCTGGGCGCGGCCCTCCATGTTGCGGTGCAGCAGCCTCAGATAGCGCAGCTGGCCGCGCCTCAGAGTGCAGCCCGGCGCCCACGACTTGCCCCTCATGCGGCTGAACACGGCGTCGCCCACCTCCTCAACCACAAAGCAGCGGTCAAGGCCGGCCTCGGCCACGGCCTCGTCGCTAACCACCGTGCCCGCCCGCCACACCTCGGGGAAGCCTCCGCCCGGGGCGGCGGGCAGCGCGGCCAATGACAGCACGGCAGCCAGCGAAATGCAGAACAGCAATCTCCTCATAACTTTTTTGGCCTCAAAATTACGAAAAAAGCCGCACACCGTGAGGCAAAACAAGCGGAAAAACTGTAAATTTGCACTGAAAAAACCAATAAAAGCAAACTATGACAAACGAAACTCTTAACTGTCTTGAGACGCGCCGCAGCGTGCGCGGCTACAAGCCTGACGTGATGCCCTCCGACGAGCTGACAGAGGCCGTGGTGAGGGCGGGCACCTTTGCCCCCACGGGCCGGGGCGCACAGTCGCCCGTGATAGTGGCCGTGACTAACAAAGAGGTGCGCGACCGCCTGTCAAGGCTCAACGCGGCCGTGCTCGGAACGCAGTCGGACCCGTTCTACGGAGCCCCCGTGGTGCTTGTGGTGCTGGCCGACCGCAGCCGCCCCACCTACCTCTATGACGGCTCGCTCGTCATGGGCAACCTGATGAACGCCGCCCACGCCGTGGGCCTGGGCAGCTGCTGGATTCACCGCGCCCGCGAGGTGTTCGGCTCCGCCGAGGGCAAAGAGCTGCTCCGCCAGTGGGGCATCGAGGGCGACTACGAGGGCATCGGCCACTGCGTGCTGGGCTACCCCGCCGACGGACAGCCCCTGGAGGCCAAGCCGCGCAAGGCCGACTACGTGAGGTGGGTGAAGTAGTTTTGAATTACGAATTTTGAGTTTTGAGTTACGAGTTGCTGGATGTGCAAACAACTCGTAACTCAAAACTCGTAACTCAAAACTCGTAACTCAAAACTCAAAGCCGGGCATCACCACGGCTATTGTCTTCATCCGCACGTAATTCTCTGACACATAGACCATTCCGCCATAGGGATTGGCCGTGCCCCAGGAGTTCTTCATGATGAAGAAGAGGCCGCCCCGGGCGTCGCGCGCCAGCCCCACCACGGCCATGCAGTGGTCGTCGGTGGTGTCGAAGCGCTCGAAGGCGCGCTGCCTGTCGGCCTGGGTGGCTGCCGCGCCCTGCGGCATCCGGGCCACGCCCCGGGCGAAGCTGAAGCCCGGCTCGCTCACGTCGCCCTCCCAGCAGACGCCGCGCCCGGCCCTCACGGCGCGCTCCATGCGGCTCACGAGGGTGTCAAGCGGCACGTTGTGAAACAGGCTGCGCTCCACGTTGTCGGGCACTTCGAGGGCAAAGTCGGAATAGAACGGATGGTGGGTGAAGCTGGTCAGCGCCACATACTCGCCCGGGGCGCACACGCTGCGGGCAAACTCCTGCGGCGAATACGTCGCGCCATACATATGGACTGCGGGCGGCGTGTGGCCCAGCGACTCGTCGAGCAGCTCCTTGAGCAGCCCGTCGCTGCACTCCAGCCCCATGCGGCGGCGGGCCGCCATGGCCGCCGTGCGGCTGAGCTTGCGGGCCAGCACGGCGGCCGAAGGCACGCTGTGGCGGCTGTAGGCGTCGTAGGGCACTATGCCGTGGCGCATGATTGTGGCCACGAGGGTCATGGCCGTGCCGCGCGTGGCCACCCCGCCGGCGCCCCCGCCGAGATAACAGCGGCGGAACTCGTCGGCCATGCGCATCCTTATGGCGTAGTCGACCGACAGGTGCACGGAGTCGCCCCGCATGATGTGCTCCGTCTCGATGGCCGACAGCATGGCGTAAGCCCAGCACGACTCGCTGCGCCCCTGGTCTTTCACTGGCGTGTGGCCGTTAATCACCTCCACCGTGAAGCGGCCCGGGGCGGCCTCACGCTGGCGGCACGACGACGGCAGCGCCATCACCAGGGCCAGCGCGGCGGCAAGCACGGCACGGCTCATTGGGCCACCTCCTTGCACTTGCCCGAGGCCGACACGATGTCGAACCTGAGCACCTCGGTGCGGCTGAACGAGGCTGCGGCATACTTCATGCCCACGGCTTCGTGGCCCGGCGAATACTTCCCGACTATCATTCTGAGGGCTTCCATGCGCTCGCTGTCGGGCAGCCCGCGCGACACGGTGCCGCGGAGCAGCACGCTCTCATATTCGGTTGTGAACTTCTGGGGCAGCACCCTCGTGCGCCCCACCACGCAGAGCGAGGCCTCCGGCACGGCGTCGAGGCAGCGCAGCTTGTGGCCCTGGGGCGCGCAGTGAATGTAAATGCGGCTGCCGCCGTCCCACACATAGCTCACGGGCAGGCCGTAGCCGGCGGGACTGCCGCCGCGCTCCTCAACCATTGAGAGCACGGCATACTCGCCCCGGCGCAGCAGCGCGGCTGCCCTCTCCACGCCGAGCAGTCGGTCGCGGCGGCGCACGGAGTCGTTGTTGTAATCAGGTATTTCGCACATGGAAATTCAAATTTGTGCAAAGGTATCAATAAAAAGCGGGAAAACAGCCTGCCGTGGCAGAATTTTCAGCTCCGGCTGAGCCACGGCATGAGCCGGGCCGCGGCACGGTAGAGGCGGCAGACGGCCTCTAGTCCGAGCGCGTTGAGGGCCAGAGCCTTGGCCGTCTGCACCGCGTCGGCGCACGCCGAGAGGCTCACGCGGCGGCTCTCCAGCCTCGGTGTCCCGCCGCCGATGGCGCAGAGTGAGAGCTGGATGTTGAGCACGTGCAGGTAATAGCTGTCGAAGCCCGGCAGGCCCCGGTAGCGGCCGATGACTCGCAGATGGGCCTTGAGCAGCGCGCCCAGTGCGGCGGCGCCGGCGGTGGCCGTTATTCCGGCGGGATTCCAGCAGTAGTGGTAGAGCCCGCGCGAGGTGGTGGCCACGAGGCGGGCGCGGTCGAGCAGCGGCGGCAGGGTGTAGAGGTCCTCGAAGGGTGTGCGCGGCGGGTGGCGCACGGTGTCGAAGAGGCTGCGGCGGAATATCTTGTTCCACATGTAGGAGTGGGCGTAGGCGCGGCAGCCGAGCCAGTAGCTGGCGGTGTCGGGCCACTCGCGGTCGGGCAGCGCGAGCCGTTCCTCGCGCGGCGAGCCGCAGAATCTGGCCACGCCATACTCCAGAATGTCGTAGTCGGGGCGGCCGGCGAGCAGGTCCATCAGCGCGGCGTAGGTGCCGGGGGCTATGTAGTCGTCGCTGTCGACAAACGTCACGCGGCCTCCGCGGGCCACGTCGAGCCCCCGGTTGCGGGCGTCGCCCAGTCCGCCGTTGGCCTTGTGCACCACGCGGATGCGGCTGTCGCGGGCGGCCCAGCGGTCGCACTTGGCGGGGCAGTCGTCGGGCGATCCGTCGTCAACGAGTATTATGTCGAGCTGCCGGTAACTCTGCCCGGCCACGCTCTCCACGCAGCGGTCGAGCGTGGCCGAGGTCTTGTAGACGGGTATTATCACCGTGAGCAGCGAGTCGTCAGAGCTGTTCATCTGTTAACATTTGTGTGTTAAAACTGTTAAAGCGCATCATACCACATAACTGCCTGAGCCTCAGCGCGTTGCAAAACAGCCCGTTTTAGCTTGCAAAACGGTGCGTTTCGCGGCGCGAAACAGGCCGTATTGGAGTGCGAAACGGCCCGTATCGCGCTCTTCAGGGGCACACGGCGGAACACGCCTGAGCCTGTGCCGCCGCTTAGTTGCATATTTGCAACCAGGCCGCGCGGCCCGCGGCGCATGTCTCAGCGGAAATATTCGGAGAGCTGCGCGGCCAGTTCGGCCAGCCCGCGCGGGTCGGTGTTGCCGTAGCGCTGCCACACCTCGCGGCAGGGTTCGAGCAGTTCGGGACTTCCGGGGGCCGGGTGGCGCAGGTAGGGGTCAAGGTGGCGGTAGACGGCCATGACCCTCACCACGTCGGCCGCGCTTACGCCCGTGAGGCGCGCCAGGGCCGCCACCTCGGGCGTGGCCTCCACCATCGTGGCGGGCGTGAGGCGGAAGTAGAGGTCGAGCACGAGCACAAGCGTGACGGGCAGCAGCTGCGGCGCGCCCGGCAGGGGGCGGAAGGCGCGCTCGAAGGTCTCGCTCACCTCCACCCCGTCGTAGAACCCGCCGGCGCTGCCGAAGCCGTCCATGCGGCGCAGCAGGCGCACCGCCCGCGCCAGCCGTCGCGGCCGGCCGGCGTAGTCCTGCCAGAGGCGCTCCAGGCGGGGCGTGGCCAGCGAGGCCAGTGCGCACATTCTGTCGAACAGCGCGCGCGGCTCCACGTGCAGCTCGAGCGCCAGCTCCACCACGGGCCGGCTGTAAACGGGCTTCAGCCCGGCGGGCCGCCGCAGGTAGAGCTGCAGCAGCGGCAGCCAGTAGTCGTCGTTCCAATGGGTTGTCCTTGGCATAGCGTCAGTTGTTTTCAGGTTGTGCGGGCGCGCCCTGCGGCTCCGCCCGCATCCACAAAGATAAGCAAAAAAGCTCTGACTGCAAAATAATGGCCCCGCAAATGCGCCCAAACGGAATTATTGCTAACTTTGCAGCGCATTACGGCATAAAAGCAAACAACTGTTTTCTTCACAAAAATGGAGACATCACACAAAATCAACAAGGTGGAGCTGCGCAACCTCCGTATGGAGGACTACGGCCAGCTCTCAGGCTCGTTCAGGCGCATCTACGCCGACCACGACGTGTTCTGGACGCGCGAGCAGATACAGAAGCTCATCGACATATTCCCCGAGGGCCAGGTGGTCATGGCCGTTGACGACAGGATTGTGGGCTGCGCACTGAGCATAATCGTGGACTACGACCTGGTGAAGGGCGACCACACCTACGCCAAGGTGACGGGCGGCGAGACCTTCAACACCCACAACCCCAACGGCAACATACTCTACGGCATCGAGGTGTTCATCCACCCCGACTACCGGGGGCTGCGCCTGGCCCGCCGGATGTATGAGTACCGCAAGGAGCTGTGCGAGAAGCTCAACCTGAAGGCCATCATGTTCGGGGGCCGCATACCAAACTACCACAAGTACGCCGACACCATGCGGCCCAAGGAGTACATCGAGAAGGTGCGCTCGCGCGAGATCTACGACCCGGTGCTGACGTTCCAGCTGTCCAACGACTTCCACGTGCGCCGCGTCATCCGCAACTATCTGCCCAACGACGAGGAGTCGAAGCACTGCGCCACGCTGCTGCAGTGGGACAACATCTACTACCAGCCGCCGACGGACTCCTACGTTGACAAGAAGCCGATGGTGCGCGTGGGGCTGGTGCAGTGGCAGATGAGGTCGTACCACACGATAGACGACGTGTTCGAGCAGGTGGAGTTCTTCGTCGACGCCGTGAGCGACTACAAGAGCGACTTCATCCTCTTCCCCGAGTACTTCAACGCGCCGCTCATGGCCAAGTACAACGACATGGGCGAGGCGCAGTCCATCCGCGCCCTGGCGCAGTACACCGAGCAGATGCGCGACCGCTTCGTGGAGCTGGCCATCAGCTACAACATCAACATCATAACCGGCAGCATGCCCTACGTCAAGCCCGACGGCTCGCTCTACAACGTGGGCTTCCTCTGCCGCCGCGACGGCTCCTACGACATGTACGAGAAGATTCACGTCACGCCCGACGAGGTGAAGAGCTGGGGACTCTCCGGCGGCAGCCTCGTGCAGACCTTCGACACCGACTGCGCCCGCATCGGCGTGCTGATATGCTACGACGTGGAGTTTCCCGAGCTGGCGCGCCTCATGGCGGCCGACGGGATGCAGATACTCTTCGTGCCGTTCATGACCGACACGCAGAACGCCTACTCCCGCGTGAGGGTCTGCGCCCAGGCCCGCGCCATCGAGAACGAGTGCTTCGTGGCCATTGCGGGCAGCGTGGGCAACCTGCCCCGCGTCCACAACATGGACATACAGTACGCCCAGTCGGCGGTGTTCACGCCCTGCGACTTCGCCTTCCCCAACGACGGCAAGCGCGCCGAGGCCACGCCAAACACTGAGATGATACTCGTGTCGGACGTTGACCTGGACCTGCTCAACGAGCTTCACACCTACGGCAGCGTGCGCAACCTGCGCGACCGCCGCACAGACCTCTACGAGGTGAAGATGAAGCGCGCCGCCATCGAGGCGCAGGACCGCCAGGAAGAAAAAGACGAAAAGAGATGAGACCCGCCGCAGCACTGGCCCTCGCGGCCGCCATGGCCTGCTGCGCCGCAGCGGCGCAGACGCCCAGACAGGACTTCAAGGCCGACATAAGGCTCTCGGCAAGCAACTACCTGGCCTATCCCGGACCGGCGCCGGGGCGGACGCTGACGCCCGCGCCCGACAGCCTGAAGCCCTTCTACATCAGCCACTACGGCCGCCACGGCTCGCGGTTCCTCATCGGCCATGACGAGTATGACGAGCCGCTGCGCATACTGCTCAGGGCAGACAGCCTGGGCAAGCTGACCCTCAGGGGGCGCGACCTGCTGCGGCGGCTGCGCTGGATGCGCTCCGAGGCCGCGGGGAGGCTGGGCGAGCTGACGGAGGTGGGCTTCCGCCAGCACCGCGGCATAGCCCGGCGGATGTACAGCCGCTTCCCCGAGGTGTTCGCCGAGGGGGCGCACGTTGACGCCCGCAGCACCGTGGTCATACGCTGCATACTGTCAATGGAGGAGGAGCTGCACGAGCTGCTGCGCCTCAACCCGGCGCTCAGCGTGAGCCACGACGCCAGCCGGCACGACATGGCATACATGAACTATGCCGACACCGCGCCACGGGCCACAGCATGGACAGCCGCCGCCGACAGCGCGGCCACAGCCCTCTACGACGACATTGTGGACACGGTGAAGGTGATGCGCCGCATATTCAACGACATGGACTACGTGCGCCGGAGCGTGCCCATGCGCCGCCTGAACGACCGCCTCTTCCGCCTGGCCTCGGCCACGCAGAACAGCCGGGCGCGCTACAACATCACCTTCTACGACCTGTTTGACGACTCCGACGTCTACGCCAACTGGCGGGCCGCCAACGCGCGGTGGTATCTGGCCTACGGCTGCTGCCCGCTGAACGGCGGGCGGCAGCCGCTCACGCAGCGCAACCTGCTCAGCCGCATCATAGCCGAGGCCGACAGCTGCGCCGCCCTGCCCCACCCCGGAGCCTCGCTGCGCTTCGGCCACGAGACGGTGCTGCTGCCGCTGGTGTGCCTGATGAACCTCGACGGCTACGGACTGGCCACCGCCGACCTGAAGAAACTGGACCGCCGGGGCTGGGCCGACTACCGGGTGTTCCCCATGGGGGGCAACGTGCAGATTGTGTTCTACCGCCGCGGCGACTCCGACCGCGACCCGCTGGTGAAGATCCTGCTCAACGAGAACGAGGCGCGCCTGCCCATAAAGGCCGCCACTGGCCCCTACTACCGCTGGCGCGACGTGCGCCGATACTGGCTGCAGCGGATGGAGAATATGGCGAAAGCCAAGGACTGAGAGAGCCTGCCCGGGCTGGAAACAAAAGGCAAGAGGGGGCGCGGCGCTCCCTCTTTTTGGTGTAAAATAGGTTAATTTGCCGAAAAAGGACAGCATTGCCGACAAATGCGAAAACCGCCGTGAGGAATATTGTTGTAATTTTGCAGCCAGTTCTTATTCACTGTTATTGAAAAGCTATGACACACAACAAGGCTGCGGCGCTGCTGCTCGCCGCCGCGCTGGCCGCCCCGGCGGCCGGCGGCGGAGGCGAGAAGGTGGTGCCGATAAAATACGGCAACATGGACCAGTGGGTGGTGCGCCACATCAAGGAGTCGGGAATAATCGGCGGAAAGACCAAGACCCTCTACGAGATAGGCCCCAACCGCACCATCGACGGCAACAAGGCGTACACCAATCTGGGCGGCTCCCCCTGGGGCACGTCGAACGTAATGGCCAAGGTGATGGGCGTGGTGAAGACCAACAACAGCGTCTACCGCGAGCGGCGCGGCAGCGGATACTGCGCCAAGCTGACCACCCATCTGGAGAGTGTCAAGGTGCTCGGCCTGATGAACATCAAGGTGCTGGCCGCCGGCTCCATCTTCCTCGGCGACATGAAGGAGCCCATCACCGGCACCAAGGAGGCGCAGAAGTGGCTCAACTTCGGCATTCCGTTCACCGGACGGCCCAAGGCCCTGCGCTACGACTACCGCGTCGAGGTGCCCGGAACGAAGAGCCGCATCCGCCAGAACGGCTTCAGCCGCCGCCAGACCGTGGCCGGACAGGACTACGCCACCACGGTGTTCCTCCTGCAGAAGCGCACCGAAGACGCCGAGGGCAACATCACAGCCAAGCGCGTGGGCACCATGGTGGTGCGCTACGGGCGCTCCACCGGCGGCTGGGTGAACAACGCCACATACGAGATTCTCTACGGCGACATACGCCACAACCCCAAGTACAACGCCGCCGCCATGGGCCTGCGACAGACCGACTACGCCCGCAACAGCCGCGGCGAGAGCGTGCCCGTAAGGGAGACGGGCTGGGCCGCCGCCTCCGAACAGCCCACGCACATGGTGCTGCAGTTCTCGTCGAGCCACGGCGGGGCATACGTGGGCACCATCGGCAACACACTGTGGATTGATAACGTGAAGCTCGTCTACTGATGAGAAGGCTGATGCTCACCGCCGCCGCACTGGTATTCATGGCAGCGGGCAACGGCGCACGGGCCAACGACGGCCAGCGCGCGACAACAGCCGCAGCAGCCGACACCACCGCAGCCGACAGCGCCCCACCCCACAGGCGCACTCTGGGCAGGCGCATCCTCGGCTACATAGCCAACGCCAACAAGCCCCACCCCGACAGGAAATTCGACTTCAGCATTCTGGGCGGGCCCCACTACAACACCAACACAAGGCTCGGACTGGGCCTCGTGGCCGCCGGACTCTACAACACCGACCGCAGCGACTCGCTGATGAGGACGTCCAACGTGTCGCTCTTCGGCGACGTGTCTACCGTGGGCTTCTATATGCTCGGCGTGCGCGGACTGCACATCTTCCCCGGCAGACGCTACCGGCTGGACTACACCGTGAGCTTCAGCTCCTTTCCGAGCAAGTTCTGGGGCATGGGCTTCAGCATGGGCGACGAGAGCGGCAACGAGTCCGACATGGACCGCCTGCAGGCACAGGCCAAGGCCACATTCCTCATCCGCGTGGCCGACGGGCTGTATGCCGGCCCGCTGGCGGCCTACGACTATGTGCTGGCCACCGACGTGGAGCGGCCCGAGCTGCTCTGCGGCATGGACACGCGGACGCACAATGTGGGCGTGGGACTGGCCGTGGTCTACGACACGCGCGACGTCACCACCAACCCCCGCCGCGGCGTCTACGCCAGCGTGGAGCAGACATTCCGCCCACGCTTCATGGGAAACGACTACGCCTTCAGCACCACCGAGGTGCGCGCCGACGCATACTGCGGCCTGTGGCAGGGCGCCACGCTGGCCGCCGACCTGCGCTCGTCGCTCAACTTCGGCAACCCCTCGTGGGCGATGATGGCCAAGCTGGGAGGCCCCTACTCCATGCGCGGATACTACGAGGGCCGCTACCGCGACAAGCACAAGATAGAGGCGCAGGTGGAGCTGCGCCAGCACATCAGCGGGCGCCACGGTTTTGTGGTATGGGCGGGCGCCGGCACGGTGTTCAGCAAGTTCGGGGCGATGCGCATGGACCACGTGCTGCCCAACCTGGGCGCGGGCTACCGCTGGGAGTTCAAGCAGAACGTGAACGTCCGCCTGGACTACGGCTTTGGCAAAAGCGGCCAGAGCGGCTTCATGTTCAACATCAACGAAGCGTTCTGAAACAATTTAAAGGAGTTCAGGAGTACAGGAGTTGCAGGAGTTCAGACAAATGCCTATGCGGAGTCGCCACATTCAATAAGTGAATGGCAATCAGCATTTGTCTGAACTCCTGCAACTCCTGTACTCCTGAACTCCTGTGGTTATTACTATTCCGCCAGCGTGAAGTCCAGCTGCCTCTTCTCCTGATTGGCCCTGGCCACCTTGATTCTTACAGGGTCGCCGAGCTGGTACTTGTGGTGGCGGCGGCGGCCTATGAGGCAGTAGTTGCGCTCGTCGAACTCGTAGTAGTCGTCGCCGAGGTCGCGCATGGGCACCATTCCCTCGCAGTGGTTCTCGTCAATCTCGCAGTAGATACCGTAGGAGGTGATGCCGCTGATGTGGGCATCATAGACGTTTCCGATCTTGTCGGCCATGAACTCCACCATCTTGTACTTTATGGAGTCGCGCTCGGCGTTCTGCGCTATCAGCTCCATGTCGCTGCAGTGCTCGCACAGCTCCTCGTAGTGCTCCTTGTTGGCGGAGCGCCCGCCCATGGCATATTTGGTCAGCAGGCGGTGCACCATCAGGTCTGGATAGCGGCGTATGGGCGAGGTGAAGTGCGTGTAGTAGTCGAACGCCAGCCCGTAGTGGCCGATGTTGTGAACGCTGTACTTGGCCTTCATCATGGCTCTTAGGGCCACGGCCTCTATGAGCTTCTGCTCGCCTCGGCCCGCGCACTGGTCCATCAGGGCGTTGAGGCTCTTCGAGACGGCGCCCTTGGTGCCGGCCGTCTTGAGCTTGTAGCCGAACTTCACGACAAACTCGCGTAGCGTCTCCAGCTTCTTCGGGTCGGGCTGGTCGTGTATGCGGTAGGGCAGCACCTTGGCCTTCTGCCCCTTCTTCACCTTGCCCACGCTCTCGGCCACGGTGCGGTTGGCCAGCAGCATGAACTCCTCTATGAGCTTGTTGGCGTCCTTCGACTTCTTGAAGTAGCAGCGCGTGGGCCTCCCCTTGTCGTCAACGTCGAAGTGAAGCTCCTCGCGGTCGAACTTCACCGCGCCGTTCTTGAACCGCGCCGCGCGCAGCTTCTTGGCCAGGGCGTCAAGCTTCACCAGCTCGGCGGCGTGCTCCCCGCGGTATCCGCCGGGGCCTGGCTCGGGCGCGGGCTGCCCCGTGCCGTCGGTCACGCCGTTGTCCTCGAGCAGCGCCTGCACCTCCTCGTAGGCGTAGCGGCGGCAGCTGCGTATGGCGGTGTGCACTATGCGGTGGCGGCGGACGGCGGCCTCGTCGTCCATCTCGAACACCACGCTGTATGCCAGCTTGTCCTCGTCGGGGCGCAGCGAGCATATGAAGTTGCACAGGCGCTCCGGGAGCATCGGCACCGTGCGGTCCACCAGATAGACGCTTGTGGCCCGCTTCAGCGCCTCCTTGTCGATGACGGAGCCTTCGGTGACATAGTGCGACACGTCGGCAATGTGCACCCCCACCTCCCACAGGCCGCTGTCGAGACGGCGTATGGACAGGGCGTCGTCGAAGTCCTTGGCGTCGCGCGGGTCTATCGTGCAGGTGAACACGCCGCGGAAGTCCTCGCGCCCGGCCATGTCATCGTCAGTGATGTCGGCACTGATGGCGCCGGCCGCCGCCTCAGGCGCCTTGGGATACCTGTAGGGCAGTCCGTACTGCGCGAGAATGGCGTTCATCTCCACGTCGTTGTCGCCCTGGTCGCCGAGCACATCGACCACCTCTCCCACCAGGTTCTTGTGGTCGGCGTCGGGCCACTGCGTTATCCTCACCACGGCCTTCTGGCCGTCCTTGCCGCCCTTGAGCTTGCCCTTGGGTATGATCACGTCGTGCACGAAGATGCTGTCGGGCGTTATCAGGAACGCTATGTCGGCGCCCACGCGCAGCCTCCCCACGAAGGTGTCGCGGGCGCGCTCCAGTATCGATGTGACGACGGCCTCCTTCATGTGCTTCTGGCGGCGCGCCAGAAACGTCACCTGGACGCGGTCTCCGTCGAGCGCCGACATCGAGTTGCGCTCAGCCACGAACACCGGCTCCGAGCCGTCGTCGGGCACGAAGCTGTTCTTCCCGTTGGGCTTGCGGCGGAAGCGGCCCTGCTGCACCTGTGTCTTCGTGTTGAGCCGGTAGGAGTTGTCGCTCGCCTTGGTCAGATAGTCGTCCCAGGCCATCTCCTCGAGCGTGTCCACGGCAAGCATCTTCAGCGGGTGGGTGTCCAGCCCGAGGTGCTTGAATATGTACTTGAGCGACAGCGTCTGGCCCGCCGAGGCCGCGAAAAGGCCCTGCAGGGCCTCCGCCATCTGCTTCTTGTTCATGCGTTTGCCGCCTTTCTTCTTAACCATAGTTCTTGTCTGTCTTAGTGTGTTCAACGTTGGCTCCGGCGCACCCTGCCGCACGCGCTTCGCCGGGCGGTGCGCCGTTATGCAAAGTAAGCAAATAAAATCCGTATTTCAGCGCATTTTGAGTTATTATTTATTTAAAAGTAGTAACTTTGCAGCCAAATTTCAAAATGATGACAACAAACAGCCGGGAAAAGACCATCCGCAAGGTGACGCTTGCCGGCAGCGCCATCAACGTGGCCCTTGTGGCGTTCAAGTTCGTCAGCGGCATCGTGGGCTGCTCGGCCGCAATGATCGCCGACGCGGTGCACTCGCTCTCCGACCTGCTCACCGACGCCGTGGTGCTCGTGTTCGTACACATCAGCGAGAAGCCGCAGGACGCCGACCACGACTACGGCCACGGCAAGTATGAGACCATGGCCTCGTCGATCATCGGCATACTGCTGCTCGTCATCGGGGCGGCCATCTGCTACGACGGAGTGGTGCGCATCATCGCCGTGGCGCGCGGCGAGACGCTCGCTGTGCCCGGGGGCATAGCCCTGGCGGCGGCGCTGCTGAGCATTGCCCTCAAGGAGTGGGCCTACCGCTTCACCGCGCGCGCCGGCCGCCGGCTCGGCTCTCCTGCCGTGGTGGCCAACGCATGGCACCACCGCAGCGACGCCCTCTCGTCGGTGGGAACGGCCGTGGGCATCGGCGGAGCCATCGCCCTGGGCAGCCGGTGGGCCGTGCTCGACCCCATAGCGGCCGTGGTGGTGAGCCTGCTCATCATGCAGCAGGCGCTCAAGCAGATACGCCAGGCCGGCGACGAGCTGCTGGAGAAGAGCCTGCCCGACGACGTGGAGCGGCGCATTGAGGACATTGTGCTGCAGGAGCCGGGCGTGAGCGACATCCACCACCTGTGCACGCGCCGCATAGGCAGCGGCGTGGCCATCGAGATGCACATACGCATGCCGGGCGCCATGACACTGAGCGACTCCCACGCCCGCGCCTCGGCCATAGAGCGGAGGCTGCGCGAGGAGTTCGGCGGGCGGGCGCACATCATCCTGCACGTGGAGCCGAAGAAGTGAGCCGGGCCGGCAGAGGCGCGGAGCGCACACTCCACAACACCCCAACAACACAGCAACACACAAGCTTATGAACATTCTCGTTACCGGAGCCTCGGGCTTCATCGGCAGCTTCATCGTTGAGGAAGCCCTCGCGAGGGGCATGGACGTGTGGGCCGCCGTGCGCCCCACGAGCAGCCGCAAGTACCTGGCCGACCCGCGCATAAACTTCATCGAGCTTGACCTCGCCGACAAGGAGAGGCTCAAGCGCCAGCTCGGCGGACGCCGCTTCGACTACGTGGTGCACGCCGCCGGAGCCACCAAATGCCTGCACCGCGACGACTTCTTCAAGACCAACACCCTCGGCACGGCCAATCTGGCCGACGCGCTGGCCGAGCTGCGCGTGCCGCTGCGCCGCTTCGTCTTCGTCAGCAGCCTGAGCGTGATGGGGCCCGTGCGCGAGCGGCGGCCCCACAGCGACATAACGGAAAGCGACACCCCGCGCCCCGACACGGCCTACGGGCTGAGCAAGCTGGAGGCCGAGCGCCACTTGGACAGCCTCGACGGCTTCCCGGCGGTGACGCTGCGCCCCACCGGAGTGTACGGGCCGCGCGAGCGCGACTACTTCATGATGGTGCGGAGCATCAAGAGCCACACCGACTTCGCCGTGGGCTTCAGCCCCCAGACGCTCACCTTCGTCTACGTGAAGGACGTGGTGCAGGCCGTCTTCCTGGCTCTGGAGCGCGGCAGGACGGGCCGCAAGTACTTCCTCACCGACGGCGGCGAGTACAGCTCGCGCACCTTCAGCGACCTGATAATAGCCGAGCTGGGCCACCCCTGGGTGCTCCGCGTCAAGGCGCCGCTGTGGCTCCTGCGCCTCGTCTCGGCCTGCGGCGGGGCCGTGGGCCGCGTCACAGGCCGCCCCATAGCCCTCAACGGCGACAAGTACCGCATAATGCGGCAGCGCAACTGGCGGTGCGACACCGCCCCTGCGCGCTCCGAGCTGGGCTACAGCCCGCAGTACGGACTGGCCCGCGGCGTGCGCGAGACCGTGAGATGGTATAAGGACAACGGGTGGATATGAAGAAATTAAAAGTTAAAAATTAAGAATTAAGAAAATATGCTTATGTGGCTCCTATGCGGCCCATAAGTCCTATAAGACCTATAGGCCAATAAGCCATAGAAGCCCCATAAGCCACATCACAATATGAAGTTCGAAATCAGCAAGATATTCACCCTCGACAAGAAGCCGAAGAAGGGCCTCCTGGCGGCCGAGTGGGTCATGGTGGCCTATATGGCGCTGACGCTTGTGCTCATGCTTTTCACCTACACGAAGCTCCACAACCCCGAGTCCATGCTCTGGGGCAGGCTGCGCGTGGCCGCCATCACGGCCGCGCTGTGGGCCGTCTACCGCATGGCGCCGTGCCGCCTGACGCTCTTCGCCCGCGTGGCGGCGCAGATGTCGCTGCTGTCGTGGTGGTATCCCGACACCTACGAGTTCAACCGTATGTTCCCAAACCTCGACCACCTCTTCGCCACGTGGGAGCAGCAGCTCTTCGGCTGCCAGCCCGCGCTGCTCTTCTGCAAGGCGCTGCCAGGCCCCGTGTTCAGCGAGCTGATGGACCTGGGCTACGCCTCCTACTTCCCCATGATACTGGTGGTGACGGTGTTCTTCTTCCTCTGCCGCTACAAGGAGTTCGGGCGGGCCTCGTTCGTGATACTCGCCTCGTTCTTCACCTACTACATTATCTACATAGCGCTGCCCGTCACCGGGCCGCAGTATTACTACAACGCCGTGGGGCTTGACGACATAGCGCGCGGCGTGTTCCCCGACGTTGGCGACTACTTCGCCACCCACAGCGAGGCGCTCGAAAGCCCCGGCTACAAGGACGGGCTGTTCTACGGCATGGTGGCCGACGCCCACGCGGCGGGCGAGCGGCCCACGGCGGCATTCCCCAGCAGCCACGTGGGCATCAGCACCATTCTGCTGCTGCTGCTCTGGCGGACCGGCGCGCGCCGCCTGCTGCTCGTTCTCGCTCCGCTGTACGCGCTGCTCTGCCTCTCCACGGTCTACATCTACGCCCACTACGCCATCGACGTGCTGGCCGGCTGGGTGTCGGCCGCGGTGTTCTTCGCGGTGTTCAGCGCGGCGTATAAACGGGTGAGGGAATAAAATTCACAAGGAGTTAAGGAGTTGAAGAAGTTAAGGAGTTAAGACGTATGCCCGGTGGAAGTGTAAAGCCCAATCCACGAAAGCTATTGTCTTAACTCCTTAACTTCTTCAACTCCTTAACTCCTTAACTCCTTCAACTCCTCACAAAATCTCCTTTCCTTCAGAACTCCCACTCCACCCCGGCCATGGCCGTGGCGCGGGGCATGGGGTAGCCGTAGTTCACCTCGTAGCTCTGGGCGAGCAGGTTCTCGCCGCGGGCGAACACCTTGAGGCCCTGCGCCACGCGGCATGAGGCGGTGAGGTTCCACAGCCAGAAGCTCTCCGTGCGGTCCTCGCCGCCTGCGGTCTCGGTGGCGGTGTAGAGCCCGCCGATGTACTGCAGACCCGTGGCCAGGGCCAGGCGGCCCGCTGTCCAGCTGGCGCCGAGATAGAGCTTGTGCTCCGGCGCGGCTACTACCGGGCGGTCCATGCTCAGGAAGCTGTAGTTGGCGTTCACCTTCAACGCCGTGGCCACATCGCAGGCGGCCTCAAGCTCAAAGCCCCAGTTCTCCAGGCGGCCGGTGTTTATGTTGCTCGGGCGGCCGCCCTGGCGCACCGTCTCGATCATGTTGTCGGCCTTCAGATAGAACACGTTGGCCCCCAGGCGCAGGCGGTCGCGCAGCAGGCGGTGGGTGTAGGCCAGCTCGTAGTTCACCATGCGCTCGGGCCGCAGCCCGTCGTTGGCGGGCGGAAACATGTACATCTCGCGGATTGTGGGGTTGCGGAAGCCCTTGGCCACCATGGCCTTCAGGTCGGCCCGGGGCGACAGGCGGAACGTCAGCCCGCCCTGCGGCACCAGCTCCGTGCCCGCCTGCGAGTGGTTGTCAACGCGCAGGCCGGCGTCAACGGTGAGCCACGCCCACAGGTCCTGGCGCAGCTCCACGTAGCCCGCCAGCCCGTCCTGCCGCTTGTCGCCCAGCACGCTCTCCGCCTTGGTCACCATGTCCTCGTTCCAGGCGCGGCCGCCGAAGTGCTGCCAGTCGAAGCCCAGCGTCACACGGCTGCCGCTGAAGAGCGACAGGCTCTGGTAGAGCGACACGCCGCCCATCAGGTCGTCGTGCATATAGAGCGCCTCCTGGGGCTGCTCGCCGGGCCCGTAGCCGTCGTTTATCTCGTGGTGGCCCCAGTTGTAGAACACGCGCAGGGCGCCCTCCGTGCGGCGGTACTTGTTGGCCAGCGCCAACGAGGCCATGCCGCGGGTGATGCGCGAGTCGTTGTCGGTGAGCGGCGAGTGCACCTCCCCGGGGTTCTCGGCCTCGAAGTGCGTCAGGCTCACGTCGCCCGTGGCGCGCCAGCGGTCGCTGATGCGGTAGCCCAGCTTGGCAAAGCCTGAGTACTGGCTGAACTTGCTGTCGGGGCGGTGGCCGTCGGTGCGGCTGTAGTTGAAGCCCAGCACGCTCTCCGCCCTGCCCCGGCGCGCGGTGTTGGTCACGCCGGCCTCAATGGTGCCGTAGGAGCCTCCCTGCAGCGTGGCGGTGGTGCGGGAGCCGTCGGCGGTGAGGCGGCGGGTCACGATGTTGACCACCCCGCCCATGGCGTTGGAGCCGTAGAGCAGCGACGCCGGGCCGCGCACCACCTCCACGCGGTCGGCCAGCATGGTCTGGTAGGCGTCGGGGATGGGATGGCCCATCAGTCCGGCATACTGCGGCACGCCGTCGACGAGCACCAGCACAGACGCCCCGCCGCCCACGCCGCGCACCCTGATGGCTCCGGCCGCGCCCGTGGACACGCCGTAGCCCAGCACTCCGCGCGACGTGACGAACAGCCCCGGCACCTGCTCGGCCACGGTGGGCAGCACCTGCGCACGGTAGTTCTCGGTGAGCTTCTGCCTGCCCACCACCGAGACCGTCAGCGGCAGGTGGCGTATGTCGGTGGCGCCGCGTGTGCCCGTCACCACCACCTCGCCCAGCCCCACGCTGTCGGAGGCCTCGTCGGCGGCTCCGGCGGCCCGCGCCGGCGCCACTGCGGCGGCCAGCAGGGCCGCCATCATCAACTTGTTTGCCATTGTGTTGAAAAGTGTTTTGTTGTCATTCCGTTGTTTTCGCGCTGCAAAATTAACCATAAAAAACCGTAAACCGTCAAGACGCATTACGGATAGTGATACCAAAATTACCGCCCCGGTTCCAAACCGTCATTCTTACAACGAATGTTCAGATGTCTGAAAGGCGTGTCTCGCTCGCCACCTCTTAACGGAGAGCGCAACTTGGCAAGCTGCTGACATTAATTAAAAATACGCAACTAAAAACCGCCCTGCCCCACCCTCTTTTAACACACCTGCCGTTTCGCATTGCAATACAGGCCATTTCGCGTTGCGATATAGGCCGTTTCGGGCTGCGAAACGGCCTATATCGGAGGTCAAAATGGCTCCTGCCGCAACGCGCTGGCAGCCTGAGGGTTGCGCGGCTGAGGCCGCCGCGCGTCTTTTAACTTAAAGATGTTAACGCCGGGCCTCCCCCACTCCGCCGCTTCATTGCGGCCGCAAATGGCGCCGCAACAAAACGGCGCGGGCGGATTCCGCCGTGGAAATCCGCCCGCGCATGGTCTTTACGCCCGCCGCGAGGAGTCAATAAGTGTTCTCCCAGTCGGTGAACTTGTTCTGCTCCTTGTCGTAGTTGGCCGAGCGCGACTTGCACACGTGCACCGCCTTGCCGCTGAGATAGTCCTTCACCTGGTCTGCCTTTATTGTCATCTTCGTGTCTCCTGGTGAAGGCATTCCCATAAGTTCCTCAACCACGCCGTTGGACTTGACCTGATATGTCACATAGGTGTAAGCCGAGCCGAACGTGTAGCGGTCTTTGGTCAGCAGGGTGTCGATGCCGGCCTTTGCCGTGGCCGTGACCTTGAAGCCCACCTTCTGCGAGCTTGTCGGCGTGAACTTCAGCTTCCATGTGTCGGTGGTCTTCAGCGTGTCGGTAAGCTCCACGCCTCCCACGTTCATGTAGGTAACAACCACGTCGGCCACCTCCAGCGCATCGGCAGACACCTGGATGCCGTACTCAACAACAGGCGTTTTGGTCTCGCCGCCCGGAGGCGGGGTTGTGGGGTCGTCGTCGCCGCAGGCGGTGAATGTTGCCGCGCAGGCCAGCAGCGCGAGCATTGTGAAAAATCTTGACATCAGTTTCATCATTTTGTTCGTTTTAATATTAAATGCGGTGCAAAAATAACACAAATCTTTGTCTTACACAAGCAGTGTGCGCAAAAAAAACAAGGCATACGGAACCGCCCCGTGCGGTCTTCCGTATGCCTTGCCGCGGCTGCGGGCCGCAGTCAGGGGGCGTCAGCGGCGGCGGATGACGCGCGTGCTGTCGCCGGGAAGCCATGTGGTGGTGTCCACAGGCTCCTGGTACCCGTCGTCTTCGCCGGGCACAACCACGCCCCCGTCGGGAATCTCCCCGCCGGGAATGAATGTCGTGTCGCTCGGAAGGTATGTCGTGTCGTTGGGAGCCTCCTCGTCGCCGGGCATGAGCGTGCTGTCGTTGGGCACGTCAACATCGGGCACGAGGGTGCTGTCGCCGGGCACGAGGGTGCTGTCTGACGGATTCTCGCTGACAGCGGAGTCGTTGAAGCCCTGGCCGCCGGGCACGTAGACAGCCGAGCAGCTATCGTTGAACACGCCGCTGTCAAGAAGCGCCTTCACCTTGTCGGCGGCCACGGTGTGGCTCTTTGTGTCCATAATCACAGAGCCGTCGGCGCTGAAGCCGTTGCCTTTCAGATTCTTTATGTCGCCGTTCTCGTCAACCTCGTAGAACACGTGGCCGAAGCTGAGGCCCAGGTCGTATGTCGCGCCTGACTTCGCAATAGGGGCGTTGTCGCCGCCGGCGTTCTGCGCCACCGGAGTCACGCGCACCGAGCAGCCCACGTTCTTGCCGGCTGTCACGCTCACCTTCTTCTGCCACACGTCGGTGGTGGTTATCGTCTCGGTCTGCGCGTTGCCGTTGGCGTCGTAGTAGGTCACCACCACGTCGGCCACCTCCAGCAGGTCGGCAGTGGCCTGCACGCTGTAGGCTGCCATCGGTTTGAGGTCGTCTCCGGGAGGCGGAGTCGTCGGATCGTCGTCGCCGCAAGCGGCAAAGGCCAGCACGCCCAGGGCGACGGCCATCATCGGGATGATTCTTGAAATGAATTTCATACTTTAAAACTTTATAACATAAAACATTAGATAACGGCGGCAAAGATAGGCAAAAAAATTCAAACAGAAAGCCTAAAAATGAAGAATTTTGCCACAAATAGCAGCTTTTGTTTTGCTTTACAGCTGATTTTCAGTAACTTTGCACCGCCTGCGGCGCACGCCCCGGCACTAATCTTTAAAACCCAAACAGACATGGCATACACACGACTTACTGCCGCCGAGGCCGCGGCAATGATAAAGAACGGCGAGAACATAGCCCTGAGCGGCTTCACACCATCGGGCGCCGCCAAGGCCGTAACCAAGGAGCTGGCGCGGCTGGCCGCCGCAGAGCACGCGGCGGGCCGCGAGTTCCAGGTGGGGCTGTTCACCGGGGCGTCAACCGGGCAGAGCACCGACGGCGACCTGGCCAACGCCCGCGCCATACGCTACCGCGCCCCCTACACCACCAACAAGGACTTCCGCACGCACGTCAACGCGGGCGAGATAGCCTACAACGACATACACCTGAGCCAGATGGCGCAGGAGCTGCGCTACGGCTTCATGGGAGAGGTGGACTGGGCCATACTCGAGGTGTGCGACATAGAGGAGGGCGAGACCACCTGCCGCGCCTACCTCACGTCGGCCGGGGGCATCAGCCCCACGGCCGCCAGGCTGGCCAAGCGCGTCATTCTGGAGCACAACACCTTCCACAGCGTGGGGGCCAAGCTGCTGCACGACGTCTACGAGCTGCAGGACCCGCCGCTGCGCCAGCCCATACCGCTGGTGAGCGTGAGCGACCGCATAGGCAAGCCCTACGTCGAGATTGACGCCAGCAAGATTGTGGGAGTGGTGGAGTGCGACATTCCCGACGAGGCGCGCGCCTTCAAGGACGAGGACCCCGTGACATCGCAGATAGGCCACAACGTGGCCGCCTTCCTCATGCAGGACATGAAGCGCGGCATCATCCCGCCCTCGTTCCTGCCGCTGCAGAGCGGGGTGGGCACCACGGCCAACGCCATTCTGGCCGCGCTGAGCCACGACAAGGCCGTGCCCGACTTCAACATCTTCACCGAGGTGCTGCAGGACGCCGTGGTGGAGATGATGCTCGAGGGCCGGGTGAAGGACGCCTCGGCCTGCTCGCTCACCGTGACCAACGAGAGCCTCAAGCGCGTCTATGACAACATCGACTACTTCTCGAAGCACCTCACGCTGCGGCCCAGCGAGATATCCAACTCGCCGGAGCTGATACGCCGCCTCGGGGTGATAGCCATCAACACCGCACTGGAGGTTGACATCTACGGCAACGCCAACTCGACGCACATCAGCGGCACCAAGATGATGAACGGCATCGGCGGCTCGGGCGACTTCGAGCGCAACGCCTACATATCCATCTTCACCTGCCCGTCGGTGGCCAAGGGCGGACTGATCAGCTCCATAGTGCCCATGGTGAGCCACCAGGACCACTCGGAGCACGACGTGAACGTGATCGTCACGGAGCAGGGCGTGGCCGACCTCAGGGGCAAGAGCCCGCGCCAGCGCGCCGAGTGCATCATAGAGAACTGCGCCCACCCCGACTACCGCCCGCTGCTGCGCGACTATCTGAAGCTGGGCACGGGCGGCCACACGCACCACTGCCTGACGGCCGCCTTCGCCATGCACGACACTCTGGCCCGCAAGGGCGACATGAGGCTGACGGACTTCGCCGAGTATGTGAAGTGAGCCGGCGCCGGAAGACGCCCGCCGGAAATCAGTATAAAAGTATGGAGGGCAGAGAAAAAACGGTTTATGTGGCCGTTTTTCTCTGCCCTCCATACTTATTTTCCGATCTCAACTCACAATTTCTAATTCATAATTCCTAACTCCTAATTCGCAACTCCTAACTCCTAACTCACAACTCAAAATTCAAAACTTCCTCCTATCTCCGCCCTATGTCGTCGTAGAACGACTGCATGACGGCCTTGCCCAGCTCCAGGCGGCGGGCTGTCATGGCGGCCGAAGCGCGGCCTGAGGCGGAGCGGTCCTCGCTCACCTTGTCGCCTACGATGTCGTAGACGGTGTGGCCGGTGCTGTCGGCAAAGCCGAAGCTCTCCTTGTGGGTGAAGAAGGCGAAGGGATATTTGTACTCCTGGCTCATCACGTCGCGGCTGAACGTGTAGGCGCTGTGGCCGATGCCGAGCTGGCCCAGCAGCGTGGCGGCCATGTCGCTCTGGTTCATCAGCGTGGCCACGGTGCGCGGGCGGGCCACCGCCCCGCCGATCCAGAGCATGGTGTTGTGGCTGTGCTGCTCGTGGGTTATGTCCGAGGGGTAGAGGTAGCCGTGGTCGGGAATGCAGACGATGAGCAGGTCGCGCCAGGCGGGCGTGCGCTTCAGGCTGTCGACGAAGCGGCCCAGACAGTGGTCGGTAAAGGCGAAGGCGTTGGGAATCTTCTCCGCGAGACGCTTGTAGGGCACCTGCCACGGCTCGTGGCTGCTCAGCGTGAGGAAGCAGATGTGCCACGGCCCGGCGCCCTGCTCCGCCATCATGCGGCCCAGGCGGGCGAAGGTCACGTCGTCGTTGGCTCCCCACGGGTTGTCAGCCTTCTCCTCCTGGCTGAAGTCAACGTCGCTCACAATCGTGCCGTAGCCGCCGGTGCGCAGGTAGCTCTGCATGTTGGTGAAGTTTATGTCGCCGCCGTAGATGAAGCTGCTGCGGTAGCCCTCGGCGTTGAGCGACGCCGCCAGACAGGGCAGCGTGCGGCTCTTTACCGGCATCTTCATGACCGACAGGGTGGGGAAGCTGGGATAGCCGCTGAGCGTGGAGACCGTGCCGCGGTCGGTGCGGAAGCTGTTGGAGTAGCAGTTGGTGAAGATCACGCCCTCGCGCGCCAGCCTGTTGTAGTTGGGGGCTATGTCGGTGCGCCCGCTCACGGCCTCGACAAACTGCCCGCCGAAGCCCTCCATCAGAATCACCAGCACGTTGGGCCGCCGCGTGTTGAGCAGCCGCACGGTGTCCGTCGGGGTGGGGGGGTACAGCCCTCTGAAGAGTGCCGCGCGGCGGTCCTCGTCAAAGTAGTCGAACTCCGAGCCGTAGTCCTCGGCCTTGCCGAGCGAGGCCAGCAGGCTGAAGCAGGGGTTCACGGCGGTGTGGTTGAGGAACTCGTCGGCCGAGAAGTACACCCGCCCTATGTTGGCCGTGCTCTCGCCCAGGCCGCCGCGGATTGACACGGCCAGCGGCGCGGCCAGAGCCAGGGCCAGCAGCGAGCAGAGCGCGCGCCGCCCAATGCCCCCCACGGGGCGCAGCACGGCGGGCGTGAGCCGGCGGAAGAGCCACAGCAGGGCCGCCGCCCACGCGGCAACGGCCAGCAGGCGCAGCGCCACGTAGCCCGCCGACACGCTGGCCAGGGCGTCCTTGGGCGAGTCGGTGTAATAGAATATGGTGGCGTCGAGCTTGAACTGCCAGAACGGATAGAGCGACAGGTCGGCCACAAACATCAGGCTGACGCACAGAGCCACCACGCCATAGTAGGCCGAGGCCCAGCGGCGCAGCCTGAGCGGGCGAGGCAGCCAGGCCGTGACGACAACCGCCAGCAGCGGCAGCGCGATGAGATAGCCCGCCACAGGCACGTCGAGCAGCAGCCCGTGCAGCAGGGCGGCGGCAAGGCCGGCCGCGCCGTGGGGCGCGTCCTGGGGCATGTCGATGATGAAGAACGCCGCCTTCTGCACCATGAAGACGGCCAGAAAAGCCGCGTAGAGCCTCGCCAGCCAGCCGAAACGTTGTCTCATGTCAATCTTGTATGAATTGCGAAAACCATGCGTCCGGATTGTAAAAACGCTGTGTCCGATTGTAAAAACGCTGCAAAATTATCAATAAAATGCCGCACGGTGAAAACTTAAGGAGTAAAAGAAGTTAAACAACCGCCCGCCGTTAACTTTAAATCACAGTCAGGCGGGCCGCCGTTTCGGATTTTTTTATTAAGTTTGCCCTGCTGAAACTTAAAACAACCACACACGATGGAGAAATACATTGCAGACGAAAAACGGTATGACAACGGCATGGAGTACAACCGCTGCGGCCGCAGCGGCGTGCTGCTGCCCAAGGTGAGCCTGGGCTTCTGGCACAACTTCGGCGGCATAGACTACTACGGGCGCAGCCGCGCCATCGCCCGCTACGCCTTCGACCACGGCATCACGCACTTCGACCTGGCCAACAACTACGGCCCGCCCTACGGCTCGGCGGAGCTTACCATGGGCCGGCTCATGGACGACGACTTCCGCCCCCACCGCGACGAACTGTTCATAAGCACCAAGGCCGGCTACGACATGTGGCCCGGACCATATGGCAACTGGGGCTCGCGCAAGTATCTCACGGCCAGCCTTGACCAGAGCCTCAGGCGCATGAGGCTCGACTACGTGGACCTGTTCTACAGCCACCGCTACGACCCCGACACCCCGCTGGAAGAGACGCTCCAGGCGCTCGTGGACATCGTGCGCGCCGGAAAGGCCCTCTACATCGGCATCTCGCGCTGGCCGCTCGACGCGCTGAAGTTCGCCGTAGGCTATCTGCGCCGCCGCGACACGCCGCTGCTCATCTACCAGGGGCGGCTCAACCTGCTCGACCGCGCCCCGCAGGAGCAGGGCGTCACCGACTATTGCGCCGCTGAGGGCGTGGGCTTCATCTCGTTCTCGCCGCTGGCGCAGGGGCTGCTCACCGACCGCTATCTCAACGGAATTCCCACCGACAGCCGCATGACGCGCGACCACTTCCTGAAGCGCGACGCCCTCACGCCCGAACTGCTCGAACGGCTGAAGCGCATGAACAGCGTGGCGCAGAGCCGCGGCGAGACCCTGGCCGAGATGGCGCTGGCCTGGGTGCTGCACCAGAGGGGCGTAACATCGGTGCTCGTGGGCGCCAGCAGCACCGAGCAGCTGCAGAAGAACCTGAAGTGCGTCGGCGCCGAGCCGTTTGCCGACGGCGACCTGCCCTGACGTGTGCCGGCTGGCCGCCGGCACACGTTTTTGCAGACTTTGCTTTTCAGACATCCCGATGTGGCTTAATTGCAAATGTGCAACTAAAAAGCCACACCGCAAGCAGTGATTTAACATACCTGCCGGATTACAATGCGAAACGTGCCGTTTTGCCAGGCAAAACGGCACGTTTCGCGTCCCGATACGGCCTGTTTTGGATGACAAAACGGCCTATTTCATAATCCATTGTCAGTCAAGCGGTTATCAGTCATGGCTGATATGGCTCGCTGTTAAGTTAAAAGTGTTAACAGTTTTATTCTGCAATACCCCGGTTTGCATGCCAGTTCTCATGCCCCGGCCAGCGCCCTGAGCGCCCCGGCCACGGTCGTCGCGCTGGTTGTCCTGCCGCCGGCGGTCACGACGAATGCCGTGTCAGTCACCTCCACTATGTCTGAGCCGGGCTGCGGCTGTGCGGCGGCGATGCCGCTGCGCAGCAGGGCCTTGCAGAGCATACGGCGGCGCAGGCCGTCGGCTCCGGCCACGCCCACGGAGCGGGTGGGGGAGTGGCTCACGCTGAAGAGGCCCGTCGCGCCGTCGAACTCAACGCCCTCGCCGGCGAAGAACGCCCCGAGACGTCCGTCGAGGGCCAGGTCTTCGGGAGTCCCTGTGGCCAGCGTGCCGCCGCTGTCGAGCAGCCACAGCGTGTCGGCCGTCTGCAGGGCGAGGTCGAGGTCGTGCGTCGAAAGAAACACCGCACGGCCCGTCTCGTGGCTCACGCGGTGCAGCAGTCGCATCACCTCGGCCTTGCTGGGGAAGTCGAGAAAGGCCGTAGGCTCGTCGAGCACCACCACCGGCGTCTGCTGCGCCAGCGCCTTGGCAATCATGGTCTTCTGCCGCTCGCCGTCGCTCAGGGTGGCCACCCTGCGCCCGGCCAGCCCGCCAATGCCCACGGTGGCCATGGCCTGCTGCGCCACGCGGCGGTCGCCGGCCGAGCAGGTGCCCCAGAAGCCGGTGTAGGGCGAGCGCCCCAGGGCCACCATCTCGGCCACGGTCATGTTGGCCACGTCGGGTTTCTCGGTCAGCACGATGGCCACCGTGCGCGCCAGCAGCCTCGGAGTGTAGTCGGCCAGAGGCCGCCCGCACAGGCTCACGCTCCCCCCCAGCGGAGGCTGCGCCCCAGCGATGGTGCGCAGCAGCGTTGACTTGCCCGCGCCGTTGGGCCCCACGAGGCAGGTCAGCTCGCCCCCGCGGACGGTGGCCGTCAGCCCGCGCGCCACGGTCTTCGCGCCCCGGCGGCCGCTGTATCCTATCGACAGCCCCGAGAGCCTGATGTCGTTCGCCTTGTCTGTCATGGCTGCAAAGATAGCAAGAAATGAAGAATTAAGAACGAAGAATCAAGAAAATGTGCTTCAGTGAGACTGTCACACCAGGGCGCGGGGATGAGAATGACTTGCGAGCGACTATAAAATACGTTAAAAGATTCACCTAAATTTTGCGTTCCAACTATTGTTTCCTATCTTTGTAACCGTAAGACCCGCGTGCGTCCGGAGCCCGGCGAGGCTGCGGATGTGCGCAAAACACCGAACAACCCCAAACAGACAAAGAGACATGGAGAGACTGACAAGAAGAGAAGAAGAGGTGATGGAGATGATCTGGCAGCTCGGCAGCGCCACCCCGAAAGAGGTGCAGGCGATGTTTCCGGAGCCACACCCCCACATCAACACCGTGGCAACGATGTTCCAGCTGCTCGAGAAGAAGGGCTACCTGACCCACGAGCAGAGGGGCAGGGGCTACCTCTACAAGCCCGCCGTGAAGCAGGAGAACTACGGGCGGGGCAAGTTCGAGCAGTTCGTGAAGCGCTACTTCGGCAACAGCTACATGAACGTTGTCTCCGCGCTCGTAAGAGAGGAGAAGGTGAGCGAGCAGGAGCTTACCGACTTTCTCGACAACCTTAAGAAGCAATAGCGCGATGGCCGCCTTTCTCCTCTACGTCATCAAGGCATCCATAGTGATGGCCCTGCCGCACTCGCTCTACGGGCTGTGCCTGCGTCGCGAGACGCTCCACACGCTCAACCGCGCAGTGTCGCTCTTCATAATGGCTGCCGCGGTGGCCCTGCCGGCGGCGCTTGCCGCCGCCCTCTCGCTGCCCCTGCAAGCCTACGGCGGCGTGAAGAAGAAAGAACGCACCGTGAGGCTGGGCGGCGAGGTGCATGACTCGTTCACCAAGGCGCGAATAAAGGCCGCCGTGACCATCACGAGCGAGGACTCGGCGCTAACGCTGACAGACACCTGCCGCATCCTCAACACATGGTCGAGATAGGGCTTCGACGTGCCCCGCCGGCCCGCGCGCTACTTCATACGAGCCGAGGCCGAGGGCTACGAGACACTGACCGACACCTTCGACCTGCGCCCGAGGGGCCGCGTGAAGTACTACGCCATCCCCCGCCTGCTGATGAGGCGCAGCCAAGGCGACGTCTACAAGAGCGTGGGGCTGGGCGAGGTGGTGGTGCGCGGCACCCGCGTGCAGATAGCATACCGCGGCGACACCATCGTCTACGACGCCTCGGCGTTCAACCTGCCCGAGGGTTCGATGCTCGACGCGCTCATCCGCCAGATGCCCGGCGCCGAGCTTAAGGACGGCGGGACGGTATATGTCAACGGACGCAAGGTGGACTACCTGCTGCTCAACGGCAAGGACTTCTTCAAGCGGAAGAACAAGATGATGCTCGAAAACCTGCCTTACTTCACCGTCAAGGAGGTAAAGGTCTACGACAAGAGCACCGAGCGCAGCGAGCTGCTCGGCCGCGACGTTGAGCCTAAGGACTTCGTGATGGACGTCAGCCTGAAGCGCGAGTACGCCCGCAGCTAAATTGCCAACGCCGAGGCTGGCGCCGGAACCGGCAGCCGCTATACGGGCCGCGCCTTCGGACTTTACTTCGACGACCACACGAGGGTGGCCCTCTTCGGCAACGCCAACAACGTGAACGAGAACCGGAAGCCGGGCAGCCAGGGCGACTGGTCGCCGGAGAAGATGACGCGCGGCCTGCTCGCCACCAAACAGGCGGGGCTGGGCATACAGACCGAAGACAAGGACAAGCGCGCGAGGGAGACATTCGAGACGAGCCTGACCTGGAGCGACTCCGACAACGAGCGCCACAGCTCCGCACAGACCTTCGCCTCCGGCGGCGACATAGCCCGCGGCGGCTCGTCGCTCAGCCGCGACAAGGACTTCAGGCTGCAGGCGAACAACAGCATCACGCTCAGCAAGCTGAAGCTGACCAGCCATCACTATTTTACCTACACCAGCGGCAGCGGCAGCGCCTCCTCGCGCGACTCGACGCTGCGCGACACGCTCACCAACAGCTCGTGGAGCGACGCCCACAACCGCTACAAGAGGCTAAACCTGAGCGGCTTGCTGAACTGGAACACGACGCTGCCTTGGGGCGACTGGGTAACATTCTACGCCAACTACGGCTGGCACAGGCTCACGCCCGACGAGAGCCGCGTCCAGACCGGCGCCTTTTACGCAGCCGACGGCACCACCGACCGGCGCAACCGCTACAACACGTCGGACTATGATAACTACTACTACAACCTGAACATGGCGTACAGGCTGGCTCTCAACCACGGCTGGAACGCCGGCGCGACAGTCACGTACCAGCAGATGCACACCGCCAACAGCGGCGCACAGTACCGCCTGGACCGCCTCGGCGGCGCATGGGCCGACGAGACCTGGCGGCTGCCCTCCACCGCCGACTCACTCATGATGGCCCTCGACGCCGACAACAGCACGCAGACCGACAAGATGCAGCGGGGCTACGGAGCGGCGCTGGATGTCTACCGCTCGGCCAGAGGCCGCTACATCAGCTTCTTCATGCCCTATACCTTCTACCGCGAGAAGATGCGCTACCGCAGCGGAGGCACAGACACCGTGGCCGCAAGGACGTACAGCGACTTCAGCCCCACCGTCTACCTGCAGTGGAAAAAGGGCAAGACCAGCCACAATTACTCGCTGCGCGTGAGCACGACACAGCCCGACTTCGCCTCGCTCATGCCCCGCGAGAACACCACAAACCCGCTTGCCCTCTTCATAAACAACCCCGCGCTGAAAGGCAGCACGACAGTCGAAATCGACGGCCGGAGCACATTCCGCCGCGACTCGTCCGACATGACGTGGTACGCCGGGGCCTCGGTGCGCATAAGGCACAACGCCTTCGGCACACGCACCACGTACAACCCGGCCACCGGCGCCTACACCTATATGCAGGACAACGTGCGGGGCAACTGGGACGCCCGGCTGCTCGGAGGACTCAACGGCTCGCTCGGCGACAGGCGGCGGCTGCGCTACAGCGCAGGCGCGAATGTCAGGCTGATCCGCGATGTAGACTTCGACGTGGCCTACGGCGGCGCAGGCGACGCCCTGAGCAAGGTAAGCACCGTGACCACCGCCCTCGACCTGCGCCTCACCTACACCCTGGGCAAGCTCACGGCTGGCGTCGGCGGCAAGATAGACACGCGCCACAGCCGCAGCCGCCGCGAGGGATTCGAGCCGATAAACACATTCGACTACCGCTGGGGAGGCAACATACAGTACACCATCCCCGCGCTCGGAGTGAACCTCTCGACGGACATCAGCATGTTCAGCCGCCGCGGATACGGCAGCCGGGAGATGAACACCGACGACCTGGCATGGAACGCACAGCTCTCGCGCACGTTCCTAAAAGGCGCGCTGACGGCCAGGATCACCGCCTACGACATACTGCGCCAGATCTCGACAAAGAGCTACTCCATCAACGCCCAGGGCCGCACCGAGCTGCGCTACAACAGCGTTCCGCGCTACGTGATGCTCTCGCTGGCGTGGAAGTTCAGCAAGAAGCCAAATGGGAAGAAGTGACGCCGCAGACTCACGAATCCGCCGCCGCAGGCCCAAACGACAAAACCGGGCGGCAATCAATTTCCCGCGTGCCATTGTCCGTCTCCTGATTCCCGGCTCCCGAAAATTAACACTTCGGTTTCCGCCGAAATAGAAAAATAATGGTTCATCCGAAATTTGGAGTGATTTCATAGTCATAAAGAAGAAAACCGCTGAACAATTTGTATATTTGAAT
>CALUGW010000008.1 GCA_944320305.1 uncultured Prevotella sp. | reverse complement strand
TTGGATTTAAGTTAAAAGTGTTAAAACGGGCGCCGGGCGCAACGCGCTGGCTGACAGCGGATTGCATGACGGGCCGTCTTGTCCTGCGAAATGGCCTGTTTCGGCCTGCGTTTTGACCCTTTTTGCCTCGCGAAAAGGCCCTTTTCGCAAGGCAAAAAGGCTGGTGACACAAAACAGGACAAAAACGGCCGTGGATAGTTGCATATAGGTAAGTAACGGTGAAAGACGCGACGCCAATTGTGAAAAAAAGGAAGTCCGCTGAAAAGTGGAATCCAGAAAACAGAGAGAGAAAACAATGCGGCAGGATTCCGCTTTTCAGCCCTTAGACGAAATGAGTCCAGAAAAAACGCCCGTTTTGCAGCAATAATATTTTGAGCAATGAGAAGTTTACACTATTTTTGCACACATATATTAATAAACATGGTATAGGGAGCCGAAAGAAGCTATCCCCTATCATCAAAAAAAGCAAGAACCATGAACGGAGAATTTATCTTACGCATTGTTGTGGCCGCAATACTGGGCGGAGCGATCGGACTGGAAAGGAACTACCGTGCAAAAGAGGCCGGATTCCGCACACACTTCCTCGTAGCGTTGGGAAGCGCTCTGCTCATGGTGATATCACAGCATGGCGTCAGCGCAGACATGCTCAGCCGCCAGCACATATCTTTCGACCCGCTACGCATCGCGTCGCAAGTTGTCACCGGCATCGGCTTCATCGGAGCCGGCACAATAATATTTCAGAAGCACATAGTGAAAGGGCTGACCACGGCCGCCGGTCTGTGGGTGACGTCGGCCATCGGCCTGGCCTGCGGGTCGGGAATGTACGCAATCGCTGCCGCCGCCACTGCGGCGGTGCTGCTGTGTCTCGAAATACTCAGCGTGGTGCTCGAACGATTCGGCACGCGAAACATTTCGCTCACATTCATCATGCGGAACAAATCAGACATGGGCAAGACCATAAAAAGACTGAAACAAGACGGAACAAGCATCAGCCACTACAACATAAAAGAACAGCGCACCGCCGAGGGCAGCACGCTGAAAGTAACGATGGAGGTGAAAATAAAACGCTCCCAATATGAAGAGAAAGTGACGCGGTTCTTAAACGAACTCGACGGAGTATGCATCGAGAACATTGAATAGACAGCGGCAAGAAAACGCTCATCCGAAAAGCCGTTCGGCAATGAAACGCGCCGGAAAAAGCAGGGCGGCCTGAGCGTAGCGCTTGCGCGTGTGCTTCTCCTTGTACATACGGTAGACGAAGCGCAGGTTGAGCCTGTCGGCCCACGCCGGATAATAGTGCTCGGCCTGCCCCACCGCCGTCTGGCGGATGAAGCCGCCGCAGGTGAAGCCAATGCCACCAAACCCCGCCTCACGCACCATAAGCAGAAAACGCTCCTGGGCCATCACGCCCATGCCGACAATGAGAAAGTCGGGCGCGGCGGACACAATCTTCTGAGCCTCGGCTCGCATCTCAGCCTCCGACGCGAAATAGCCGCTGCGGCAGCCGGCCACCCTCAGCCCCGGCCAGCGGCTGCTGAAGATGGCGACGGCTCGCCCGGCCTCTTCCTGCCGCGAGCCTACCACATAGACCGACTTGCCCTCGCGGCAGGCATGGTCGAGCACGACGGGAGCCAGCGACGTCATGTCGAAGCTGCGCCTCGTGACCGTGCGCCCGTAAAGCAGCCTTATGGCCGAGACAAGCAGCGAGCCGTCGGCAAACACGCCGTCAAAGCGGGCGAACAGCTCACGGTCGTCCATGGCCGAGAGATAAGACACGGGGTTGAGGAATGTGTAGACGCGCCCCGGCATGGAGAGCACAGCCTCAACGCCCAACAACTCGGTGCCGATAATCTTATCGACGAGTATGGGTGGCATAGTTATGAACCATTTAAAATTTGTGTGTGTTCCGGCAATCAGACCGCCGAAGCGATTATACATCGCGAAGCGCATTTATAGAAGCCTTCAGTTTCTCTCTCATGGTTCCGCTGACGCTCCATCCGAGCGACTCGAGTTTTTCCGTCGAGAATACTGATTTCGTAACACGGTTGAATCCGGCCTTTTCTTCGGCGGAGGCAGCCTCAACCACGACTCTTACCCCTGCAATCTCCGCGATGATGTCGGCCAACTCCCTGATGCTCACGTTCGAAATGCCATCCGCTATATTGTAAGCCTGCGACGGTTCACCCTTGAGCATGATGTGCAACAAGGCTGACGCACAATCGACCACATAACACCATGACCTAAACTGGCTGCCGTCGCTTTTCATAACAATATCCTCTCCCAGAACAGCATTGCGCATGAACTGCGCATACACACGATTGTCGCTCGCAGTAAAGTACGGCCCATAGACATGGCATGGCCTGGCTACAACGACATCGGCAGAATATTGACTCGCATATGAAACGCACAAAGTCTCCGACGCTCTTTTTGCTGACGGGTAACACGAACGTGGCGACATACTGTCAACGTAACCGCTGTACCCCTCCGTGAATACACGACCGTCGCCCTCACCATAGACTTCGCCCGACGAGACATAAAGGAAGCGCTCCATACCATGCCCCATGCCATACGAAAGCAGATTGTCAACACCGCGGATATTTGACATCATCACCCCGACAGGATCTGCGGCGTAACTGTTCGGTGACGCACCGCCTGCGGCGTCAATCATGAAGTCGAACGGCACGGACGCCTTTACAGGTTCAGTGACATCATGCTCCAGAAAATGCAAGTTAGGCGAGCCGCAATGGCACAAAAACCTTTCCCTAAGCCGCTTCGCGCTACGTCCTGCAGCATAAACATCATAATCAATATTCTCTCTGGCCATCAGCACGTCGACGACGCAACCGGCGATAAGACCGGTGGCACCCGTGACAAGAATGTTCTTGCCAGAGAGTCTGTTCCAGGGCAGCTGAGCAGCCCCGGCTTTTCTAATATCCTCCTGATAAGACATGGCTCGTTATTGTTTCATCCACGGCTCAGGGTTCGTGTGAATCATGGCCTTGAACAGTTCGACATCCTCGGGTCTAGTCAGTTTCAACCCGTTCTTTTCCGATCCCATGACAAGATGTTGCTCTCTGATTCCCACTTTTGCCATCAGAGTGCATGAGGCGACTGTGTTGTCTATTCCTTTCTCATCAGCATCCTTGTGGGCTTTAACCAGTGAGCCAAGCGTGTATGTATGCGGTGTCTGCGTCCTGACAAGCCGCTCACGCGGAATCTGTATTTCCTGAACGTTGTCACCGACACGCTCCATTATGGCCTCCTTGCACATCAAGCCCGTCACGGCGTAACCAAACTTCCGGCACGTCTCGATATTGTGGCGTATAATGTCGCCAGAGACAAGTGGTCTGACACCGTCATGCACAAGGATGATGTCGCCGTCTGAGCACCCCGATTGCAGGAGTCCCATGACACCGTTGCGGATGGAGCCTTGGTTGGTGTCCGCCCCCTCGAAAATCCATCTGAGCTTTGTTATATTATACTGGTTGGCGTATGCCCGCAGCACGACCTCCCACCCTTTCAGGCACACAACAGCTATGACATCTATCTCGTCAGAAGCCTGGAAAGCCTGGAGCGTATAAATTATCACCGGCTTGTTGTCGATACACATGAACTGTTTGGGGATGTCCTGCCCCATGCGGTTTCCTGATCCTCCTGCTGTTAATAACGCAATGTTCATATTCTTTATATTTTTAGTCTTACAACAAAATGTCTCTCACGCTTTTCCGGCGGCGGAATCTGCATATAATTTTTGCCGTACATTGACTCAAGATAAGCCTCCAGCCTGTTCGGCACCGGCACCTCAACGCCCTCAAACACCACTGTGCGGTAAGGCGTCCACGTATCCGCGCAACGAGTCTCGCCCTTGTAATGCCTGCGCCCGGCCGGTATTGTGGTCAGTGCCGACGCCCCATGCCGCGAAGTAAACCTGTCGTACCAACGGCACCACCGTCTGTGCCCAATCCAAGCGAACATTCCGCCCAGCATCTTTCTGAACCTATAATAGACTGCTGTGCGAAACGTGGCGGAATAAAAACTCTTGATGATGGCATTCGGATACTTGTAATATACAATTGAAGTGGCGACGACTTTCATAAAATCCGACACAAAGGCATCGAACCATCGTACAGCGCCGTTAACTGACACATTCTCGACTATGAACACGTCAATGAACAAACCACAGCAATACGGTGCTTCAACATCCTCAATTTCCAACATCTCGGTGCCCTTAAGATACACCTTGCCCCATGTGCACTTGGTGTCTTTGCCACCGTAAGCCGGTGCCTCCAGCTCATACCTGTCTGACAGCGACGAGTCGAACACACGCTTAAACCGCTCCCAGTCTGCCCTGGGCATACAGATGTCGAGGTCGTCATCCCAAGGAATGAACCCTCCGTGACGTTTTGCCCCAAGAGCCGAGCCGCCGCAGAGGCAGAAGCCTATGCCTTCCATGGCACAGACATCCATGATGTCAACAAGCATGGCCAGTAACCTGTGCTGCACGGCATTTGTCTCTTCGGGACTTATCGCCCGCAGAATCCCAGTTTCCGCCGAAAGCGAGTTCATTATGTCTTTCGCGCTGAACCTCATGTTGTTCCGATGATAAAACGCTCCGTTATAAAGTTACACTCCTCCATTATCTTCTTTTCCAGACCGTCGCGTATCGCGTTGTCGTACCCTCCGCCATTGTCAACCATTCCAAAAAACTCACGCATGACGCTCTCAAACGCCGTGTCAAAGCCTTTCTCATAGGGGGGGGTAAAACGAGCCCCGGACTCCCGATAATGGCGAAGAACCGCTCTATCTTGCGGCACCAGTTCAGGGCGACTGCCGGAATGCCCATTGAGTAAGCGACGATGGCGGCGTGCATACGCGCTGTTATTATTCCCTTGTAGCCAGAGACGACCCTCATAAGATCTTCCACACCTCGCGCCTGCCGCACGCAGAGCCTGCGTCCTACGGCCTTTTCCAACAGCGGAATGAGCAGCATATCGTTCTCCGTTCCATTGGAAAACAGCTCATAAGGGCGGTTGTCACGTTCAAGACGCTCTATAATCTTCTGATAGAACCGCACAAGATACGGTGCGCCGTCAACATCTTGATAATCGTCAAAAATATTGGGGCGGATGATGCCCACGCCGATTGTCCGACTGTTATTGTCGCGCCCGACTCCGATAAGAGACTTTGACAGTATAGCATTGTCGGGTAGCAGTCGTGTGTAGATGCCGGGGGTGCAGATAATGTCACGCGAAAGCGAATCGAAAGAGTCGCGTGTCGTGAAAGCTTTTATCACCGGGTCGTTGAGATACGGCCTGTAGAACTTGAAGAATATGTCTTCGGTGTCATACTCCTCGATGCCCACACTGTTGACAATCATCGGTATGCCCCTCTCCTTGCAGAGCAGCATCAGGGCAGATATGCTTTGAAGATAAGCGTGGACTTTAAAATGTATCACGCCGCCGCCAGCCACAATCACCGCGTCTGGAGACGTCGTGCGGAACAGCGGAGCGTAAGCTCTCTTCTGGATTGCAATTCCCGTTTTCAGTGCCAGCCTCGTCATAAATCCGGGCAACCTGTCCTTGACGCGTCGCGTAACGGCAAAAACCACGTGAGCCACGTTTGCCCAGCCCGTACCGACAGGCCGCAGGTTGCAGTCTGTGAAACCGACCGCCCAGCCGTGGCGCAGCAATGTCCGGGCGTACAGCCGCTTGCAGCACTCAAACAGCAACGGGTCGCCCCAGTTGGTGTCCTTGGGCAGACCGGCCGCGATTATTCTTTTCTCTCTCATAGTTCGGAAAGTAACTTCAAATAATTTTCCCTGAATATTTCAAACACATAGCACTGCTCATACCGCCGCCGTCCGGCTTCCGACATCCGCCGGTAGCCCTCCATGCTTGTGGCGGCAAGGCTGTTGAGCGTGGCGGCAAGGCCGTCCCAGTCGTCACGGCCGAGCATATAACCGTTTACCCCATCAGTGACAATCTCAGGGTTTCCACCCACATTGCTACAGACAATGGGTATGCCCATCATGCAAGCCTCAATCAGTGTTATGGGCAGGCCCTCATGGCCGGAAAACAGCAACACAAAGTCACACCTCTCCATCAGACTATATATGTCGGCCTGATAACCCATGGCAACGAAGTTAGGGTTTCCGTCCGTCAGACGCCGCAACTCTTCATATCCGGGTCCGGTGCCCGCGAACAATATTCTGACCCTCTTATCGAGTCGGCCGACAAGCCGCCTAACAATCTCTACCTGGCGCTTCTGGCTGTTTATTCTTGCCGGATAAAGCACCTTTACCTCGCCACCGCCATAAACCTTGTGCGGCCGCGGGTGGATGTCCGCCACGCAATTGTGTATCTTGTGAATATGCTCCGGCGGCACTCGGAAGAAGTCTGTAAGATTGCGGACGCCGCTGTCAGAGATGGCCACTACAGTCCGGGGCATGACAGACAGGCACCGGTGATCGCTGAACTCGTTGTGGTGCACATACACAATCTTTATCCGCTGGAGCAGCAGATGGTTCAGCAGCCAGAAAAGCGCAAGAAACTTGCGCTCATGCACGATGACTATCGCGCCGCGGAACATCAGCGGATTCCTCAGGCGGACGTACTCGGCGCGGCTCAGGCCGATGTCGCTGTGTACGCGCTCATAGGGCACCGTGCCCACAACACGGGCATCGTAGTCGTCGCGCACGGCGCGGTGGATGTCCATAAGCACGCGCTGCACGCCCGTGACCTTGTACAACTGGGAGTTGAACGAAAAGACCTTGCGTTTTTTTGTCATTCTAATACTGTTTCAACCGGTTTCACATTTTCTCCGCCTCAGGCGAGTTCCGGCGCATCCTCTCCACCAGATAACGATAGAACACGTGCCCCTTGCGGTATGGGTCGCCAACCTGGCCATCGGCGGCAAACTCCGGCATGAAGACAATGCTGTCGCCTTTGACGTCGCGCGAGGAGAAGAACACCTTGCGCCGGAACGGCAGGCGGTCGAAGGCACGGATGTCGGCCGGCGTGCAGAGGTTCTGGTCCATGCCGATGACGAGCAGCTTGCCGAGGTTCACGCGGGCCGCGCGGCGGTGCCATTTCTCGGCGGCCTCACGCTCGGTGTGGTAGTGGAGGAAATGTATCTCCACCTCGCCGCCGAGCAAGCCGATGGGGTACCAGTGCTTCCACCGGGCGCGCCGCTCGTCGCCTATGGCATATTTTGAGTGCTCCACGAATTCAATCTCGGCCTCCGTGAGATAATACTCCAGGCGGCTGAGGAACTCGATGTAGTCGGGATACATGAAGTAGAGGCCCAGAGTGGGTGTGTTGTATCGCATTCCTAAATCCTGCATGATGCGCCCGGCAAAGCAGTTGGAGCTGATTATCGACGTGTCTTTGTCTACAAGGGTGGCGATGTCCTTCAAATAGGGCTTGCGCCTGAAGCGGTAATAACGGTCGTGTGCGCCCTTCCACAACGGGTAAAGCGCTCTGTAAGTCAGGGTGTCTCTCAAAGCCATTCCTCTCTTATGCCGCGCTATAAGAGAAGATAGAGCCTACGGTTTTACCCCCCCCTATAACATTGTTTAACTTTTTAACCGGGCGTGCCGGAACTCCCGCCACCACGGTGTTGTCATCAACATCGGCCGTGACCACCGCGCCGGCCGCCACCGTGACATTATTGCCTATTCTCACCGGGCCGAGCACCGTGGAGCCGACGCCGAAATAGCAGTTGTCGCCAACGGTTATCCGCCCCACGGAGTCGGGCTTCTTCTTGCCGAAGAGCACCATCGGCAGGATGGTGCAGTTGCGCCCCATCCTGACCAGACTGCCCACACGGACAAAGCCCGGATGGGGCAGCAGCAGGCCGGGGCCGCACGTGCCCGGCAGTATGTACATGCCCGTCTTGAGCGAGTAGCGGCGCAGGCGCAGCGTCCACAGAGCCAGCGGCAGCCAGTCCCACGGACGACGCCGCTTGCCGCGCCAGTATTCCACGTGGCGCAGCATGCTCAGGTAGCGCCGCGTCCTGTTGTGCTCGCCGAACGTAAGCCGGGCCAGCACCGGGTGCGTCATCAGCTGCCGCTCGAAGTCAGCGCGGATCCACTCCCGCATCTCCTTTCGTGTGTGTATCATCTTACTTGTATCTTATTTTCAGAATTGCCAAAGTCAGGAAACACAGTCTGTGCTTCATTACATAAAACAGCAGGCGGTGCTTCAGCGGCAGACGGCGGTAAGGATAGTCGGCGAACATCGGGGCGAAAAACGGGTCGGCAGTCAACTCCTGTATGATTTGCAAATTCTTACGGACGCTCTTCTCCTGCCGCACCTCCTTGCTGACCGCCGCCCGCAGATAGAGGAAGCAGAGCCGATGATAATGGCACGCAAACCTGTCAGGACTATAGACTTCCGCGAGGCGGCGTCTCACCTCGCCGAGAAACACCTTGTAGCGCCCGAACTTCTCGCGGGTGTAGGTATTGCTCAATGTAACCGCTCCGTTGACACAATAATAATAGAATGTGTCCGGGATGAAGCCCACCCGCTCCGCCCGCCGCAGGTAGTCGATGTGGAAGATGATGTCCTCGGACACAAACTGCCGCTCGGAGCAGAAGCGCACACCGCCCCGCTCTATCAAACTGCGGCTGTAGAGGGCCTTCCAGACACACATCATGTACCTAACGTCGCTGCCATACTCAGGCTCCGGCCCCACCATGTCGAGCAGGAAACTGTCCACCTCATTACGACCCCGGAACTCCAGATACCTGTCTGTCTCGGTCTTGCGGCGCAGGCTGCCGTCCGGCAGACGGTGGGCGAAGCCGCAGTAGCACGTGTCGAGGCCGTGCTCACGGGCCGTGCGATAGAGCGTCTCATACATCCGCCGGTCTATGAAGTCGTCGGAGTCTACAAAGGCCACATACTCGCCGGTGGCAATGTCAAGCCCGCTGTTGCGCGCCATGCCCAGCCCGGCGTTGGCCTTGTGCACGACCCTGACGCGCGGGTCCTCACGCGCGTAGGCGTCGCACATGGCCGGGCAGCCGTCGGGCGACCCGTCGTCAACCAGTATCACCTCTATCTCCCGCAGCGTCTGACCCAACACCGACCGCACGCAGCGGTCGAGATAACGCTCAACGTTGTAGACCGGGATTATCACGCTCACCTTGGGGCGCGGGGTGTCTTGCTGTTCATTCATCACACACAAATTTTCAAATCAACATTCCTGTTTCCGGGTCACGCGGCTTCCGCTCTTTCAACACTCTTGCCGGTACTCCCCCTACAATGCAATTATCTGGTATTGAACGAGTTACAACGCTACCCGCCCCTATTATCACATTATTGCCGATAGTGAGCGGCTGTGTTATTACCGTTCCGGCACCGATAAAAACATGGTTGCCGATTTTCAGTTTTCCAACTTTAGACTTATACGAACCGTCCGACTGCTCTTTCATTCCGTGAGTGAGCAGCACTGAGTTCATCGTGATGGTTACATGGTGGCCAATCTCAAAGAGACGTGCGTCCCAATTGTCAAAAGTGACATTGGCTCCAATATGGCATGGCTTGCCAATCTTGATACCTGCAAGGCGGACAAACATCGGGCGCAAGTGCTTTGAATCAAGCCATTTGTTCATTGACAGCCGCAGGAAGAAAAACTGCGGGAAACGTCTGAAATATGATTGTGACATAATATGACATAATATATTGTGTGTTTATATGAAAGATGTTTGTCAGCGATGAAACTTAAAGAGGCTTTTTATCTTTGGCGCAATACATATTTTATAGTATTGGCTGCAAAAATATGTCTTGCGGATTTTGGAGAAGTTTTCCGCTGTGACATCATCAACCTCAAGCGGCAGGAATCTGTTGGGCACAATCTTGAATACCTCTCGGCCACAGACGCTGCGGTCAACGCGCATGGAGCGTTTCTGCAAGTGAAGATACATGAAGTCTTCCCCGACAAGTTTATGATGCTTCATGTAAAACCGGCACACCTGTCCGTGTTCCCACAAATACAGCGCGGGTCTGAACTTCTCGTCACGATAGCCGTGGCCGTCATTCTCCGCCTGCCGCCCAACGAAGACGGTACGAATGAACCGCGAGTATTTTATATTGAAGTTCAAGGAAAGGTCTTTTTCATACACCCGCTTGCCCTGTGCGTGGAATATACGGTTGATGTTGTTGTCGTCAAGATATTCCTCGTCAAACCAACTGTTTTTAGGATTTTGCAGCACGGTCTTGAAAAGCGGCACTCCCTTATAGTCCGACATGAACACGCGGTTGTTCTCCTCCGTGTTTCGGTATATTGTCATGTGTCCCAGACAGAACAGTTTGTCGTATCCAGACAGCATTTCGTCTGTTATGAATGAGCCGAGGTCGCCCATGATAGTGTCCAGGTCACAGTGCCCCCACGCGACATACCCCCGGAGTTCTTCCTCAAAAATAAATCCATACATCGGTTTGAGGTCGCACAACTTGTATGGTCGCTCCAGTGCCGTGTGGAATCCGAATTTTTCATCAACAAGTTCCCTCAACCGGCTGAACGTGGTGTAAACGACCCTCACATTCTCCGGATAAGAATACTCGGTCCTGTCATCTGTGATAATCAACCAATTAAAATCCTTGTTGTAACCACAAGACTTAAGGAACAGCGGAAAATAATTGTTGAACCTCCCGAAATAAGGAATGACGAAACAGCACTTTCTCATATCTTCACCTTTTAAACAACAAGCAGACTCTCAAAGCCAGACGCCTAAGCACATGATGCGCCGACCGTATTCTTTTCAACATCCTGCGAGCCTCTTCATACTGGCCTGACTTGTAAAAATCAAAAGCCTGCCACAATATCATCCCAGATGCGTATCTTTTGATGTTTTGCGCATAAAGCGAGCTATATCCGTACCATTCCCAATATGGAAAAACCTCAGCGGCAGGTCTTTTCTTTATTGCTCCAAGATTGTTTTCCGTTGTTTTGGGGTGAAGCACAAGTTCTTTATTGCAAAAAACAAAAGGATGCCTACACGAAATCCGCAACCAACAGTCACGATCCTCGCCCGTCTGGGCACCAGGCTTGAACATCCCCACCTCGTCAAAGACACTCTTACGCACACATATGCAACTCGTCTGGAACAAATAATTATATTTGCAGTGGTCACGTATAAGCATGGTTTTGCCTTTTTCCATCTTATTGTTCAGAAGATAATCTCTTTGTGCAACGGCAAATGCATACTCCCCATCGAACTTTTCTATCAAATCCCTGAAAGTCTCAAGACAGTTTTTGTCCCAGACATCATCGGCGTCAAGAAATGCGATATAATCATTTTGCGCCGAATCAATACCCTTGTTTCTCGCAACAGAGACCCCTTGATTCTTCTGTCGCAGGACTTTAATCTGTGGATGTGATTCTGCAAAATCGCACACCCGCTCATAACTTCCGTCTGTCGAGCCATCATCAACAACCACAATCTCATAGTTGGCATAAGTCTGGTTCAGGACAGAACGTATCGTGTCCCCAATATAATGGACTTTGTTATATAATGGAATTACTACGGAAAAGAATATCTCACCTTGTTGCATATCGTATCTTTTGTTCTGGATGAATTGGTAACGATGTTTCAGTAAGAATATAGGTCTTGACTTTTATTGCAAGCACCACATATGTCAGCAGCAAATTGTATTGGATTCCAACATCTGGGGAAAGGAACAAAATTAAAAAATAGCCCAAAGGCATGAATATAAGTCTCGTGTCATATTTCCGCAACAAGATAATGCAGCAGACAATCATTATCGTGTAAGTGACAGCCCCCATTATGCCATAATCCACAAGTAATGAGAACCAAATACTCTCAGCACCTTGAAGAATCGGATTGTGAGGTGCCACCTCTTCCCAAATATACAATCTGCCATTTCCCCAGACAGGCGACTGAAGAAAATATGGCAGACAAACTTCCCACTGCAAAAAACGAAGCTCCGATGAGCTTCCTCCTGCCGCTTTGGAAGTGTCTGAATTTACGATTGAGTCAACGATTGTTGCAAAATACTCATAAACAAAAGGCAACAATAAAAGACAAAAAACAAAAGCTGTCTTGAATAGTCTTGTCTGCATTACTTTTTTCTGCGTAAAAAGTCCGATTATAATGCAGAACACGGCAAGAAACACAGCACGGGAGCCTGTTGACACAGCAGCGGCAGTCAGCAAGAACAACAGCCAGACATAATTTTTTTTAGTTTCATTATTCTGCATCATCAGCCACATCACAAAAGTACTCAAACAACAAAACACTCCATAAGTTGAAAAATAAGAAAATATGGAATTTGTTCGCTTTAATCCGAAACGGATTGTATCTGCGTCAATGACAAAATCCGAAATAACAAAATTATTCTGGATAAAATCCGTAAAATAATTATGCCTCAATATCAATTCCGGAACCATCACGACTAAAGCCACGACACACATAATGACAATGAATTTTACAGCCAGCCGCACTCTCTTCACACTGTCGAGGACACACCACAAAGCAACGGGAAACATGAACTGTGTTACTATATTACCCAAAATCATAACCGTTTTGGGGTGGTCACACAAAGCATTTGTTATCAAATACGAACAAGCCATCATCGCCGTGGGAACAGCCAGCAACTTAGGGTACGACTTTATCCGCCCACTCTGCCTGAAAACGACAAACACAACCGACAGTGCAGCCATCACATAATAAAGGCTTACCTCTCCTATTCCACAACCTATATATGTCAAAGGCTGGATTAAAAACGCGGCAGCAATTATTCCTTTCTTATAATTACACAAGAAAAAAAGCAGGAATAACCCTGTTACAGCAAAACTAAGCATTTCTCAACACGGAAAAATTCAAAACCAACATAAAAACTGCAACGTAAATATTGTCACATCCAACGTTCACAACAAATTGTTAATCAAATACTCCGACACTTTGTCAATTTCGGGGAACAGGAACGCCTCGTTGATTCCAAGGTCTTTCAGGTCTTCCCGAACTTTCTGTTTCTTATCCCGGGGCACTTCCATCTCGATTGGCTTTACCGCCAACTGCGTCATGTTTTCTTCTTGTCCATGCCGAACAGAAGAAACGCGCCGCTCTGGCGGATGATGCGCGAGTTGTTCGACTTCGGCTTAAGGCACACAACCTGATTTGCCATCACCTCGCCCTGATAAAACACGTTGGGCTGGTCGCCCTTGATTTTGGAAACAAGCGACCGCTTGCCCTGCTCCGTCGTTATGTCTGTCTCATATTCCAACTGCGACAAGTTGGACAGAACGCAGACATCCGGGGAGTCGAAATAGCATACCTCCGACTTGTCAAACGCAAAGGCATACAGCGCACCGTCCGTGTTGTCATCTTGCGATGCAAAATAAAGTGCGACAAGCGGATTGGCAGTAATGTCGAGCAGCCGCGTGGGCAGCGAATAGTGCTGCATCTTTACAAGACGTTCCAGCGTTGTCTCGCAATTGTCGAACTCTTCTGGACAGGTGCAAAGCATCTCTTTGTACAGTTTATCTTCTATGTGCAGAAATTTATAGTTGCCGTCCGCATCCTTGCGGTAGATTGACGGTATCAGCTCGTAAGACTTGTCCCTGTGCCCGCGATAAAATATCACTTTTCCTTTGTTCTGCTCCCTTAATATCCGCAGGTTCGTCATCAAGCCTTGAGCCGCTCCTATATTTTGTAAACCATTAGCCATAAATTAACAAGTTTTTCTTCAACTATTTTTCTCTTTCCACATAAGCTTATTGACAATAGCATTGGCCCGCATCACTATAAAACTCCTCTCCGACCTCGTGCAGCCCAGAGCAAGAACAACCATCCCGACACTAACGACGTTCACCGCACAGACAATGAGGAACGGCGCAAGACCGCTGCCGCCAATGCAGACGTAAACAAGCAGCGGAACAATAGATGCAGCCACAAGGACTGACAACACCGGGCGAACAACCTGCCGGAGGTAGTCGCCGAGCCGCATCCCAACCATCGGCAGGACTATGCGCAGGCGGGCGTACTGAGTGAACAGCTCAACAACGATATGCACCAAAAAGACATATTCCGGTTTCACGCCGCAGAACTTCAGCAGAACATAGGCTATCGGAACGATGGACAGTAGCATAGTGCCCTCCACAATCTGGAACTTCTTCAGCCGCCCGGTGGCGTGGACGGACACTATGATCGGGTTTGAGAGTGTATAGAGCAGACCGGTGACGAGCACAAGGCGCAGGAACGCCACGGTATGTTCCGGCACGATGCCGAGCCAGAGCCTCAACACAAATTCCGCCTCCAGCATAAGCGGCAGGGCAATGAATAAGAGGATGAAAAACGAGAACTTCGAGCTGCGCGTCAGCAGACTGTGCATATTCTGTAAATCGCCCTGGGCATAGCTTTTTGTAAGCTGCGGGTTGAGAGCCATTTGGAAATTTGAGCAGAACTGCTGGCACACGCCCTGCACCTGCACCGCCACGCCGCGCGCAGCGTTGACAGCCGGGCCGAAGAACATATTGAGCAGTATGTTCAGACCCTGCGTGTAGCCGATTACGGCGAGGTTGCCGTTCATGGTCCAGCCAGCGAAAGCGAAAATCTCGCGGAACAGCCTGCCGTTGTATTTGGGCCGGGTGCGGGTTTCCTCAAAGTGGCGGGAGCAATAGATGCCGTAGACAATGCGGTCGAACGTCTGCACGCAGAAAAGTAAAATGGCGTAGACGATGAGCTTGTCGTAAGGGATGACCACGAGCAGATAGACAATAAGCAGCTTCAGCACGGCGTCGGCGATGCTGATGTAGGCGAAGGCCGACATACGTTCGTGGGCGATGATTGTCGCATTGTATGGCACGCTGACAACGGCCATGGCCGACGAGAATATGGAGAACTGGTAGACCCACATCGCGGCGGTCATGCGTTCTGGCGGAATCTGCAGCTGCGTAGACATGAACCACAGCCCAGCAGTCTCGCCGAAGACTATGACCAGAACGGCCAGCAGCAGGTGTATGCTCAAGATGTTGCCGAAGGTGCGCCTCAGAACTTCAGAGTCTCCCTTGCCGAGGTCGTAGGTGATGTAGCGCGACGAGGCCGCGCCGAGCGACCCCGTAAGGAAGCCAAGCAGCGTTATAACTCCTCCCACAACGTTGTTTATGCCGAAGTCTGTCACGCCGAGCGTGTTCAGAATGACACGCGAGGCGTAAAGGTTGACCGCCATCATGAACAGCATCCTGAAGTAGAGCAGCAGGGTGTTCTTCGCTATGCGCTTGTTGTTTGAGGGCACTGCTTTAAAGGTAAAACGGTAAAAGAGTAAAAAGGTAAAAAAGTAAAATGTTGCAGGCTGTGCAGGACGGTTACGGTTAAGCGGCCTGTATTCAGCTTACAGACTGCGGATTTTTCTGTATGCTTGGTTTACAATTCTTTTTTGATGCCGCGCGTGGAAGTGCATTAGACAGGCTGACTCATGGCGTGTTTTCACGCGCTGATGGGGTCGAGCAAATCGCGGGCAATCCTGACCATGGCGCAGCCGAGGATGTCTATCTTTATGACAAGGTGGGTGGAGCCGTCGGCCTCGCGGAACACGTTGCCCTCCAGGCCTACGAGCTTGCCGCCGTTGACGCGCACGCGCTCGCCGAGCCTCAGCGGGCGTGTGCTGACGGCCACCGGCGCCTCAGCCCCCTCGACCATGCGGCGCAGGCTCATCAGCTGCTCGTCGGGTATGGTGGCCACGGGACGGTGGCCGTTGACGGTCGCGCCGGCTATGTTGACAAAGAAGCGCTTGACAAAAGGCAGGTATGCAATGTCGTGGCGGCGTTCGGCCTCGGTGCAGCGCACGAACACGAACGTGGGCAGCACGACACGGTCCACCACGACACGCCGCCCCGTGCGCCACAGCCGCAGTTCCTTCTGCAGCGGCACGTACACCTCGCAGTCCTTGCCCTCGGCGGCCCACTGCTCAAAGATTCTCATCATGCGCTCGCCGCAGGCTTTCTCGGTGTTGTTGCTTACGATGGCTATGTACCACCGCCGCTGTTGTGGATGGGGGATTGGCAAGCCTACGGCGCCGCCGACTTTTGCAGCCGCCGCTTTGGTTTGTCCGTCGCGTGTAGTGGTATTGCTTTCCATTGTACAGCCCGCCGCACAGGCGGAATCATGTTGTGAAAAAGCAACGCTCTCGTGGAAAGAGAGGTGCATACCAGCTGCAAAATTAAGCAAAATACTTAAAATTCCCGCATCTTCAGGCTGCTAAATTAGTTTTTTACAAAACTATTGTAATTCAGCCGGCGTCCAAAGCCGGAGCCAGACTGCTTCCCGGCCTTTTCACACGGAGCGTATGATCAGGCTGTTGGCTCTGTCTACGGTGCCGACGTCGAGCGAGGCAAGGTATATGCGCGTCGTCTCTTCAGAATCATGCCCCATGCCCTCGCTGATTACCCGCAGCGGTATGTTCTTGCTGCGGGCTATGCTGGCCCAGGCATGGCGGGCGCAATACATGGTGAGCGGCACGCCGATGCCCGCACGGCGCCCCACGGCCTTCAGGGCATTGTTGATGCGGCGTGCGGCGTTTCTGTATTGCGCGCGCTCGTTGCGGCCCGGGGCGGCAATGATGTCGAGCAGATAGGGCGAGCCGTCGGCTCCAGGATGGCGCCGTCGGATCTCCTCCATACACCTCTCCCACTTTATTGTGAGCCGCTGGCCGGTTTTCCGGCGTCTGTACGTAAGAATGCCGCCGGCCAGGTCGCGCTTGCGCAGATAGGCAATGTCTATGAACGACATACCGCGCGTGTAGAACGCAAAAAGGAACATATCGCGGGCGAAGCACTGGGCGGCGGAGTCCGTCAGGTCGAGACAGCGCAGGTCCCTTATAGACTCAGGCGGCACCGCCCGCTTCACTGTCTTGCCGACACCTGTGTAGACACGGCGGAAGGGGTTGCCCTGCCGTGTGCCGCCGCTATCAACGGCGCGGTTGTAGACCGCCCGCAGAATGCGCATATAAAAAGAGGTGGTGTTAGGGCAAAGCCCCGACGCCTTGAGCCACTCCTCGTATGACACCATGGTGTCGCCGCTGACATCAGACAGCAGTATGTCGCTGCCGCCGCGAAACCTCATGAAGCTGCTCAGCGCCGACGTGTATGCCTCGGCGGTGCGGACGCGCCCAAGCTGCGAGAGCCGCGCTATGGCCGTCCGCATCTGCCCGAACATGGTCACTTCGGCGGGCAGCGTGGCCCAGCAGCCCACAATATCGTCAACGGTACAGGCGCCGGACCCGCGCGCGCACTGTGCCACGGCGGCTCTCACACGCTCCGCCACGTGCATTACGCGGCTGTATGCCGCCAACAGATAGGCGCGTCTGCCGGGCGTCGCGGCGGCAGAGACGTCTACAGAGCCGGTTTCCGCCGACCACTCGCAGGGCATTATATGGCAACCGGTGCTTATCTGGCGCGTTGCGCGCCGATGTGTCAATTGAATATAGACTGTACCCTCCCTGCCTTCTACTGCCGACGGACGGAATTTGATTTTCAACGTTGTCATGGTCTGTTTTTCATTTTAATTCATTTGGATATCCGCAAAGCTTCTATTCAAAGGAGTTAGAGGAGTTACAGGAAGTTAGAGACCAAAACCTCTTCGTTTCCTTTTTTCATCCGTCGCAGGAAGAATGCAGACATCCTTTTTCGCTCGTTTCAATAAATAAAACAGAAAAAGTTGGCAAAATGTTTGGCGGTTTCAGAAAAAGTTCCTACCTTTGCACCCGCTTACGACAAGCAACGGGGCGCTTAGCTCAGCTGGTTTAGAGCATCTGCCTTACAAGCAGAGGGTCGGGGGTTCGAATCCCTCAGCGCCCACGCAGAGCGGATATGGAGACGGGGCTCACACTGAGGCCCGTCTCTTTTTTTGTCCGCGCCGCCGGGGAGTACGGCTCCACCATCCTTGTCTCAGCGCCGAAATTTTGTGGATTAATTTTGGCACAGTCCGAAAACACGGTTGCATTTCCTGGATGCGGGTGATACCGACCTTCTTTCAGTCTTCCACGTATTGTTGACAGCGGTTCCGTGGCTTTCAGGGGCTCAGCCCCAAGCCATCCACGTCACCCCGCGCTTGACGCGGGGTCCAGCAAGGGGAAAGCAAGGCTGTTCTGCCCCGCATCGCAGTGCAGGGTGACTTCCGCGTCAAGCGCGGGATGACGTGGGTGTTAACGTTGGAGTAAACAAGGGGGAGAAAACGTGGAGCACTATTCGTCCGCATTCTCTGAACTGTGTATGACACAGGAAACGGCACGACCAAATGCGCCGGGTTTCGGACTGACCCAAAAATACCCCACTAAATTTCTACTGTGCCAAAATTAATCCACACTATTTCGGCGCCGAGACAAGGAGAGCGTGGCCGTGACACCCGGCGGCGCCGACAAAAAAAGACGAGCCTCAGTGTGAGACCCGTCTCCATGTCCGCTCTGCGTGGGCGCTGAGGGATTCGAACCCCCGACCCTCTGCTTGTAAGGCAGATGCTCTAAACCAGCTGAGCTAAGCGCCCCGTTGCTTGTCGTAAGCGGGTGCAAAGGTAGGAACTTTTTCTGAAACCGCCAAACTTTTCACCAACTTTTTTCTGTTTTTCTTGATTTTGCCGCAAATTCAAGGATTCAAGAATCGCGTGCTCACTCAAACATGGCTGCCCACTGCATGAACCGCTCCACCCCGTCACTGCCGAACTTTGAGAGGCTGCGCGCGGCCTGCTCGACAGTGCGCACTCTGTCAGGATGCGATTTTGAAAAGAACTTGTCTGCGTAACAAATCACCTTTTCCTCCATGGTTTCCGGCAGAAAATCCTGCAGCGGCAGTGGCAACTGCTTGCTCTCTATTTGCTGGCGGGTTATGCCGGCTCCCGTGTGGCGCTCACAGACCCGGGCGTGACGCGGCAGCCCCTCACGGCGCATCAGCTCGGCCCCGTCCAGTCCGTGGCGGATGTAGGGGTCCGTTCCGTGGCAGTGGATTGACGGCGCGTCTGTCATAAAAATGCCGATGTCGTGGAGCATTGCCCCTTCCTCAAGAAAGCTAATGTCGAGATTCAGCTCCGGATGGCGCCTGGCCACGGCCAACGCGCGGTCAGCCACATCGCGGCTGTGCCTGATGAGCAGCTGACGCAGGGCGTTGTCGTCAGGATAAAATTTGTCTATAACAGATTGAAACATAGCGATTGTCTGTGTGTCTTTATACCAAAACAGAAAGTCATGGCCGCCCTTTTCTGAACAGCGGCCTGTTTTTATCCTCCGTCAAATTCATCGAAAGAATGGGGACGCGGGCTGTTCCGCAAGTCCCCATTCCGTATTTTCCGGCCGCTCAATTGCTGTCGCGCTCTATCCAGCCGAGTATGTCGCCGCGGCGCACGTTGGCTCCCTGATGCGCGGCCACCTCCACCAGCTTGCCGCCGAGGTCGGCCGGCACGGGCACAATCTCGCCCCACTTGGCTTGTATGTAGCAGAAGGTGTCTCCCTCCTTGTAGTGCTGGCCTATGAAAGGCTCCAGGCACGGAGCGCACTCGCTTGCCCCGCCGAACTCATAATAGAGGTGTCCGCCCAGCGGCGCCACTATCGCGTCGGCCTTGGCGTGCTTCAGCGCGGCCAGCTGCTCTGGTGTGAGCTGTGAGCCGAGGCGCGCGTCCTTGGCTTTCTGCAGGTCGGCCAGGAAGTTTTTCTTGGCCTGTCCGCTCTTGTAGTTGCGGTACTGCTCCGGGTGCATGGCCAGTTCGAACAGCTCTTCGTCGTCTTGTCCCGTCTCCCAGCCGTTCTTTTCCATTTCAGCCCTGAAGCCGTCAAGGGCGTCGGCGAGCAGTGTGTGCGGGTCGTCGCCTGTGAACTTGCGTCCCTGCTTCTCCGCCAGAGCCACCAGTTCGGGGTCGATTGCGCCGGGCACCTTGCCGCTCTTGCCGAGAATCATGCCCCACATTGAGTCGTCCATCATCACGAAGCGGCCCTTGCCCTGGGTCAGCGTGAGCAGGTTCATCAGGGCAATGTTCTTGACATACTGCGAGAATGGGGTGACAAGTGGCGGATAGCCGACACGCGGCCAGACGTATGCCACCTCGTCAAACAGGCGCACGAGCATATCGTCCATCGACAGCTCGCTCTCGCCCTTGCCCCGGCGTATGCCGTTGATGACATTGCGCATACCGCCCATGTCGGCCATCATCGATCCCATCATGCCTCCGGGCAGGCCGCAGCCGAGCAGCAGCGACGACATATGCTTGTTGGCCGGATTGATGAAATAGCCCAGCCAGTCGTCGATGAACTCCTGTGTGAGCGAGCGGGCCTGCATATAGGCGTTCATGTTTATCTCCGGAACCTCGAAGCCCTCGTTCTTCAGCATGCTCTGCACCGATATGATGTCCGGGTGCACCTTGCCCCAGCTGAGCGGCTCGATGGCCGTGTCGATGATGTCGGCGCCGTTGTTGCACACCTCGAGGATGGACGCCATGGACAGGCCGGGGCCCGAGTGGCCGTGATACTGGATCAGTATGTCGGGGTGCCTCTCCTTGATGCGCCTTGTCAGGGCGCCCAGCATGGCCGGCTGTCCGATTCCGGCCATGTCCTTCAGACAGATTTCCTCGGCTCCGGCCTCTATCAGCCTGTCGGCTATGTCGCTGTAATAATCGACGGTGTGTATGGGCGACGTGGTGATGCAGAGCGTGCCCTGCGGGGTCATTCCGGCCTCTTTGGCCCACTTGATGCTCGGTATTATGTTGCGCACATCGTTCAGTCCGCAGAATATTCTGGGGATGTCCACTCCCTGGGCGTGCTTCACCTTATACATAAGGCGGCGCACATCGTCGGGCACGGGATACATGCGCAGGGCGTTGAGGCCGCGGTCCAGCATATGGGTCTTGATGCCCACCTCGTTGAAAGGCTTGCAGAACGCCCTCACCGCCTCGTTCGGGTTCTCGCCCGCCAGCAGGTTCACCTGCTCAAAGGCGCCGCCGTTGGTCTCCACGCGGGCAAAGCAGCCCATGTCGATTATGGCCGGGGCGACACGCTCCAACTGATCCTTGCGTGGCTGAAACTTTCCTGAAGACTGCCACATGTCCCGGTAGACGAGACTGAATTGGATTCTTTTCTTCATAACGTCTCTAATTTTTTGTCTGTGGGCCTGGCCCACAATGTCACTCATTAAATAACATTTAAACACGCAGGCAGCGACAAGCCGCACACCGCCGGTGGGGCTGACCGGCCGCAGGATCAGGCCGGACGCTGCATCCGTGGTGCAAATATAACCAATATTATTGTAACGGTGAAAGTTCCCGGCGTTTATTTTTCCACATCCGAAGCATTATTCACTCCATGCCTGCCGGCGCGGGAAAGCCGCGGGCGCAGTTGTCAGAACTCATAGCCGAGACCGAGATAGAAGAACACGCTGCGCGTGACGCTCGAATAGCCGACATTGGCGACCGCCGGGCCGAAGAGCGAATTGTAGGCCCACGACAGCTGGTAGCCGTGCAGCAGCGGCATGCTCCACAGGTTGCGCGGCTTGTCGGCGTTCAGTCCGAAGGTGGCGCGGCCTATGATGTAGTTGTTGTCCATGACGCGCTGCTGCAGCTTCACGCCCACGGCCACGAGCGCGTTGTCGGCCGTCTCCACGTTGCCTATGCCGGCAAAGGGCAGCTGCTGTTCGATGTAATGGCCCGCAAAGTCGCCCCCGATGAAGTTGCCGAGGCACCACGAGCGGCTGCCGCCCAGCAGCAGGCGCCCGTAGGCGGCCGGCTGCAGTGTCAGGCGGCTGTTCAGCCGCATGGCCACACGCCACCGCCCCATGACCACATGGATGGGGTCGCCGTCGCGATAGTGTACAAAGTCGTCAGTGTAGAGCGAGTATCCGGCCTCCAGGCTGGCGCCGCGTGTGGTGAAGTAGCGGTCGTCCTCAGAATTGTAGCGCAGTCCTATGTTGTAACTGTAGAAGTGCTCGTCGGCTATCGAGAGGCCTCCGTGCTCCTCGCCGTGAAGCATGTCGCCGAAGTTGAAGTTCTCCCAGCGCAGCCCCAGGCCCACCATGAAGTTGCGCAGGCTCAGCCTTATCAGCCCCAGCTTGAGCGAGTGGTGGTCGTAAGTGATGCTGTAGTCGCGGTCGCCGCCGCTGTAGACGTTGATGTCGTTGTAGCGGAATGTGTAGTTCACCGTCCAGTTGCGCCACCCGGCAGGCATGATTGTGGCCATGACATCGGCCATGTAGCGCTTGCCGAGACGCCCAGTGACGGCCACCTCCACGGGCAGCCGCGTCGGCAGCCGGAACGCGCTGTTGGCCTGCAGGGCCACAGTCTCCTCGGTGTCGAACCTGACGCCGAGGTTGAGCTGCGTGACGGTGCGCCGCCCCACGACAACGCGCAGCCAGTAGCCGCCGGCCATGCGGCGCAGGCTGTATTCCGCCGAAGAGTACATCAGGTCCGACCGCAGCGACACCATGACGCTCTCAAGTGTCTCGGGGCTGACACTGTCGCCCTCGGCGAGGCCGAACTTGCGGGTGACATACTTGCGGTCGCTGGCGCTCACGCCCTCAAAGTCAACCTCGGCGAGACGCACTTTTTGCGGCCTGAAGGCATCCACGGCCCTGTGGATGCGCCTGGGCACGAACCCGGAGTCGAGCCCCAGGCCGCGCTTCAGCTCCATCAGGCGGTCCCAGCGCGCCATGGCGGCCTGCTCGCCGAAGGCAATCAGCGAGTCGATGGCCTTGGGCGAGAAGCTCATCGAGTTGTAGTCGCCCGCGTCGATCGGTATCTGCACGTCGGTGTGGCCCACGTTGTCGTCGAACTTGTTCTTCACGCTGAAGTCAACAAGCTGCAGCAGTATGTCGAAAGCGGTGTTCAGCTCTGACGACGACCGGGCGGGCTTCTGCAGCGTCACGCCGATGACCACGTCGGCACCCATGTCGCGGGCCACGTCTACGGGATAGTTGTTCTTCAGTCCTCCGTCGACGAGCACCATCGAGTCTATGCGCACCGGCGTGAACACGCCGGGTATGGCCATGCTGGCCCGCATGGCCTGCGAGAGCCAACCGCCGCGCATCACCACCTCCGAGTAGTCCACCATGTCGGTGGCCACGCAGGCAAACGGAATGGGCAGCGCGTCAAAGCTGATGGAGTCGTGGTAGCCCACGGTGAGCCACGAGAAGAGGCTCGACAGGTTGTGGCCAGAGATCAGGCCGCCCTCGGCGGCCAGTCCGGTGGTTCTGATGATGGGCCGCGACAGCAGGTAGGTGCTCTGGTTGTGGCGCTCGCGCATGCTGCGGTTGCGCGGCTCCACCATGTCCGACAGCAGGTATCGCCAGTCCTGCTGCCTCACGAGCGAGTCGAGGGTCAGCGCGTCGTAGCCGATGGAATACAGTCCGCCAACGATGGCTCCCATACTTGTGCCCACAACGCAGTCAACGGGAATGCCCGCGCGCTCAATCACCTTCAGCACGCCAATGTGGGCCATGCCTTTGGCGCCGCCGCCGCTGAGCACCACGGCCACCTTCTTGCGCCCGCCGGCCGCAAGCGCGGCTGTGGCGAAGAGCAGCAGCGCCAGCAGCGGCAGCGCCCTGGCGGCGCGGCGCAAGGCGCGCCACGCCCCTCCGCCCGGGAGTGGCCGCCCCGCCCATGGGGCAAGACCATATGTGCCGCCGCCTGCCGTCATCACCTTATTTTATTTAATGGCGTAATTCTCAAGGCGGCGCTGGGCCATCCGCTCATACTTGGTGCCAGGCCGGCCATAGTTGGCATAGGGGTGGATGCTTATGCCGCCGCGCGGCGTGAACAGCCCCACGACCTCTATGTACTTCGGCTGCATCAGCCTCACGAGGTCTTTCATGATGATGTTCACGCAGTCCTCGTGAAAGTCGCCGTGGTTGCGGAAGCTGAACAGATAGAGCTTCAGGCTCTTGCTCTCCACCATCCGCTCGCCGGGGATGTACATTATCTTTATCTCGGCAAAGTCCGGCTGGCCGGTTATGGGGCACAGCGACGTGAACTCAGGGCAGTTGAACTGCACCCAATAATCATTCTCGGGGTGCTTGTTGGCAAATGTCTCAAGCACCTCGGGCGCATAGTCCGTGGCGTATTTTGTGTTCGATCCGAGGGCGTGAAGCCCCTCGTCCTTTCTTGTCTCGCTGTCGGTCATGGCTGTTTGTTTTTTTAGGAATCTTAGGAATCTTAGGAGGCTTATGAGCCTTGCGCGGAGCCGGGCGGGTCAGCCCAGCCTGAACACGTTGTAGCTGATGCCCCGGTCGTAGGCGTCCTCGCCCTCGTGACGCTTGGTCATGCGCACCACGCGGACTGTCAGCGGCAGCGCCACCACCTCGTAGACGGTCTTCAGCACCACCTGCGACACTATGAGCGACGGCATCTGGCTGAGCGGCACCACGCCAGAGAGAGCCAGCGGGAAGAACACCACCGAGTCGGCCGTCTCGCCGAGCACTGTGCTCACCACCGCCCTGAGCGAGAAGTGGCGCCCGCCGGAACGGAGCTTCATGCGGCTCATCACGTAGGCATTGATGAACGAGCCGACCAGAAAGGCCACAAACGAGGCCGCCGCCACGCGCGGAGCCAGGCCGAACACGGCGTGGAACCCCCGGTCGTTGTCCCAGTAGGGGGCGCCAGGAATGGCGTCGGCCAGCGCCCCGAACACCACAAAGAGGAAGTTCATGGCGAAGCCAGTCCATATAAGAAGTCTCGCGCGGCTGAACCCCCACACCTCGCAGACGCAGTCGTTGATGATGTAAGACACCGGAAACACCAGCAGTCCGCCGGTGATTGTCACCGGGCCGAACGCCATCTGCTTTGTCTCAAGCACGTTTGCCGTGATAAGGCAGACGCAGAACAGTATGCCGAAAAGCATAAACAGCACACTGACTTGTTCTCTCGTTTTGCTCATTTTCTTGTTTTTTAATGGAGGTTAGACAAGCACTCCACCCGCCACGCGGCGGGAAATTACACATTGGTTTCAGTGCGCAAAGGTAATAAAAAACTTCTGCATAACGAAATATTGCGGCCGGGATAAACGCGGAATCATCCGGCATGGCGACAAACACGCCGACGCGCGGGCAACATCATGCCGCTTGAGGCCGGAGGCAAACCGCTGATTTTAACACTTCAGAAAGTCGCGAAATAGAAATTTCAGGGCGGTCTTTGCCCATGATTTCCGCCAAAAACACCACTCTGTTTCCCAATATGGCCTATATTGCATTGCAAAAAGGGCCGTTTCGCGTTGCGATATGGCCTATATCGCAACGCGAAACGACACTTCCTGCAAGGCCGAAAAGGCCGTTTTGAGGCTGAAAGAGGTGGTTTTGGGGGCTGATTTTATTGCGCAGCAGGGCTTGTGATGCTTATAAGTCCTGCAGAGCCAATCAGTTACGGTTGCACACTCAGGAGCGGCTTATTTGCGGCCGAGGGGATTTTATTTTCAAATTCGCGAAATATGAGAGGGTTGGCAGAGGTGTTTTTTAACCGACTCGAAATTTTGTTAACAGGTTGCGCCACAGCTTTTCTGAAACCGCAGCGGCTGCCGGCGGGCTGTTAAGGAAACCGAAGCCGACCAAGATGTCAGGCCGCGGGTCGGGTGGCGCGATTAGTTAAAATTCCGAAATTGTTAGGCTGTTACACCTTTATTCTGTAATTTTGCAACTCGCATTTTGAACATTAATTTTATATAAAATAGCAAAGGAGATGAATATTTCATTCGAAAACCCCGACAAAATCAACGGCCTGCTCACGCTGACCATTGAGAAGGAGGATTATGAGAAAGACATGGAGAAGACGCTCAAGGACTACCGGAAGAAGGCAAACGTGCCGGGATTCCGTCCGGGCATGGTGCCGATGGGCCTCATCAAGCGCCAGTATGGCGAGGCCGTCAAGGTGGACACCGTGAACAAGCTGCTGGGCGAGAAGCTCTATGAGTACATACGCGAGAACAATATACAGATGCTCGGCGAGCCGATGCCCAACAACGAGAAGCAGAAGGAGCTTGACTTCAAGACCGACGGCCCCTTTGAGTTTGTGTTCGACATCGCGGTGGCTCCCGAGTTCAGCGCCGCGCTGGGCGCCGACGACACGATAGACTATTACGACATCACCGTGGACGACGAGCTGGTGGGCCGCCAGGTGGATATGTTCGCCTCGCGCGCGGGCCACTATGACAAGGCCGACGCCTACGACCCGGCCCTGAACGACATGCTGAAGGGCGACCTGCGCGAGCTGGGCGCCGACGGCAACGCCCTGGAGGGCGGCGTCGTGGTTGAGGGCGCGGTGCTCATGCCCGAATATATCAAGGTGGACGACCAGAAGAAACTCTTCGACGGCGCAAAGCCGGGCAGCGTAATCACGTTCAACCCGAAGAAGGCTTACCCTGAGAACGAGGCCGAGCTGACCTCGCTGCTGAAGATAGACAAAGAGAAGGCCGCCCAGATGGAGTCGGACTTCACCTATCTCGTGACCGAGATCTCGCGCTTTGTCAAGGCCGAGGTGAATCAGGAGCTGTTCGACAATGTGTTCGGCGAGGGCACGGTGAAGAGCGAGGAGGAGTTCCGCCAGAAGATAGCCGACGGCATCAAGGCCCAGCTGAAGAACGACGAGGACTACAAGTTCCTGCTCGACGTGCGCAAATATCTTGAGGACAAGGTGGGCGAGCTGCAGTTCCCCGACGCCCTGCTCAAGCGCATCATGCTGAACAACAACAAGGACAAGGGCGAGAAGTTCGTCGACGACAACTACGAGGCGAGCATCAAGGAGCTGAAGTGGCACCTGATCAAGGAGCAGCTCGTGAGCGCCAACGGCATCAAGGTGAGCGACGACGACATAAAGGAAGTGGCCAAGGACATCACCCGGATGCAGTTCATCCAGTATGGCATGGGCAACGTGGACGAAGAACTGGTGGAGAAGTTCGCCGCCGACATGATCAAGGAGCGCAAGAACATCGACAACCTCGTGGACCGCGCCGTTGACGTGAAGCTCGCCGCCGCGCTGAAAAACGCGGTGAAGCTCAACAAGAAGCCCATATCGCTTGACGACTTCAACAAGATGATGCAGGAAAAATAAGGTGGAGGACTAAAAAAATCCGCCCCAAGCAGGAAGGTTATCGACTTTTTTTATTATCTTTGTTCCACCTATCGCGCGACAGGCGGCGCACGGGTCACGCACAGCGGCCCCGAGCCGGCGGCCGGCGGGGCCGGAAGACAGTAATAAGGTCGATGGCCTTCTTTTTTGTTACCTATATTTATATAAAGAAACAGACACATCAACTATAACAAACATGAACGACTTCAGGAAATACGCCACACGCCATCTGGGCATCAGCTCGCAGACGCTCGACGACGTGGTGAGCGCCCAGAACCAGTATCTAAACCCCTACATCCTTGAGGAGCGCCAGCTCAACGTGACGCAGATGGACGTGTTCTCGCGCCTGATGATGGACCGCATCATCTTCCTCGGCACACCCATCGACGACTACACGGCCAACACCCTGCAGGCCCAGCTGCTCTATCTCGACTCGGTGGACTCGGGCAAGGACATCTCCATATACATCAACTCGCCGGGCGGAAGCGTCACCGCCGGACTGGGCATCTATGACACCATGCAGTTCATATCGAGCGACGTGGCCACCATCTGTACCGGCATGGCCGCCTCGATGGCCGCCGTGCTGCTCGTGGCCGGCACCGAGGGCAAGCGCTCGGCGCTGACGCACAGCCGCGTGATGATACACCAGCCGCTCGGAGGAGTGCAGGGCCAGGCGTCGGACATTGAGATTGAGGCCAAGGAGATAATGAAGTTCAAGAAGGAACTCTACACCATCATCTCCGAGCACTCGCACACACCGTATGACAAAGTGTGGAAAGACTCCGACCGCAACTACTGGATGACGGCCGGAGAGGCAAAGGAATACGGAATGATAGACAACGTTCTGGCAAGGAAGAAAAGCGCAGAAGGAGATTTAGGAGACAAGAAATGAAGAAAGTTTGCAGCTTCTGCGGAAGAAGCGACCGCGAGGTGAAACTGCTGATAACGGGTCTGAGCGGCTACATCTGTGAGGAGTGCGCCGCCCAGGCTTACGAGATAGTGAAGTCTGCCGGACTCGCCGGCGCGGCCAGGAAGACCCAGGCCAAGCCCGAGCTGAAGCAGATACCCAAGCCGACGGAGATAAAGGCCTACCTCGACGAGTACGTGATAGGCCAGGACGAGGCCAAGCGCAACCTGGCGGTGGCCGTCTACAACCACTACAAGCGGCTCCAGCAGCCCGACGACCCCGACGGGGTGGAGATAGAGAAGAGCAACATCATCATGGTGGGCAGCACCGGCACGGGCAAGACCCTGCTGGCGCGCACCATAGCGAAGCTGCTCGACGTGCCGTTCACAATCGTTGACGCGACGGTGTTCACAGAGGCCGGCTACGTGGGCGAAGACGTCGAGAGCATACTGTCGCGCCTGCTCCAGGTGGCCGACTTCGACGTGGCCGCCGCCGAGCGCGGCATAGTCTTCATCGACGAGATAGACAAGATAGCCCGCAAGAGCGACAACCCCTCGATAACGCGCGACGTCAGCGGCGAGGGCGTACAGCAGGGCCTGCTCAAGCTCCTGGAGGGAACGGTGGTCAACGTGCCCCCGAAGGGAGGGCGCAAGCACCCCGACCAGGAATACACACAGGTGGACACGCGCAACATCCTGTTCATCTGCGGCGGCGCGTTCGACGGCATCGAGCGCAAGATAGCCCAGCGGCTGAACACCCACGTGGTGGGCTACAACTCGGTGCAGAACGTGCGCAACATCGACAAGGAGGACCTCATGAAGTACATACTGCCGCAGGACCTCAAGTCGTTCGGCCTGATTCCCGAAATCATCGGCCGGCTGCCGGTGCTCACATACCTCACACCACTCGACCGCGAGGCGCTCGCCCGCATACTCACCGAGCCGAAGAACTCCATCGTGAAGCAGTATGTCAAGCTGTTCGGCATGGACGGCATCAAGCTCACATTCAGCGACGAGGCGCTCAGGCTCATTGTTGACAAGGCCGTGGAGTACAAGCTCGGCGCACGCGGACTGCGCTCGATAGTGGAGAGCATAATGATGGACGCCATGTTCGAGGTGCCGTCAACCGACGCGAAAACGTTCGAGGTGACGCTCGACTACGCCCAAAGGCAGCTCGACAAGTCGCACCTGCAGAAGCTGGCGTCGTGACAATCGCATAACCCTAACCCATAACGATATGACAGAAAAGGTGAATCTTACAAGAGCACTGAAGAAATATTTCGGTTTCGACAAGTTCAAGGGAGACCAGGAAGCCATCATCAGCAACGTGCTTGATGGCAACGACACGTTCGTGCTCATGCCCACCGGGGGCGGCAAGTCGCTGTGCTACCAGCTGCCGTCGCTGCTGATGGAGGGCACGGCCATCGTCATCTCGCCGCTCATCGCGCTGATGAAGAACCAGGTGGACGTGGTCAACAGCATGAGCGAGCAGCCCGGAGTGGCCCACTATCTGAACTCGTCGCAGAACAAGGCGGCCATAGACCAGGTGAAGGATGACATACGCTCCGGACACACAAAGCTGCTGTATGTCGCCCCGGAGTCGCTCACAAAGGAGGACAACGTGGAGTTTCTCAAGACCGTAAAGATTTCGTTCTATGCCATCGACGAGGCCCACTGCATATCGGAATGGGGGCACGACTTCCGGCCGGAATACCGCCGCATACGCCCCATAATCAACGAGATTGGGCAGGCGCCGGTAATAGCCCTGACGGCCACGGCCACCGACAAGGTGCGCACCGACATAAAGAAGAGCCTGGGAATTGTTGACGCCAAGGAGTTCAAAAGCTCCTTCAACCGTCCAAACCTCTATTATGAGGTGAGGCCGAAGACCAAGGATGTGGACAAGGACATCATCAAGTTCATCAAGCAGCACCCCGGCAAGAGCGGCATCATCTACTGCCTCTCGCGCAAGAAAGTGGAGGAGCTGGCCGCCATACTGCAGGCCAACGAGATAAAGGCCGCGCCATACCACGCCGGACTCGACTCGGCAACGCGCTCCAAGACGCAGGACGCCTTCCTCATGGAGCAGATTGACGTGATTGTGGCCACAATCGCTTTCGGCATGGGAATAGACAAGCCCGACGTGCGCTTCGTCATCCACTACGACATACCGAAGAGCCTCGAAGGATACTACCAGGAGACCGGCAGGGCCGGACGCGACGGGGGCGAGGGCATCTGCATCGCCTTCTACTCGCACAAAGACCTGCAGAAGCTCGACAAGTTCATGGAGGGCAAGCCCGTGGCCGAGCAGGACATAGGGCGGCAGCTGCTGCAGGAGACAGCGGCATATGCGGAGACCTCGGTGTGCAGGCGCAAGATGCTGCTGCACTACTTCGGCGAGACTTATCCGAAAGACAACTGCGGCAACTGCGACAACTGCCTGCACCCGAAAACAAAGATAGAGGCCGGCGCGCAGCTGCAGACCGCGCTCAAGGCCATCGCCGCCATCAAGGAGAACTTCCGCTCTGACTATGTGACGGACTTCATCATGGGCCGCGAGACCGACGAGATACTGGCCCACAAGCACCAGGAGCTGCCGGAGTTCGGCTCGGGCGAGGACGACAACGAGAAGATATGGAGCCCGCTGATACGCCAGGCTCTCATCGCCGGCTACCTGAAGAAGGACGTCGAGAACTACGGACTGCTGAAAATAACCCCCGAGGGCAAGAAATTCATGAAGAAGCCTGTGTCGTTCATGATTGTGGAGGACAACGAGTTCAGCGATGACGACGGCCCCGGCGCCGACAATGCCGACGGAGGCACAAGCGCGCTCGACCCGACGCTCAACGCCATGCTGCGCGACCTGCGCAAGAAAGTGTCGAAGAAGCTCGACCGTCCGCCCTATGTCATCTTCCAGGATGTGTCGCTCGAACAGATGGCCACCGACTACCCCGTCACGCTCGAAGAGCTGAAGAACATCCAGGGCGTGGGCGAGGGCAAGATAAAGCAGCCCTATGCCAAGGAGTTTGTAGACCTCATCAAGCGCTACTGCGACGAGAACGACATCGAGCGGCAGGTGGATATGCGCGTGCGCACCGTGGCAAAGAAGTCCATGCTCAAGGTAAGCATCATCCAAAGCATTGACCGCCAGATTGCGCTCGACGACATCGCGCTGGCCAAGGGCATAGACTTCGACGAGATGCTCGACGAGGTGGAGGCCATCGTCTACTCCGGAACGAAGATAAACATCGACTATTTCCTTGAGGACGTGATGGACGAAGACCACGTGGACGACATCTACCAGTACTTCAAGGAGTCCGAGACCGACGACCTCGAGACCGCCATCCGCGAGCTGGGCGAAGACTACACCGAGGACGAGATACGCCTCGTGCGCATCAAGTTCATATCCGACATGGCCAACTGACGGCCTTCATCCAACAAAAAATCCAAGCCGGCAAAACCCGGTATGTGGCCTGCCTGTATGGCAACACATACCGGGTTTTAACCCGAATCGTTTCCTATGGCACGGCAAAGCCTCGGCGTGGGAAGCCATGGCTTTGTTACATTAATCCATATATTGTTTGATAGGTGGGCGTGAATTGTGGCAACATTCATGTATTTTTTATGTCTGTTGTTCGGTCAAGTCGAATTTAATGTTTAACTTTGTGCCCTGAATTATAATTCAAGATATTTTGCAATGAAACTGGACACACTGACAGCCATCTCCCCCATTGACGGACGTTACCGGGGGAAGACCGAGCCTTTGGCTGACTATTTCTCGGAGTACGCGCTCATCCGTTATCGCGTGCGCGTTGAGATTGAGTATTTCATAACGCTGTGCGAGCTGCCCCTGCCCCAGCTGGCGTCTTTTGACCACAGTCTGTTTGAGCGCTTGCGCGACATCTATCGGAACTTCGGCGAGGCTGAGGCCGGCAGAGTGAAGGATATCGAGAAAGTGACAAACCACGACGTGAAAGCCGTGGAATACTTCATAAAGGAGGAGTTTGACAAAATCGGCGGACTCGACGCTTATAAGGAGTTCATCCATTTCGGGCTCACTTCGCAGGATATCAACAACACAAGCGTGCCATTGTCGATAAAAGAGGCGCTTGAGAATGTTTACTATCCGCTCCTGACCGAGCTTATAGACCAGTTGCGGCAGTATGCTGAGGAGTGGAAAGACGTGCCGATGCTGGCCAAGACTCACGGGCAGCCCGCGTCGCCGACACGCCTCGGCAAGGAGGTCATGGTGTTTGTGTACCGTCTGGAGCAGCAGCTGCAGTCGCTCAAGAGCGTGCCCGTAACGGCCAAGTTCGGAGGGGCGACAGGCAACTATAACGCCCACCACGTGGCATATCCTCAGTATGACTGGCGAGCTTTCGGTGACAGGTTCGTGAGCGAAAAGCTCGGACTGGCGCGCGAGCAGTACACCACCCAGATAAGCAATTACGACTGGCTCGGCGCCATATTCGACGCCATGCGCCGCATCAACACCATCGTGATCGACCTGGACCGCGACTTTTGGATGTACATTTCGATGGAGTACTTCAAGCAGAAGATAAAGGCCGGCGAGGTCGGTTCGAGCGCCATGCCGCACAAAGTGAACCCCATTGACTACGAGAACAGCGAGGGCAACCTTGGCATTGCAAACGCCATCCTGCAGTTCCTGGCCGCCAAGCTGCCCGTCAGCAGGCTGCAGCGCGACCTGACCGACTCCACGGTGCTGCGCAATGTGGGCGTGCCCATGGGGCACAGTGTCATTGCCTTCGAGAGCACTTTGAAGGGATTGCGCAAGCTGATACTGAACCAGGCCAAGGTGAACGAAGACCTCGACAACACCTGGGCAGTGGTGGCTGAGGCCATACAGACAATCCTGCGGCGTGAGGCTTATCCGCATCCTTACGAGGCATTGAAGGCTCTTACGCGCACAAACGCAGGCATTACGGAGCAGGCCATTCACGATTTCATTGCCGGGCTTGATGTCAGCGACAGCGTGAAAGCCGAGCTGATGGCCATCACGCCACACTCATACACCGGGATGTGACGCAGGAAACGCGCTTTATGGGAAACAATAATGCCAAAGAGCGTTTTCAGACAATTTGGAACCAACAATAACAACAAAACACAATAACAGACAACAGCGGTGCCGATGACACCGCAACATCACGAACAACACAATGGCCGTGAGGCCGTCAAAAACTACAAGATTATGGAAGAAAACGAGAAAAGACAAGACGAGAGGCTTGCAGAGCAGAATGCCGGCGGCCGTGAAGGTTACCAACAAGCCGGACAGTCGGGCAGCGGTCAGGGATACCGTGCCCCCGGACGCTCACCGCGTCCGCGCATCCATGTTCAGCGCCCGTATTCTTCGGAGCGCGTGGGTTACAACAAGAACACAGCCGATGAAGGCGGATTCCGTCCGGAAGGCTTCGGCGCCGGCCTGCAGTCAGCATCGCCTCAGCGCCAGTACAAGCCGCGTTACGGCGCGGGTGGCGACAACAAAGGCTACCGTCCGCGCTACAACAGCACGCCCGGTGCAGAGGAAGGCGGCTATCAGCAGCGTCCTTATGGAAACAACCGCCAGGGAGGCTACCAGCAGCGCGGAGGCTACAACGCAAACCGCCAGGGAGGCTACCAGCAGCGCCAGGGAGGCTACCAGCAGCGCGGAGGCTACAACGCAAACCGCCAGGGCGGCTACCAGCAGGGCTACAATGCCGAGGGCGAGGGCTATGGTAATTACCGCCAGGGAGGCTACCAGCAGCGCGGAGGCTACAATGCCAACCGCCAGGGAGGATACCAGCAGCGCCAGGGAGGCTATCAGCAGCGCGGAGGCTACAATGCCAACCGCCAGGGAGGATACCGCCAGCGCACTGCCGATTACGACCCGAATGCAAAATACAGCTTCAAGAAGCGCATCGAATATAAGGAAGAGCACATCGACCCCAACGAGCCGATACGTCTCAACAAATATCTGGCCAATGCCGGAGTGTGCAGCCGCCGCGAGGCCGATGAGTTCATACAGGCCGGTGTCGTGACTGTCAATGGCAACGTTGTGACCGAGCTGGGCACAAAGGTGCTGCGCTCTGACGAGGTGAAATTCCACGACCAGCCGGTTTCGCTTGAGAAGAAAGTCTATGTGCTGCTTAACAAACCCAAGGATTATGTCACCACAAGCGATGACCCGCAGCAGCGCAAGACCGTCATGGACCTGGTCAAGAACGCCTGCTCTGAGCGCATATACCCTGTGGGGCGCCTTGACCGCAACACCACGGGTGTGCTTCTGCTCACCAATGACGGCGACCTTGCAAGCAAGCTGACACACCCCAAGTTCCTCAAGAAGAAGATATACCACGTGCATACCGACCGCAACGTCACGGCCCACGATATGCAGCAGATACGCGAGGGCGTGCTGCTTGAGGACGGAGAAATCAAGGCCGATGATGTGCAGTATGCCGATCCGGTGGACAAGAAGCAGGTGGGAATCGAGATTCACAGCGGCAAGAACCGTATTGTGCGCCGCATCTTCGAGAAGCTCGGCTACCGCGTCACAAAGCTTGACCGTGTGCAGTTTGCCGGCCTGACAAAGAAAGGACTGCGCCGCGGCGACTGGCGCTACCTCACCGAGGAGGAGGTCATCCGCCTGCGCATGGGTGCCTACGAATAAACATCAACAGGCGCGGGCAGGTTTGTCCGCGCCGTTTTTCTTAACAAACAAGAAAGCAATGCAAAGCATAAAAAGGACAAAAGTCATAGATGCGCTGCGCCGCACGGATTATGGCGCAATGGTGAATGTGCGCGGATGGGTGCGTACCCACCGCAGCAGCAAGGCGGTAGACTTCATCGCTCTCAATGACGGCTCGACCATAAAGAACATCCAGATTGTGGTGGATCCCGCACAGTTTGACGCCGAACTGCTCAAGAAGGTGACCACCGGCGCCTGCATCACGGTCAACGGCGAGCTGGTGGAAAGCCAGGGCGCCGGCCAGGCCGTTGAGCTTCAGTGCCGCGAGTTGGAGGTCTACGGCACATGCGGCAGTGATTATCCAATGCAGAAGAAAGGCCAGAGCTTCGAGTACATGAGGCAGTACGCCCACCTGCGCCTGCGCACCAACACGTTCGGAGCCGTCATGCGCATCCGCCACAACATGGCGATAGCCATCCACAAGTACTTCCACGACCACGGCTTCTTCTACTTCCACACGCCGTTCATCACCGCCAGCGACTGCGAGGGCGCCGGGCAGATGTTCCAGGTGACGACGAAAAACCTCTACGACCTGAAGAAAGACAAGGACGGGAAAATCACTTACGATGACGATTTCTTCGGCAAGCAGGCCTCGCTGACCGTCAGCGGCCAGCTTGAGGGCGAGCTTGGCGCCACCGCTCTTGGCGCAATCTACACCTTCGGGCCGACGTTCCGGGCGGAGAACTCGAACACACCGCGCCACCTGGCCGAGTTCTGGATGATAGAGCCGGAGGTGGCTTTCATCGGTCAGGACGAACTGATGGATCTTGAGGAAGACTTCATCAAGTACTGCGTGAAGTGGGCGTTGGACAACTGTCAGGACGACATTGCCTTCCTCAACAAGATGATTGACAAGACGCTGGTTGACCGCCTGCAGTCGGTTCTGGCCGACTCGTTTGTCCGCCTGTCTTATACGGACGGAATAAAGATTCTCGAAGAGGCGGTAGCCGCAGGCCACAAGTTCGAGTTCCCGGTAAGCTGGGGTATGGATCTGGCCAGCGAGCATGAGCGTTATCTTGTGGAGCACCACTTCCGCAAGCCTGTCATAATGCACGGTTATCCGAAGGACATCAAGGCGTTCTACATGAAAATCAACCCCGACGGCAAGACTGTCCAGGGCACAGACGTGCTGTTCCCGCAGATTGGCGAGATTATCGGAGGCAGCGTCCGCGAGGAGAACTACGACAAGCTGCTGGCAGAAATCGAGCGCCGCAACATTCCGATGAAGGATATGTGGTGGTATCTTGACACCCGCAAGTACGGCACCTGCCCTCACGGCGGCTTCGGACTGGGCTTCGAGAGGCTCATACTCTTCGTCACCGGAATGCAGAACATCCGCGACGTGATACCGTTCCCGCGCACGCCGAAGTCGGCCGAGTTCTGATTCTCTGTCTGTTTTTACACTATAAAGAGTCCGCCCGCAGAGTTCCTGCTGCTTTTGCAGCAACTCTGCGGGCGGACTCTTTTTTGTTTAAGAAGCTTTTCTTGCGGCGCTCACACGAGCCTTATGCCGTCGTCTGAGATTGTTATCAGGCGCCGGCGGTACAGGTCGCCCACAGCCTTTTTGAATGTTTTCTTGCTCACCTTGAATGTGTCCGCGATCAGTTCCGCCGGACTCTTGTCGCCCAGACTGCAGCGGCCGTTGTTGTCGCGCAGATACTGGAGCAGCGTTTCAGAGAACTCCTCTGTCATCCGGCGGCCTGTGGGCTGCAGCGTCACGTCTATCTTGCCGTCAGGGCGCACCGTGTCAATGTAGCCGGTCAGCCTGTCGCCCACTGCAATGGGGCGGAACACCTGGTCCTCATACACCAGTCCGGGGTAGCAGTTGTCGATGATCACCTTGTAGCCCAGCTCCGTTTTCTGCCACACCAGCAGCCCCACATCGTCGCCGTGGGCGTATTGCGGCGGCTCTTTCAGGAAGTGGCGCTCCACCTTGGCCGTGGCCATGATGCGGTAGCTCTCCTCGTCTATCATCACGTAGACAACGTATGACGCCCCTTTCACCATCAGCTTTTTCTGCTCGCGGAACGGGCAGAACAGGTCTTTCATAAGCCCCCAGTCGAGAAACGCGCCGTACTCGTTGGTCCATGCCACCCTCAGGCAGGCGAACTCGCCCACCTGGGCCAGCGGCCGCTCGGTGGTGGCCACGGGACGCTCGTCCTGGTCCAGATAGATGAACACGTCAATCTCGTCGCCCGGTTTGCATCCGTCGGGCACATATCTTGCCGGCAGCAGAATCTCGCCCTCGTCGCCGCCGTCGAGATACATCCCGAAGTCCACTTCCTTCACAACCGTCATCCGGTTGTATTCTCCCAGTCTTATTCCTTTCATATCGTGTTTCCGTCATTTCCGGCGGCTTCTGCCGCCGTGCCGCTGCCGGCCCTGCTTTCGCCGGCCAGCAGCCCGTCGTTCATCTGTATTGTCCTGTCTGTCATCGAGGCCAGGTGCTCGTCGTGCGTCACTATGACGAACGTCTGGCCGAACTTGTCGCGCAGGTCGAAGAAGAGCCGGTGCAGCTCGGCCTTGTTCCGTGAGTCGAGACTGCCCGACGGCTCGTCGGCCAGAATCACGGCCGGGTTGTTAACCAGCGCCCTGGCCACGGCCACGCGCTGCTTCTCGCCTCCCGACAGTTCGGCGGGCTTGTGCCCGCTGCGCCCGCTCAGCCCCATGAAGTCCAGCAGTTCCGCCGCCCGCCGCGCGGCCTCCCTGCGCGATTTTCCGGCTATGAACGCCGGAATCATGATGTTCTCGGCAGCCGTGAACTCAGGCAGCAGCTGGTGAAACTGGAAGACGAAGCCTATGCGGCGGTTGCGGAAGTCGGCCAGCTTGCGGCTGCTGAGCGTGCCGGTGTCGGTGCCGTCGATCACCACGGTGCCGCTGTCGGGCCTGTCGAGCGTGCCGATGATCTGCAGCAGCGTTGTCTTGCCGGCTCCGCTGGGGCCCACAATGCTTACAATCTCGCCCTTGCCGATGTGCAGGTCGATGCCCTTGAGCACCTGCAGCGGGCCGAAACTCTTTTTTATGCCTTTTATGTCAATCATTGTCGCTTGTCGTTGTTCAGTCTGCTAATGTCTTCTTGTCGCTCATTCTGCGGCCTATCCACTCTTTCACCACCTCATAGGCGCTGCGCTCGCCGTGCGGCTGCGGCGCGGCGTATGTCATCATGTTGGCCGCCACGCCATGTTGGTCGGGATAGATTATCATGAGGTTCTGCCCCCTGAAGTGCTGCGCCAGCTCGTCCTGGAGGTGGTCCAGCGCCGCTTTGTACGACACGGTGCCCTTTCGTGCCGTCACCACCACGAACAGGTTGTCCTCGGCTATGCTCGCGGCCAGCTGCGGCAGCTCGTTCCAGTGGCCCATCGGCGTGTACTGCGTGCGTGCTCCGGGGTGCGTGTTCTGCATATACTCGCTTATGAGCGACATCGTCTCGCGCCGCCCGTGGAACTGCAGGCGGCACTCCAGGTTGGTGGCCAGGCGGGCCAGCCGCTCCAGCCAGCGGTAGAAGCCCGGCTCAAACTCGGCCTTCGACGGCACCGCCACCTGTATGCGCCGCAGGGTGTTCAGCGGCTGCCGGCATCTCACGAGCATTATCTGCCGGCTCAGTCCGTTGTACAGGCTCTGGGCCAGCTCGCCCAGATAGTGGTGGCGGTCGTCCTGCCTGCTGTTCATGCCGAGGATAATCTCCGAGGCGTTGAACTCCTTGAAGGCGTGCTTTATGCCGTTGGTTATGTTGGTGGCTATGCGCACCTGCGTCTGCACCCTCACGTCAGAGTATCCCGCCACCTTCGCCACGCGCGCCATCAGGCGGCGTCCGCGCTCCTGGTTGTCCAGCCGGTTGTTGTCGTCGTAGACCACGTTCAGGGCCACCAGCCCGCGGCTCAGCTTCTTGTTGCGCACCATCACGGCCAGGCTCGCCAGCGTGTCGGCCGTGGCGGGATCTCTCACCGGCACCATTATTTTCTCGTCGTCGCCGCCGTCCTCCTGCGGTGTGGCGGCGCGCGACTTCAGCGCCATTATCCGCGAGGCGCGCTCGGTGGTGAACGAGCTGAACACACACGTCACCAGAATCAGTATTATCGTTCCGTTCAGCACGTCGTCGTTGAGCACCCGCTGGCCGTTGGGCAGCAGCAGGTTGTAGCCCACGAGCACGGCGGCCAGCGTGGCGCCGGCCTGGGCGTTGCTCAGTCCGAAGATCATCTCGCGCTCGATGGCCTTCATGCCGAATATCTTCTGCGTGGCCAGCGAGGCCAGCCACTTGCTCGCCAGGGCCACCGCAATCATCACCGCGGCCACCTGGAGCGTGCCCAGTCCGCCGAAGAGTATTCTCACATTGACCATCATGCCCACGCCGATGAGGAAGTAGGGTATGAAGAGGGCGTTGCCCACAAACTCCAGGTTGAACATCAGCGGCGACACGTTGGGCACGTAGCGGTTGAGCACAAGGCCCGTCAGGAAGGCGCCCAGCAGCCCCTCCATGCCGATAAGCTCCATCATTCCCGCGCCGAGAAACGTCATGGCGAGCACAAAGATGAACTGCGTCACGTTGTCCTCATAGCGGCGGAAGAAGCGGCGCGCTATCGGCGGGAAGCCGTAGATGATGGCGCAGAACACCACTGCAATCTTCACGAAGAGCAGCAGCCAGTAGCCCCCGGTGATGTTTCCCTTGAAGATTCCGCCCACCATGGCCAGCACGAGCAGCGTCAGCGTGTCGGTTATGGCGGTGGCGCCCACGGCTATTGTCACGCTGCGCTCCCCCGACAGGCCGTAGCGCAGCACCGTGGGATAGGCTATGAGCGTGTGCGAGGCGTACATGCTGGCCAGCAGCGCCGAGGTGACGAAGCCGTAGCCCAGCACCGACTTGTTGAGCGCAAAGCCGATGGCCATGGGGATTATGAACGCCAGGATGCCGTGGGTGAACGTGCGCGTGCGGTTCTTGCGCAGGTCGCTCGTGTTCATCTCCAGGCCTGCCAGCAGCATTATGTAGTACAGGCCCACATGGCCGAACAGCTCGATGGCCCTGTCGTTGGCCAGGATGTTCAGTCCGTGGGGGCCGATGGCCACTCCGGCCAGCACCATTCCCACAATGTGCGGAATGCGCAGCAGGCTCATGATGATCGGTGCAAACAGTATTATGCACAGCATCACGAAGAATGTCATCGTCGGAGATGTTATCGGCAGGTATGTTGTTATGTCCGGCATTTCGTTTCTGTTGGATGGCCCGATGGTGCGCCCGGGCGCGGCTTATCTTCTGCAAAGGTGCAAAAAAAAAATCACAAATAAGTGTCAATTGGTCTAAAAATTGTAATTTTGCAGTCGAAAACCGTATTTGAAAGAGGTAAAAAGACATGAAAGTAGCAATTGTTGGAGCAAGCGGAGCCGTGGGACAGGAGTTCCTGCGCGTTCTCGCAGAGAGGAATTTCCCTATTGACGACCTGCTGTTGTTCGGGTCGCAGCGCAGTGCCGGCAGCAAGTACAGCTTCTGCGGCAAGGAGTACGAGGTGAGGTTGTTGCAGCACGGCGACGACTTCCGCGGCGTTGACATAGCGTTCACCTCGGCCGGAGCCGGCACGTCGAAGGAGTTTGCGGCCGACATAACCAGGCATGGAGCCGTGATGATCGACAACTCCAGCGCTTTCCGCATGGACGACGACGTGCCCCTCGTGGTGCCTGAGTGCAACGCCGAGGACGCCCTCAACCGCCCGCGCGGCATCATCGCCAACCCCAACTGCACCACAATAATGATGGTGGTGGCGCTGCAGCCGCTTGAGCGGCTCAGCCACATCCGCCGCATACACATCGCGAGCTACCAGAGCGCCAGCGGCGCCGGCGCCGCCGCAATGGCCGAGCTGCAGCAGCAGTATCGCGAGATCATCGACGGCAAGCCCGTGACGGTGAGCAAGTTCCCCCACCAGCTGGCCTACAACGTGATTCCGCAGATAGACGTATTCCAGCCCAACGGATACACCAAGGAGGAGATGAAGATGTTCAACGAGACGCGAAAAATCATGCACAGCGACGTGCGCTGCTCCGCCATGTGCGTGCGTGTGTCGTCGCTGCGCGCCCACTCAGAGTCTGTCTGGATTGAGACGGAGCGCCCCATAAGCGTCGATGAGGCCCGCCGCGCGCTCGCCGCCGCTCCCGGCGTCACCGTTGAGGACGACCCCGACAACCTTGTCTACCCCATGCCGCTCGACACGGCCGGCAAGGACGACATCTACGTGGGCCGCATCCGCAAGGACCTGGCCGACGACAACGGCCTCACCTTCTGGCTCTCCGGCGACCAGATTCGCAAGGGCGCGGCGCTCAACGCCGTGCAGATAGCCGAGTATCTCGTCAAGACGGGCAACGTCAAGGGCTGACTCCAGACTCCTGTATCCCGTATCCTGAATCCCCGGATTTAACACTTCAAAAAGTGTTGAAATAGAAAATTCAGGGCGGCTTTTGTCCGGCCAGAACGCCGGAAAAGCCGCCCTGTTCTGCAAAACGGCCCATATTGCATTGCGATATGGGCCGTTTTGCGTTGCAATATAGGCCATATCGCATTGCGAAACACCCCCTTTCGCAGGGCTAAAAGCACGGTTTTTGGGGCTGAGAAGGGCTGTCTTGGGGGCTGGTTTTATTGCACAATAGGGCTTATAAGACTTATAAGTCACGCAAGTCCAATCAGTTACGGTTGCACACTCATTTTCCGCGAATTTACGGCCGACGGCAGATTGTTTTCAAAAAACGCGAAATTTCAGAGGCTTGCTTCCGCCGGATTTAACGTTTTAAAGGTTTGTTCACTGTCGGCGGCTTGTGATAATACCCGTTAATTAACCGTAAATCGGCAGCGCGGTGCGGTTTCTTATTAATACATTTAGTATCTTTGTTACGTCAATTAATAACCAATTTCAAATATTGCTGAGCTATGAACAGAATAAAAGAAGCAGCGATACTGGCCGTGGGCATTGTGGTGCTCGGCCTGTGCATAAAGTGGGGCATCGACGGGTTTACAGACAAAGACCGCACTGTTACCGTCAAGGGGCTGGCCGAAAAGGAGGTGGCGGCCGACAAGGTGACCTGGCCCATACTGACCAAGGAGCTGGGCGACGACCTGCCCGCGCTCTACACAAAGATCAACACCACCAACGAGAAAGTAAAGGCATTCCTGAGGCAGAACGGCGTGAAGGACTCCGAGATCAGCGTCAACGCCCCGGTGGTGGTGGACCTGCAGGCCGAGCGCTACGGGGTGCAGAACCACCGCTACCGCTACAACATCACGTCAACCATCACGGTCACATCGTCAAACGTCAAGCTCGTGCGAGGCATCATCGCGCGGCAGGGCGAGCTGCTCAAGCAGGGCGTGGCCGTGGTTGACGGCGGCTATGGCACCGGCGTCACCTATGAGTATGTGTCGTTCCAGAAGATGAAGCCGCAGATGATGCAGGAGGCCATCAAGAACGCCGAGACGACGGCAGAGCAGTTTGCCGAAAACAGCAACAGCCGCCTGGGCAAGATTATGAGCGCCTCGCAGGGGCAGTTCTCCATCGACGACCGCGACGCCAACACACCTTATATAAAGAAGGTGCGCGGCGTGATAACCGTCACCTACTCGCTCAAGGACTGAATGTTAAAGGTAAAAAGGTAAAAAAGCAGAAAGGTTGAAACAGTAATTGTGAAAGCAACAGATTTTGACATGAAGAAGATTCTGACAGTGCTGCTGGTGGCTCTTGCGCCACTGGCGTTTGTCGCCTGCGACAATGACGACGACTATTACCGCGGCCCCGGATGGGCCGGTGGCGGAGGCTCCCCCTCGGGCGAGCTGAACTCTTACGAGCGGGCGCTTGTGGGGCGCTACGTGTCCGACGACGATCCCTCGTCGGTCTACCGCGTTGTGCTCAACAGCGACCGTACAGGCTCTTACAGCGTGACAGAGGCCGGGCAGACCTACGGCGACACTTTCGTGTGGGGCGCCGACAGCCGCACGCTGACCTTTGTCTACGACTCCGACGGCGTGCGCGAGGATAACGCCTATTCGTTCAGCAACAGCCACCTCTACATCGGCAAAGTGCCGTTGGTCGCCGACACTGGCCAGGAGCCGCAGCAGCCGGCCACTCCGCTCGTGGGCCAGTGGCAGGGCCTGATAAAAGAGTTCTACAGCACGGTGTACGGTCTGGGCGACGACAGCTGCGAGACCGTCATGGAGTTTGCCTCCGACGGCACCGGGGCGCAGCTCGACTACGACACCTACGCGCCAAAGGACAACTATGCCTACACGCCGTTCACATGGTCGCAGGCCGAGGGGGTGATAGCCGTCAACTACGTTGAGAACGGCAATGCGTGGATGACGCGCGCCATCTTCACCAACTACGCCCTCACCACCACGCGCTTCACCGGCTCGGTGAGCTACGGCGAGAAGTGGTTCAAGTTCGCCTTTGAAGACACCGAGGGCTTCGACTGGACGCCCTACATCAGCGGCACTGGCGTGGCCTCGGCCAAAACCCGCCTCTCAGCGCTGCGCCGCGCTGGCTCCGGCCCGGTGCGCAAGGGCACGTTCGCCCGCTGAGCGCGGCAGGCGGCAATAACGGAACAAGGCGGCGGTCACCCATCGTGGTGGCCGCCGCCTTGCGTCTGTATGTATTGCCGAACAAGCCTTATCCGTAGATAATCTTGCCGTTCTCGTCCTCATAGGGGGCGAGGTCCTTGGCATACTGGTTCATGGCGCGCAGGCTCATGCCCATCGACGAGAAGCCGCCGTCGTGGTAGAGGTTCTGCATCGTCACCTTGCGGGTGAAGTCGGAGAACATCATCACGCAGTAGTTGGCGCAGTCGTCGGCAGAGGCGTTGCCCAGCGGCGACATCTTGTTGGCGAAGTCCATCAGGTTGTCCATGTCCTTGATGCCCTTGCCGGCGGTCGTAGGAGTGGGCGACTGCGAGATGGTGTTTATGCGCACGTTCTTCTCGCGGCCGTAGATGTAGCCGAAGCTGCGGGCGATGCTCTCAAGCATGCTCTTGGCGTCGGCCATGTCGTTGTAGCCGAAGAATGTGCGCTGGGCTGCCACATATGTCAGCGCCACAACCGACCCGTACTCGGCGATGGCGTCCTGCTTCTTGGCCACCTGCAGCATCTTGTGGAACGAGATGGCCGAGATGTCGAGCGTCTTCTGCAGGTAGCTGTAGTCCAGGTCGTCGTAAGTGCGGTGCTTGCGCACGTTGGGGCTCATGCCGATGGAGTGGAGCACAAAGTCAATCTTGCCGCCGAGCAGCTCGACAGACTCCTTGAACACCTTCTCGAGATCCTCAACGCTGGTGGCGTCGGCAGCCACAATAGGGGCGTGCAGGCGCTCGCTAAGCTCGTTGAGCGTGCCCATGCGCAGTGCCATCGGCGTGTTGCTCAGTGTTATTGAGGCTCCTTCCTCTACAGCCTTTACAGCCACTTTCCATGCGATGGAGTCCTCGTTGAGCGCGCCGAAGATGATGCCGCGCTTGCCTTTCAATAAGTTGTGAGTCATAGTGAATATTCTTTTTGTTCGTTATACACGCTGCAAAATTACAACAAATGTGCAACACGGACAAATCTTTCGCGCAAAAGATACCAAAGCAATGCCTCTTGCAGGCGCAAACAAAAATGGATTTCCGCAATTTGCCAAGATTCGTTATTTCTTGAAAGGCTCCGAGTGGCTGCCAAGCCTGAGCGGTTCCATTGTCTCATGTCCCTTGTACAATAAAAGTATATAGTTGCGATTTGGGAACATGGAGCGGCCGCCAGAGCCAACAAGAAAGGAAATCCCCGCGCCTGTGACGGATGTGCCGCAGGCGCGGGGCTTTGCCGTTTGCCGCTCTTCGCGGTCAGAACTGCTCCCTGATGACCCTCTCGATGACCTCTGGAAAATAGCGCTGCTCCAGCCGGTGCACCGAGGCGGCGATGTCGTCGGGTGTGTCGCTGGGCTGCACGGGGGTCTTGGCCTGGAAGATTATCTCGCCCCCATCGCACACATTGCTCACATAGTGGATGGTGATGCCGGTCTCCGTGTCGCCCGAGGCGCGCACCGCCTCGTGCACATGGTGTCCATACATGCCCTTGCCGCCATACTTCGGCAGCAGCGCCGGGTGTATGTTGACGATGCGGCGCGGAAAGCGCGCCGTGAGGAACGGCGGCACCATGAGCAGGAAGCCGGCCAGAACGATGAAGTCTATCGAGTGGTCGTCAAGCACGGCTGTGAGCTTACGCTCGTCGCAGAAGTCGGCCTTGGGCATCACCACAGACGGCACGCCGAGCCGTCCGGCCCTGACCAGGGCGTAGGCGTCGGCCCTGTTGCTGAGCACAAGCGCCACCCTCACGTCGGCGCTGCCGCTGAAATGGCGGATGATGTTCTCGCAGTTGGTGCCGCTTCCTGATACAAATATCGCAACGTTGACCATCAGCGGGGCATACTGGAGTAAGTGAATGTATAGGTGATCTTGCGCCCCTGCTTGTCGGTTACGGCCATCGTGGCCACGCTCTTGTCGGCGTTGAGGGTGGTCTCCACGGTGTACTTGCCGTCAGCCGCGGATGCCTCCGAGATCACGAAGCTGTTGCGGGCGTTGCGGAAGAGCGATATGAGCTGGTACGGGCTGCACCGCTCGACCCCGAGCAGCAGCTGGTTGACGTCGAGCGACTGGCGCCTGTTGCTGTTCTGGCTGTAGGCCAGCTTCAGCCGCTCCACGCTGACTGTGCCGTCGGCCTGGCGGTGGTAGTAGCCCAGGCTGTCGGCCGACTGCTCGTCGTCGGGGCTGCCTGTGCGCATGCTGCCCTTGGTGAAGAGCAGCGACTGGGCCACAACCTCGCCTCCGGTCTTGTGCTCCTCCACGTTGAAGGCGTCCCAGCTCTCGTCGATGACATAGCTCTGCTCGTAATATCCCACCGTGTCGGTCTCTGATACCAGCCGGTAGGGCTGGTAGGCGAAGTCGCAATCGGCCCGCAGCTGGTTTACGGTCATGAAGTATGTGGAGTCGTCCGCGCCGTAGGCCACGTCAAGATGGCTGAGCTGCGTGCCGTTTTTCGTCATCACGATGTCAACGGCACGGCAGAGCGTGTCATACTCGACAGTGATCCGGGAGCCGTCGTCGCCGCTTATCTCAGTGACAAGCGCGGCCGAGCCGAGGCTCCCGTCGATGCGTGTGGCACGCTGCCCGAAGGCGAAGCGTCCGTAAGCGTCGTCGCCGTTCTCGTCGTCGCGGACGGTGAAGACGGCCTCGCGCGGCGCGTCGGTGGTGTTAAGCCCGAACCATGCCGGGATGCTGTAGTAGGCGTTTCCGGCGCCCTTCATCTGCTCGACGCGGCACCAGTCGGCGCCTGAGCTTTGCTCGATGTGCCACGAGCCGTATGACCCGAACGACACGAAAGCGTATGCCGTGTTGGCATAGACGAACTTGCCGCCGTTGGCGCTCACGCCGAAAATGCCGGCAAAAGAGTTGCCGTCGCTCATGCACGAGGTGAGCAGGGGCAGCGCGGCCGCGGCAATCATCAGTTTCTTCAATGGTTTCATCTAATGGGAATATTTAAGTAATTAAAAACATTAAGCGCGGTGCCGCCGCCCGACGCACTCAGTCTCCGCAGGCCATGGCGGCCGGTGTCACTCGTCGTCATCCCAGTCGTCAGCGTCGTCGAAGCCCCCGAGCGACGGGCCTATGAACGCGTCGAGCGACCGGCGCTCCTTTTTCGTGGGGCGTCCTGTGCCGCGGGCGCGGTTCACAAAGCCGCTGATGCGTGTCATCTCGAGCAGCTCGTACTGCTCCTGCGGCGTCACGTTCTCATAGACCTGCGGCAGCATCTTCGCCCCCACGCGCTGCTCGATGGGCTGCAGAATCTTGAACGAATAGGTTATCGGCGGCTTGCGCACGCTGACGGTCTCGCCGGCCTTCACCGTGTGAGACGGCTTGACGTTCACGCCGCCGATGGTCACGCGCCCGTTCTTGCAGGCGTCGGCGGCCAGGGAGCGCGTCTTGAACACTCGCGCCGCCCAGAGCCACTTGTCAATCCTTGCCTCGCCGCTCATAGCTTCTTCTTGTTGAAAAGGTTCATCGTCACGTCAACGCCGCTGAGCACGAAGCTCCTGATCATCTCGCAGGCCGTGGCGATGCTCGGCTGGAGCGTCTGCAGCTCCTCGGCCGAATAGCGCCCGAGCACCCACTCCACCTGCGCCCCGCGCGGAAAATCGTTGCCTATGCCGACGCGCAGGCGGCAGTAGCGCTCGGTGCCCAGCACCGACTGTATGTTGCCCAGACCGTTGTGGCCGGCGTTGCTGCCGGAGGCCTTCAGGCGGAGCGCGCCCAGGGGCAGCGCCAGGTCGTCCACGACGACGAGCATCCGGCTGACGTCTATCTTCTCCTTGCCGAGCCAGTAGCGCACGGCATTGCCGCTGAGGTTCATAAACGTGGACGGCTTGAGCAGCAGCAGCTTGCGCCCGCGCAGAGTGCCCTCGCCGACAAAGCCGTAGCGGCGGTCGTCAAAAACAATATTGGACGCTTTAGCAAAAGCGTCCAATACCATGAATCCTGTGTTGTGGCGGGTCATGTCGTACTCGCTTCCGACATTGCCCAGCCCCACTATCAGATACTTATCCATCAGCTGTTAGCTGCTTCGGCGGCTGCGGCCGACTTGGACGCACGTGTTGCCTTGACGGAGCATACCACCACATCGGCCGGAGTAACAAGCTCAAGCCCCTCGAAGCTGAGGTCGCCCACGCGGAGGCTCTTGCCCAGGCGCAGGTTGGTGACGTCGATGTCGAGGTGCTCGGGAATCGTCTGATAAGGAGCGCGCACGTTGATCTTGCGGATAGAGAGGTTGATGCGGCCACCGTCGCGCACACCCTGTGCCAGTCCGTTGAGCTTCACGGGGATGCCGATGGTGAGCGGCTTCTCCTCGTTCACCTCGAAGAAGTCCACGTGCAGCACGGCGTCTGTCACCGGATGGAACTGCAGCTCCTTGAGAACAGCGGTGTGGCTCTCGCCGTCGATGACGAGATTGACAACGTAGATGTGGGGTGTGTAGACAATCTTGCGCAGGTCTTTCATTGAGACGGCGAACGAGAGTGCCTCGGGCAGGCCGTTCTCGCCTTTCTTCTCACCATACACATTGCAGGGAACAAGTCCCTCACGGCGCAGCAACTTGGTTGCCTTCTTTCCAGTCTCGGTACGCTTCGTACCCTCAAGTCTGATTTCTTTCATTTTAAAATTAGTGTTACTCTAAATTAAGTTTGATGTCTTTGCTTAATTCACCATCACACGAATCAATTTTCGATGTGCTTGAAAAAGCGGTGCAAAGTTACACGTTTTTATCCAAACAGACAAGCGTTCGGCGCATTTGTTGGCGGCAATAAGCATTTTTAACCCTAAACGGGTGCAAACGCGAATCCCCTATCCCACCCCGCAGGTCAACGCGCCTGCGGCGGCTCCGCCGTGCGGCGCCACGTGCAGCCGCACGGAGAAGCAGTGCCGTGATTTTGCGTTTTTTAGCATTTCACATCACGTGATTTAACACGGCCTGAGGCGGCGAAACAGAAAACGGAAGACGCGCAGGAGCGTCTGAAGCCGCCGCGAGACCGACCCGGCTCTGCGAAAAGGGTCATATCGCAGAGCGAAACAGGCCTTATCGCAGAGCGAAACAGGCCTTATCGCAACGCGAAAAGGGCCATATCGCAAGGCAAAAAGGGCCTTCTTGCAGGCATTTTCTTGCCAAAAAACAATGTTTTCCGCCGTTTTACGGACAGAAATCAATGGTCTCCGATTGCACAGCCTGCCGCATAAGCGTGATATGACCCACAGAGCCAGCCGGTTACGGTTGCACACTCATTTTGGCGATATTTGCCGCCGGACGGCAAGTTCTCCGCGAAAACGCCGCGCACGAAGCCCGACGCCCGCCAGAATTTAACACTTCGGAGCATCATGAAAGTTAAATAAGTCAAACAGAGAGGCCGCCACAACGGCACCGGCCGGCGGCGGCGCCGCACAGCCTCGCACCGGGCGCGCGCAACCGGAGCAGACAGAAAAGAGGCAAGAAAGAGAGGCCGCGCGGCACTTTATTCATAAAAAAGCTCAATTAAAAGGCGGAAATCTTGCACCCTAACGGATTTTTATTTAAATTTGCACTCGTGAGTCCGCGCCACGCAAAGAGCAGAGCCGCGGCCGCAATACAGATTGGAGAATCTACACAAGCAGAAGATATGATAAACCGCGAAATAATAAGGGTGAAGATAGTACAGCTGATGTACGCGTACTATCAGAATGGCAGCAAGAACATTGACTCAGCTGAAAAAGAACTGATTTTCAGCCTCTCGAAAGCCTACGACCTGTACAATTGCCTGCTGGCTCTCATCGTAAGCGTGACGAAAGAGGCGCGGCAGTTTCTCGAAGTGGCGCGGGCGCGCGCCCGCCGCGAGGGCGGCGAGATGCCCTCGCAGAAGTTCGCCTACAACAGGTTCGCCCTGCAGCTTGAAGAGAACAAGACCCTCAACGAATTCGCCGAGACAAAGAAGAAGTCGTGGGACAACGACATTGAATTCGTGAAAAAGCTCTACAAGCAGATAACCGAGAGCCAGATCTACAAAGACTACATGGAGAGCAAGGAGGACTCCTACGCCGAAGACCGCGAGGTGTGGCGCAAGCTCTACCGCGCGCTGATCCAGGACAACGAGGAGCTGGACGCCGTGCTCGAGGAGCAGAGCCTCTACTGGAACGACGACAAGGAGATCGTGGACACCTTCGTGCTCAAGACCATAAAGCGCTTTGACGAGAAGAACGGCGCGAAGCAGGAGCTTCTGCCCGAATACGACAACGAGGAGGACCGCGACTACGCCCGCAAGCTGTTCCGCGCCGCAATACTCAACGCCGACGACTACCAGCGCTTCATGAGCGAGGCGTCGCGCAACTGGGACTTCAGCCGCCTGGCCTACATGGACGTGGTGATAATGCAGATAGCCATCGCGGAGATGATGACGTTCCCGACAATACCCCTCAGCGTGACGATCAACGAGTTTGTGGACATTGCGAAGCTCTACAGCACACCGCGCAGCGGCGGATACATCAACGGCATGCTCGACGCCATAGCCCGCCATCTCGTGAGCGAGGGCAAGCTGCTGAAGCACATCGGCGAGTCGCGCCGCAAGAGCGGGCAGAGCGACGCAGGCAAGACGGAAAAGCAGGCCGACGCGACCGACAGCGCCACCGCCGGCGCCCGGGACACCGCAGAGCAGCCAGCGGAAGAGACGACAGAAGAACAAAACCAACAGTAATAACGAATCCTATTAAACAATTATGACAACAATCACCCTGGCCGCACAGGCCGCACAAGGCGGAAGCAGCATGAGCATGATAATAATGCTGGTTCTGATGTTTGCCATCCTGTACTTCTTCATGATCAGGCCACAGCAGAAAAAGCAGAAGGAAATACAGAAATTCCAGAACGCCATAACCGAGGGCACCTCAGTGGTCACCGGCGGCGGCATCTACGGAACCGTCAGGAAAATAGACCTGGCGGCCAACATCGTTGAGATAGAAATCGCCAAGGGCGTGGTGATCCGTGTGGACAAGGGCTACATCTTCAAAGACCCCGCCAGCTCGCAGGCCACAAAATAAATGGGCAGCGCGCGCGACATAATGCAAATGGTCAGGAAGTTCCTGTTCAGTTCTGTGAACAGGGAGTTCTTGACCTTTTTGTTCTTTCTCGCCCTCTCGGGAGTGTTCTGGCTGATGATGACCCTCAACGAGACCTACGAGCGGGAGGTGGAGATACCCGTAAGGATTGTCAACGTGCCTAAGAACGTGGTGCTCACTTCCGACGAGCACGACACTCTGAAGGTGACGCTGCGCGACAAGGGGCTGACACTCCTGGGCTATCTCTACGGCGAAGGCACGCGCACACTGTCAATAAACTTCAAGACCTACGCCAAGGGCGACGGCTACAGCGTCATCCCCTCGGCTGAGCTGCAGCGGCTCATCTACCAGCAGCTGTCGGCATCGACAAAGATCGTAGGCTCAAAGCCCGACCGGCTGGAGCTTTACTTCAACTACGGCATGAGCAAGCGCGTGCCGGTGAGGTGGACAGGAAGAGTCATCCCGGAGCAGCTCTACTTCATCTCGCACGTGGAATACTTCCCCGACAGCGTGAGCGTCTACGCCTCAAAGCAGAAGCTGGACAGCATCCGCGTGCTCTACACCGAGCCGCTCAACTACGCCAACTTCCGCGACACGCTGAGCGTGAGCTGCCGCCTGCAGAAGATAAAAGGCGTGAAAGCCGTGCCCGACAAGATAAAGGTGGCCTTCCACACCGACGTGCTGACCGAGGAAAGCATAAAGGACATACCCATAAAAGGCGTCAACATGCCCGCGGGCAAGGTGCTGCGCACGTTCCCCTCGAAAGTGACCGTGCGCTTCGTCACCGGCGTAAGCCAGTTCAGGAGCATCCGCCCGGAAGACTTTGTGGTGGTGGCCGACTACAACGACATAAAGAGAAACCCGTCGGACAAGTGCTCCATCAGGCTGAAGTCGGCGCCCAACGGCATCTCGCGCCCACAGCTCAACATAAGCCAGGTTGACTATCTGATTGAGGAGGAGTAAGCATGAAAGTGGGAATCACAGGCGGCATTGGCAGCGGGAAGAGTTTCGTCTGCAGGAGGCTCGAGGCCATCTACGGCATCGAGATCTACGACTGCGACAGCGCCGCCAAGCGTCTCATGCGCACGTCGGCGGCCATACGCTCCGCGCTGACAAGCCTCATCGGCCCCGGAACATATGCAGGCCAGCGGCTCAACAAGGCCGAAGTGGCCGCATTCCTGCTCGCGTCGGAAGCCAACGCCAGGGCCATCGACAGCATCGTGCATCCGGCCGTGGCCGAGGATTTCACCCGGAGCGGGGCGCAATGGATGGAGTGCGCCATACTGTTCGAGTCGGGATTCGACCGCCTCGTGGACCGCGTTGTGGCCGTGGCAGCCCCTGAGGACGTCAGGCTGCGGCGCATAATGGAGCGCGACGGCATCAGCGCCGACAAGGCCAGCGAGTGGATGGGCCGGCAGATGAGCCAGGACGAGGTGGCGCGCCGCGCCGACTTCGTCATCACCAACGACGGCGGCAGCGACATCGACAAACAAATAGAACAACTTATCAACACATTGAAATAATCGAAAAATGTTACAGACCATTCTTTCAATCTCGGGAAAACCGGGTCTTTACAAGCTCGTGTCAAGAGCCAAGAACAGCCTCATCGTCGAGGCACTTGACGAAACGCATCGCAGAATGCCGGCATTCGCAACCGACAAGATAACATCGCTGGCAGACATCGCAATGTACACCGACACTGAGGACATACCCCTGCACAAAGTGCTGACGAGCCTCAAGGAAATCGAAAACGGACAGGCCGCCTCGCTCGACTACCGCAAGGCGTCGGGCGACGAGCTGCGGGAATACTTCGCAAAGGCGCTGCCAAACTTCGACCGCGAGCGCGTGCACAACAGCGACATAAAGAAGCTGCTGCAGTGGTACAACATCCTTGTGGCCAACGGCATCACCGATTTCGACGATGCCATGCGCCCGACGGACGGCGACAACATCGACGACCGGCGCGAGACCGACGGCGGAACAGCCGCCGACTGACGCCAACGGCACAGCCGCGGCGCCCCGCACGCTAACCGGTGCGCGGGGCGCCGCCTTCCTCCGCACAGAAGAACCAACTGCTTTAACAACCACACCGCAACCGCCCACAGACCATAACGGGCGCTGACAGCATATCCGACAACCAACAATCTTTGCCCAATGACAAAAAACAAACACGCATCCCTCAAAGACATTGCGGCAAAACTCGGCATCAGCATTGCCACCGTGAGCCGTGCGCTGAAAGGCAACCCGTCAATAAGCAAGGCCACACGCGACATCGTGATGCAGGCCGCCGAGGAAATGAACTACTCTAAAAACTTCATTGCCGACAGCCTGCGCAGCGGACAGCTGCCGCTAATCGGCGTCATCGTGCCCCACGCCGTCACGCTGTTCTACTCCTCCGTGCTCGACGGCATCGAGCACGAGGCGGCCAAAGAGGGCTACGCCGTCATCAGCATGAACTCCCACGAGAGCTACGAGGAGGAGTGCGCCAACATGACAAATATGCGCAAACTGCACGTGGCCGGCGTCATAGCGGCCGTCACGCAGGAAACCGCAGACTTCAGGCACTTCGCCCCGACAGCCACCGACGACACGCCAGTGGTGTTCGTCGCGCGCGAGCCGCCGGACAACACACACTCGGCCGTGGTGGCCGACGGCGTGGAAGCGGCCCACAAGGCCACGACACATTTAATCAGCCAAGGCTGCCGGCGCATAGCCATACTGTGCGGGCCAAACAGGCTGAAGCTGGTGACAGACCGCAAGCACGGCTACATCGAGGCGCTGCACGACAACAACATCCGCGTCAGACCGGAATACGTGGCCTACGCCAGCATAAATACGGCAGACGCCATCGCCGCCACCGAGAGGCTGCTGGCGCTCCCCGAGCGCCCCGACGCCATCCTCGCGCTCAACGACACGCTGCTCTTCGGCGCGATGAAAGCCATCAAGAAAGCCGGACTCGACATTCCCCGCGAGGTGGCGCTCATAGGATTCAGCGACGTGGAATATGCCGAAGACGTGTCGCCCACGCTCTCCACCATCGAGGACCAGAGCCGCCTGATGGGCGAGACTGCCTGCAGAATACTCATGTCGCACATCAACGGAAGCGCCAGAACCGTAAGGAAAATAATCCCCACCATACAGAAAATCAGGGGAAGCAGCCTTTTAAAAAGATAAAAAAGTAAAAGAGTAAAAAGGTAAAAAAGGCTGCGCCGGCAACAGGAACGAGCTCAAACTGATTAAATGTCAGAGGCATCCCTGTTGTCGGCGCAGCCTTTTTTACCTTTTTACTCTTTTACCTTTTTACCTTTAAAGCCCTGCTTTTATTTCATCTTCGTTATCTCGGAGCCGGCCATGAGGAACGCCCCGAGGCCGAAGTCGTCGAAGTCAGGCTCGCGGTCGTAGGTCACTGGCTGCGCCTCCTTGGGCTCTTTGCCGGTGCCCTGCACATAGCCGAGGAAGCCGTTGGGGTGCAGGCAGTCCTTCACCATGGCGTTCCATGCCTTGTAGATAACCGGGGCGAACTCGTCCTTGTCAAGCAGACCGTTGTTCACTCCGTAGGCCATGCCATAGATGAACATGGCCGTGCCGGTAAGCTCCTTGCCCCCGTAGTTGTTGGGGTCGTGCAGGCTGACGTTCCAGAAGCCGTCCTCGCGCTGCAGATTCTTCAGCGCCTTGCACATCGACACGAGCATTGTCTCGTATTCCTTGCGGTGGCTCTCGTCTTTGGGAAGCAGCTCAAGCATACGCGCCATGGCCACCACAATCCAGCCGTTGCCGCGCGACCAGTAGCAGTCCTCGCCGTTTGGCTCCTTGTATGGAGGATCGAAGTCGGCGTCGCGCCACCACAGCGAGTCCTTCGGATTGTAGAGTCCGTTGTCGCCGTGCTTCGTCTTTGTGAACATATACATATCGTAGGCGCGGTCGTAGTAAGCCTTGTTGCCGGTGAGGTTGCCCATCTGGGCGAAAATCGGCATAGCCATCTGCACGGCGTCAATCCACGACCAGTCGTCAATCTTGTCCGAGGCCATCATCGTGTCAATGGCCGCCGTGATGGCCGCGATATACTTCTTGGGTTTCTTCGGGTCGAGCTGGTAGAGGTAGATGTAGGTCTGTCCGGCGCAGAGGTTGTCGGCGTTGCGCGGCAGCACGCCGTTCTTGGTGCCGCGCAGGCCCCAGTTGTGCTTCTCGCCCCACTCCACCGCGTAGTCGATGTAGCGCTGCTGCGGGTCCACCTCGTAGAGGTCCATCAGCCCCTCGAAGTAGTATCCGCGCGTCCAGAGGTTGGCCTCGTAGTTCTTCTTGCGCGAGGGGTAAGGTATGACCTGGCCCGGATCGCTCCACTTGTTCATGTAGTAGTCGTTGGCCACGCGCATGGCCGTGATCACACTCTTCTTCGACGGCTTGGCCTCGCCAGCCGCACCGGCAGGCAGCGTGCCCGCCGCCAGCGCCGCGCACACCGCCATTGAAATCAGTCCTTTCAGTCTCATAGTCTTTTTTTGATTTATCTTGTCTGTTATTTCAGTCCGGTCAAAAGTGCCACCGGGCCGACGGCCCGCGGCAACTTTATTATGACAAATATACTACATTGCCGCCGCAAAGCTGCAATTGCCGCCGCCGATTTATGTTTGTTTAACCTTTTTGACCTGTGTTGCTATATTTTCACCTTGGCAGAGCGCACCTGTCCGTCGCCCGAAACGCACCTCACCACATACGTTCCCGAGGCAGCGCCCAGCCTGCCGCGCAGCGTTTCCGGCAAGTCCGACAGCCTGCCCGTGAACTCGCAGACCTTGATTCCGGCAGCGTTGAACACCTCGCAGCTCACCGGCCCGTCAGCAGCCGCTCCAAAGATACCGTCGGCCACGCCGGCCACTCGGAGCACACCGTCCGCCCGGGCGAGGGCGGACGTGTCCCAACTGAGACCGGACGGAAGCTCAGGCAGCGCCAGGCCCATGCGCTGATTGGCCAGGCTCGCGCAAGTCCACAGCACAAACTCTTCACCACCGGCGGGCACATAGCCGTCGGCCAGACTGATTTCAACACTGTCCACAGACAGCTGCCCGCCGACGGCAAGCGAGGAGTGGCCGCCGGCTGACAGCATGAAGCGCACCGCCGAGCGGCCGTCAGCAGTGAAGTCGCCGTCCACGGCAAGCGTTCCCGGAATTGCCGAGGCATGGCCGTAGAGCAGCAGCCGCGCGCTGTCGCGCACCGCCACAGACGCCCAGCGTCCGTAACCGGCCGCCACGCCGCCGCCCCTCACCACCAGAGATCCGCGCGGGCTGCCGTCGGCCGAGGCTCCGGGGAAAGACAGCACACCCTCATCCACGGTCATGGTGCCGCTCACTCCGCCCCCATATCCCAGCGTCATGGTGCCCGCGCCGCGTTTCACCATGTCCGACAGGCACTGCCCGCTGAACAAGAAACTGCCTCCGCCAAGCCCCACCGTGTATGTTCCGTCGCCGCTGAGAGTGCCGTTTCCGGTCAGCTCGCCAAGCGAGACATCGTGCCCGCCGTTGCTGAACGTAACGCCGTCGGCCAGCCGCAAGCGGGCCTTCGGCAGGCCGAGCGGACTGTCAAAGTCGAAAACGGGATCGTGTCGCCCGCGCTTTTCCTGTCCGGCCACCACCGTTCCCTCAAAGCGGCTCCAGTCGCCGGCAAAATAATTGCGCACGCCTGCCGCGTAGACATAGAACGTTCCGGCACCGGTGAGCGAGCCGGTGTAATTGCAGCGCGGGTCGGCATAGAGCGAGCCGGAGCGTCCGCGCTCCACCACAAAGTGCGCGCAGTTAGTCGAGTATGTCTTTTCCGTGTTGGAATCATAGAGCGTGCCGCCTCTCAGCTCAACCGTGTCCGGCAGCTGCGCCACATCGTCCGCCTCGGCGGCCTCCACCGCACCGTCCGTCACAACAAGCCTGCCCACTTCCTGCACCGGCCCGAGCGACAGTGTGCCGCCGCCGTCCTTGTAAATCACCGGTCCGCCGCCCGCGCCGCAAACGCCCGACAACAGCGACAGGCTTGCGCCCTCTGGCACGTAGACACGGCCTGCGCCGCTGACCGTCAGCCGCTGGGCCGCCGTCTGGCTGCCCTGCACGGCAAGCGTGGCCCCGCCCGCAAGCTCCACCGGAGTGTCCTGCCCGCCGAGCGAGCCGAACTCCGCGCCGGCGTTGCCCGCCAGTGTCGCCACGGTGGTGCGGCCTCCGCCAAGCCAGACACGGCCGAAACGGTTGACACCGGCGATAGTCAGGCCCGCGCCGCAGCGCTTGACAAGCGCCGCGCCGCCCACCACACTGTCGCCCGAGAGAGTGTATGCGAGCCTGTCGTTGGCAAACGTCACCACCGCCGGCGCCACTCTGCCATCTGCCGCCACCGCCGAAGTCTGCGGCGTGTCGCCAAAGGTCACGCTGTCGCCCGTCACGAACGTGCAGGCAACACCTGTGAGCGCGTCGGCGAAATTGGGGCTTTTGTCAACATCCCACACTCCGCTCACGGCCCCGGTCCACACCACATGGCCCGGTGCATAGCTTTCGACGTCGAGATACAGCCGCCCGCCCTCAAGCGCCAAGGCGCACTTGTGGCCGTCAAGCCCCTCTATTATGATGTCGCCGAGCGAGCCCTCCACCTTATTTATATAGCCGAGCAGATAGCGTCCGTCGGCCACCGCCGCGCCGCCGCCACCGCCCAGAGGCGCGAAGCGGAACACCGGCGCAAGCCTCGCCGGACCGTTTGTCCAGTCTTTTGTCTCCGTCCGCAGCACGCCGGCCACTATCATGTCGGCCTCCTTGCCGCCGCCGTCAAGCTCCAGCTCCACACACGAGCCGAAGCCCATGAGCAGCGAGTCTGACTCCACACGGCCGATGCGCCCGGGTCCGCCGGGGCGCAGCGTCGAGCCATACTCCATCTCAATGCCTGCGCCGAAGCGTCCGCCGTCGGATTCCAGACAGGCAAAGCGGTTCAGCCACACACGGCTTGAGGGCATCTGGCCGCCGAAGCGCAGCGTGCCCGCCCACACATCGGTGGGTCCGGTGTGCGCCTGCTCCACACCGGGCAGCACGAGCACGCCGTCGCCCTGCTTCACAAGGCGCGTCTGCCCGGCAAAGCCTCCGCCGGTGAGCGTGTGGGTGAACACGGTGGTTGTTATGTTGTCGTTGTCGTCATGGCCCTGAACCCACGTCGGAGCGTTGTCGATAAAGACGGCGGGCGAGGCCCCGTCGGCCACGGCCACTGTCATGTCGTTGGTCTCACACATAATCACATCCCGGCCGTCAGTGCCCCGGCCTATTGTTCCGCCGCCGGCAATCTCGGTGCGCCCGGTCATGGTCAGAGGCGGCGGTGCCACGGTTATGCCCTCCATCTCGCCGAGGAAATAGCTGGGATGGGGCGGCTGGTTGTAGCCGCAGGTCTGCCACACCATGGCCTGGCGGTACTGGTGGTCGTGCCAGAGCGAATAGTTGCGCCACGGCGTGGGCACGTCGGTTGAATATATCCTTATGTTGCCGTCGGCGGTGCGCATGACCACTTCCTCGCGCCAGTCTCCCAGAATGTCGCCCTGAAAGCAGGCCGTGCCCTTGGTGTCGTTGTTGGTCAGGCTGCCCTCCATCACCGCTATCTCGCCCTCGCGCGGCTTCACCACGTGGCCCTCGGTGTTCTTGCCGTTGCGGTAGTCGAAGCTCTCGGCGCAGAGGTCGCCGTCCCAATAGATGGGGAAGTTCTGCGTTATCTGCACGTCGCGCTTGCCGACGCCCTTGACCGCGGCATGGGCCACCGCGCCCACGAGGTTGTCATCGTGCGCCGACACGCCCTCGGCTCCAGGCACGTCGTCGAGAAAGTTGGCCATGTTGGCCCGCCCGTCGTCGCTCGTTCCCACCGAGCGGTAGTAGAGCCTCGAGGTCGTGGCGTCGCGGTAGTTGTTGTTAGGGTTGTTCTCGTTGCAGGCGAAAATCTCCTGCCCGTGCGAGTAGGGGTCAAAGTCGCCGCAGTGCTGCGCGTCGCCGTGGCCCAGCCCGGTGGTCGACAGGCCGCGCCCGCAGTCGTCGATGACCATCGAGCCGAACACGATCTCGTCGCGCCCGTCCCAGTCGACGTCGGCCACGCCGAAGTTGTGGTAGCCCTGTCCGTACCACGGCGAGCCGGGCGTGTTGCACGTCCAGCGCCACCGCTCCCTGAGCTGGTGGGTCTGCGGGTCTACGTCCAGCGCCACCATCTTGTGGCGCGTGTATATGCCGCGGGCGAGGAAGATGCTCGGGCGGCGGCCGTCGAGGAAGGGCGCGCCAAAGAAATGCTTCGTGGCGCGGTGGCCGTAGTCGTCGCCCCACGCCTCCTTGAGGTCGGTCTCGCCCTCCTCGAGGCGGCGCAGCGGGTATTCCGCTATTTGGTAAGGCTCGCCCGTCTCGCCGTCAAGATAGAGCAGGAACTCGTCTCCCTCGTGAATGAACCAGTGGCCTGTCTGCCCGCCGGGGGTGCGGTAGTTTTTCGTCGGGTCGCCTATCGTGATTGCCTTGCCGTCGGCCGTGTGCAGCACGGTGCCGTCGGCGGCCCTCACCAGTGCCTCCGCCCGCCCGTCGCCGTCCCAGTCGTAGGCCACGATGTTTATCTCCGTGTTGTGGTAGTCGCCAATGTTTGGCCCGTATTCGAGCCACCAAAGCTTGCGCCCGTCGAGCTTGAACACCTCGGCAATGGTGTATTCGCCGTTGTGCCCCTCGGGCTGATAGCCGGCGGCAGCGTCATCGAGGTTGTCGAACTTTATCAGGATTTCCAGCTCGCCGTCGCCGTCAACGTCGGCCATGCAGGCGTCGTTAGGCGCGTAGTTGCTTGCCAGCGTGCCGTGGTCGGTCTTTATCTCCATGAAGTTCGACGGCCAGGGCGTCACCTCCGCGCAGCGCTCTCCGGCCACGCCGCGCGCCACCGGCTCCACGGTGTAGCGGCTCCGGGCCGTGCCCCCGGCGTCGGTAAAGTTCGACACCTCCAGCGGAGCGTCGTTCAGCCTCACTCCGTCGCGATAGATGTTGTAGGCCACATCAAAGTATTCCTCGCCCGGTATGCGCCAGCTGCAGAACACGCCGCCGTCTGTCTGCATGGCCACCAGCCCGCGGTCCAGCACGTCTGTGGCACGCTGCGCGGCCGCGCACAGCGGCAGTGCGGCTGCCGCGAGCAGTGAAAAAATCTTGTTCGTTCTCATGTCGGTTGTATTAATCGCTTTCTATGTTTTAGGCGTCTGCGGAGCCGCCCACCCCGCCCGGCACAGGCCGCGGCGCGGAGAGTATGCCGGAAAACTGTGGCTCCGACTGCAAAAATACAAAAAAAGAGACGTAACGCCCAAGCTTCCGCCATTGTTTTTCAGCAGAACGGCATCCCGCCACGCCGCACTGCCGCGCCTGCCCACGCCGCAACCGGGCGCCCCCACCCCAAAATCGACACGCACAACCGCACGCCGGACGCGCCCCATGCCATGCGAAATCCGACAACGGGCCGGCATTCTTCAAATGCTAAACAACGTTAAACAAGGCTATTTCAGACCTTCCGTCCAACCATCTGACAGTCAACGCTTTACGCCGCCTGCCGTTTTGCACTCCAATATAGGCCATATTGGCGGGCGATATAGGCCGTTTCGGAGCGCGAAATGGCCTATATCGGAAAGCAAAACGGCGGGTATAGCCCGGAAGACCGCACTATTTAAGGTTCGCTAACAATTGCACCGCGCCGGCTGAGACATCACAGACTATCACCAACCGGGCTGACTCTCCGTCGGGAGACACGTCGGAAGCGAGTCGCAATGCGAATATCTTATTGGACACCAATACACACAAAAAGCAAGACAAAGAAAACTCGCGTGTTGCATATCAGAAAGACAAAAGAAAGAAGTCAAAATGCATTGCAATCAAAATGTGGTTGCATTGAAATTTCAATATTGGCGGGAGGACGTGTTACACACCATTGCAGAATAATGCACACCGGCAAAAATACACCTAAAAAATATTTGGAAATAACAGATAAAAGTGCTATCTTTGCGGGCAAATGAAATAACACCATGATTAGAATATTGGACATAGAACAATACAGCGTGAGGCTGAAGGCCACAATACAGAAATCTGGCCGTCTGGGCTTCACCGCAGACACGGCGGAGGCTCTCGCCCTCTCGACAGCCATGAGCGTGCAGTTCGCCCGCGACGACGATGGCGACCGCGCCCTCTATATGGTGCTCCGCGATGGGCAGCCCGCCAACAGCTTCCGCGTGATGAAGGCCGGACAGTATTTCTATCTGCCCACCAAACAGATGTTCGACGCCTTTGGCGAAGATTATATTAATAAGGTGGTGATGTTCGACTTGACGCCCATCGACAGTCTCGACGCCCAGTTTGGCGGCCGGGTCTACAAGATGACGCGACGCGAGCTGGACCGCAACAAACAAAAAGAAAGTGAGGAGGATATGGCAAAATAACGGGTAAGGAGACGAAAAAGCCCGCGCAATGTGCGAGATTGTGCGGGCGGGCAGGGTCGAGTTGTTCCCACGGCGAGACCCGAAGTCTCAATTGGTGGCTTGGGATACGAACACGACGATGATGCTGCAAAGTTAATGAATTTTTGCGGAATGTCCGCCGTTTCTCTTGCCGGAGTGGGAAAAGTAAATATATTTTTAACACAAAAAACCATTTATGTATGGCAAGACAATTACTTTTATTTGACGATCATCCATGCTCGACAGGCATGGTTGATTACGTCTCACGGCATGAGACGCAGGTCAAGAGAAACAAGGACAGCTATCGGAAGCGCATGGACAATGCGTTGCAGCGGGTTTGCAAGTTTGACACGATGCACATAAGCACCACCATGCCAACGCTCCGCCCGTATGAGATAGAGAGCGTTCCAAAGAAGCTCGTGCCTTATAATGTGTGGAGGAGCGACCACTCTAAGGGCGACTGCGTACACTTTTTCATCAACGATTGTATGTTCATCGGCTTGCTTAATGCTTCAGACGATGAGCTGCACGAGCTTGCCGAAGCACGCTACGTGATAACTCCAGACTTCTCGCAATACGCTGACATGCCCCCGGGGCAGCGTCGGCACAACTGCCTGCTTAACCGCATGGTGGCGGCGCGGATGCAAAGCCTCGGCGTGAACATCATTGTCAACGCCACGTGGTCAACGCCCGACAGCTTCGCCTATTGCTTCGACGGCCTGCCCACGGGCTGTCCCATAGCCATCAATAGCAACGGTGCGCGGCGTCTCGACACCTCCAAATATCTCTGGCGGCGTGGCTACGAAGAGGCAATCCGCCGCCTGCGGCCATCCCTAATCCTGCGCTACGGCCCGAAGATGGAGGGCGAGCGCGAGGACGTTTCGGTTTACTACGAGAATGAACACTTAATGAGAATGCGCCATGGGAGCTAACGGAAGTTTTTCAAAAGGGACTGCCAACACAGAAGAGGGGCGTGAGTACTTTACCGTTGATCTTCTTGGTGAAATCAGAATTCTTCAGTATAAAAGACCAAAACAGCGTAAGCTGCCAGAAGAAAGCCGTAAACCGAACAGAATTTACGCCACGTTCGAAAAGGACGGCTCGGACGTAAAAGCCATCGCAAAGTATGGCCCTGACGGCAAAAAGCTGTTCGAGATTCACACAGCAGACCATCATGGCATCCACCCGCACTACCATCTTTGGAATGGACAAGGGCAAGAAGAAGACGCACATCCTTTGACTGAAGCAATGAAAAGGCTATTATCGAAAGTTCGTAACTATGATAAAAGTTAATGACCATGGGAAAAAGACGAGACTCTGTTGTTGGGTATAATCTGGCAGGATACCCTTTTAATAAAAAATACCCGCCAAAGGACATGCGCATTGGAGCCAAAAGGGGTGGCTATGAAACGTGGAACAGATGGATTTTGTTTTACGATTTCGCCGTGCAGGGGTATGACTTGTATTTCAAATACAAAGGCAAGGAATATCATTTCCTGTCCGAACCTGATTATGTGGCATACTGCGACGACCACTACACAGAGGAATACCAGCGCTTTCCTGACGGCAATGTGCTGATAGAGCAGTTCGAGATTGACGGCAAGAAACTTATCGACATCATCGACGAGTTGGAAGATGTGGAGCCTATTTAGGCATTGATATTTTAGGTTTCCCGGCATTTGCTCTGCCGGGAAACTTCAAACAAAAACCTACAACAACGAAAAGGAGATTTAAACTATGGCAATTAACAAGTTCATGTGGGACGAGGACATAGCCTTGTTCCGACGGATGGAGGGTAACTACCAGTCCGACCGAGAGCGCGAGTTCTTCGAGAAACTGAAGTATAAAGAGGAGAACGTGCTGACGGTCTCGAATGATTTGCTAATGTCTGAGTACGACAACGAGGACAAAATATACATTGTCCGTGAGGAGTATTCGGAGTTTGTGGTTGGTCGCGAGGATATATTGGAAGAACAGCATTACATGAATCTTAGCGAGACCCTATCTGCAAATCTTCGTGAGACAGGTTTGCTCGACCGCGACATAACGCTCTTCCAGTGGCTTCGCGAACGTGATTACAAAGGAGTAATGTATGACCACAATTATGACAAACTTTAAATTATGGGCAACGAAAGACAATATAATCCAAAAGGTGGATTCAACGAGCACCTTTACGACGACCATCCAGCATGGACGGCATTGAACATTAATGGTGTTAGGGGGAAGGTGATAACTTATGTGTATGACTCTAAAGGAATACACACTAAGCTGCCTACCTATTCAGACACCTCCGATATGTATTTCCGAGTGGACAAGACAAGTAAGGTGATACAGGCTAAACTCTATTTAAATCGCCGTCAATGCATCGACTTCGACTGGGGACATCAGCACCGTAACAAAGGAGACGGCAGGGTGTTTGAAAAGGGAACGGTACACGTGCAGACATATTCCGTGCTCAGCGACGGTTCCACCCGCCGCAACAGCGAGGCGCGGTACATGAGCAACGAGGAGATTGAGAAGTACGGCGCGCTTATCCGCGCGTTCAATCCCGAGGTGAAGTTCAGACCGTAGCAAGCCTGCCGCAAGGCTCATCCTTAGCTCTTTTCAGTTGGTCTCCCGGTGGTGCAGACCGCCGGGAGACCTCTGAAATGAAATTCAACAGTAACAAAAGGAAAAACAGACTATACGAAAAAACAAATAACAAATTATGAAAGAAGAGACAAGCGTTGTTGGGTATGATTCCGACGGCTACCCTTTCAACAAGAAATATCCGCCAAGCAAGGACAGATTGCGCAGCGAGTATGGTGGCTATGAAACGTGGAACAGGTGGATTTTGTTTTACGATTTTGCAGTGCAGGGGTATGACTTGTATTTCAAATACAAAGGCAAGGAATATCATTTCCTGTCCGAGCCGGATTACGTTGCCTATTGCGACGACCACTATTCCAAGGATCTCCAGCGCTTTCCTGACGGCAATGTGCTGATAGAGCAGTTTGAGATTGACGGCAAGAAGCTCATCGACATAATCGACGAGTTGGAGGATGTGGAGCCTATGTAGGCTGGTTTAGAATCAAGCTCCCGGCGACTCACACCGCCGGGAGGTTTTGTTTCCATGCCATTTGCGTTTCAGCTGTAGCGCAAAACATTGCTTTTCCCGCCCCTATGGCAGCTTTGTTTCCCGATTATTTCGTATCTTTGTGGGGAGAAATTAATAAAATATCATGAAAAACAACAATGGTTTAAACAGCCTCTTTGACAGCAAAGAGATGTTCAGGATGGCCTGTAGGCCATCAGGGAAGCTGCAGGAGTTCAGCCGCATGACACAGAGCAGGAGGCGAAAACTGACCTACAACAACATGCACCTGACCGAGGGCATGAGATTTACCGAGGCCAACGGCTTCCCAATGGTAGCCCCTTATCAAGGAAGCGTGAGCTTCAGCGTAAGCCCGTTTACAACTCATTGCAAGGTGACGGATCTGGCGAGGGCGTTGCATTTCTTCCTCGACGACTGCCGGTTTGACAACGCCGTGTGGAAAAATTTGGAGCGGACGACACACACTCTGCTTGGATTCGACAAGCTGTTTGCCCCCGACTTCTCCCTTTACGTTGACATGCCGGAAGAGCTTAACAGGTTCGCGGTGTACAAGAGCAGGTTTGCGGCGGCGTTCTGGCAGCGGTGCGGCTTCAAAGTAATACCCGTTGCGAGCTGGGCCGGCGCCCCTTCGTTCAAGTATTGCCTTGACGGTTTGCCCACAGGCAGCGTCATCGCAGTGTGCGGCACGGGCCATGGCCGGCACCGCTGGCAGCGCGAGCTGTGGCACTACGGCCTGCGGAGGGTGGACGACGAGCTTCAGCCAACCACCATCCTCGTGTATGGTGAGGAAGAGGAATTGCCAGGGCTGAACGCCCCGGTGGTGTTCATCCGGGATTTCATCCACTCCCGGCTAAGGGGAATCGGGCGGAAACGTATTTCAAGCAAAACCAGCGTAAAGGCAGAAAACGATTTGTTTAACATAAAAATTAAAGGAAAGGAGATTTAAACAATGGCTATTAACAAGTTTATGTGGGATGAGGACATAGCCTTGTTCCGCAGGATGAAGGGCAACTACCAGTCCGAACGCGAGCGCGAGTTCTTCGAGACGTTGAAGTACAGAGAGGAGAATGTGCTGTCTGTTTGTTTCGACTGGCTCATTCTTGAACCAGAAAACGAAGACCGGCTTTATTTGATAAGGTGCGAATACAGCGAGTATTTGCTTGGCAAGGAGGGCAACTTCGAGGAACAGCACTACATGAACCTCGCGGAGACCCTGAGCGCGAACCTTAAAGACTTGGGGCTACTCGACCGCGACATCACGCTATTCCAGTGGCTCCGCGAGCGAGACTATAAAGGAATAAGATATGACCGCAACCTCGATGACTTATAAATTATGGGAACAGAAAGACAATATAACTCGCATGGCGGTTTTTGGGATCAGCTTTATGAAGACCATCCGCTTTGGCAAGCTAAAACAATCGGCGGAATAAGGGGTAAGGTGTTGAAATATATAACAGACCCGACAGGAAGCCATTCCGGGCTTCCGCCATATGCAAACACTTCCGATATGTACTTCCGAATCGACTGGACAGGCAAAGTGATACAGGCGAAACTCTATTTAAACCGCCGCCAGTGCATCGACTTCGACTGGGGGCATCAGCACCGTAACAAAGGCGATGGCAGGGTGTTTGAAAAGGGAACGGTACACGTGCAGACATATTCCGTGCTCAGCGATGGCTCCACCCGCCGCAACAGCGAGGCCAGATACATGAGCAACGAGGAGATAGCGAAGTACGGCGAGCTTATCCGAGCGTTCAACTCCGAGGTGAAGTTCAGGCCGTAGCCGGCCTGCCGCAAGGCTCATTCTTAGCTCTTTTTTCTGTTGGTCTCCCTGTGGTACGAACTGCGGGGAGACCAACGTATGATGATTAGCAGTAGCTATAGCGAGACTGAAAAAACAATAAAAAGCCGGTTGCCGCCGCGCAACCTTACGCACGCAGACCGCAGTTGGCGGCATAAAAAGAAAAAGCATGGAGGGAAAAGAACAAGGAGAAAAAAGCGGAAGGTGAGGGATTCAAACCCCCGATACCCGCAATGGGTATACCGGATTTCGAGTCCAGCGCATTCGGTCACTCTGCCAACCTTCCTTTATGCGGGTGCAAAGGTAACACTAATTCTTGAAACGGCAAAATTATTCGAAAGATAATTTGTTTAATTTCTCCCTGAGCGCGGCGGCCCGCGACGCCCCGATCGAGAATCTCATCTCGCAGGTGTTGTCGTATTTCTGGGAAATGATGCGCGGCGACATCTCCTTAACAATGCGCATGACGGAATTCATCATCACGTAGGGGAAACTGAAGCAGACCTCCTCCTCAATCTGCCTCACGACAGTCTCGGCGTCGTCGAGCGCGGCGGCGGCAGCCGAACGGTAGGCCACAATAAGGCCGCCAGTGCCGAGATTGACGCCGCCGTAATACCGCACGACAACCACAAGCACGTCCGTCAGCCCGCGGCTGTTGATCTGGCCGAGTATCGGCTTGCCCGCCGTGCTTGACGGCTCACCGTCGTCGTTGGCGCGGAAAACGCTCCTGTCGGCGCCCATCACATAGGCGTAGCACACGTGGCGCGCGTCGAAATACTCCTTTTTGTAGCGGGCGAGCAGCTCTCTCACCTCGTCGGCGGACGCGGCATGATGGGCAAAGGCGAGGAATTTACTCCTTTTCTCAGTGTAATATCCCTCGCCTCTTTTATCGCTTAGCGTCTTGAAACAATCCGAATCCATCACGACAGCTTGTGTACAACCAGCCCTGAGCGCAGCTTGGGCTCAAACCATGTGGCCTTGGGCGGCATGATTTTTCCGCTGTCGGCAATGTCCATGATCTGCCTCATCGAGACCGGATAGAGCGCAAGCGCGGCGCGCATCTCGCCGCTGTCCACACGGCGCATCAGCTCGTCAAGTCCGCGAAGGCCTCCTACGAAATCGATGCGCTTGTCGCTCCGCAAGTCCTTGATGCCCAAAATGTCATTGAGAATCAGGCGACTTGAAATGTCGACATCAAGCACTCCGATGGGGTCGCTGTCGTCGAATGTTCCCGGCTTGGCGGCAAGGCTGTACCACTTTCCGTCGACATAAAGCGAGAACTCGTGCAGACGCTGCGGGCGGTAAGCCTCGCTGCCCTTCAGCTCCACGGTGAAATTCTTGCCCAGTGAGTCAAGAAACTGGTCTGTTGTCAGGCCGTTCAGATCCTTGACAACCCTGTTGTAGTCCAGAATTGTGAGCTGCGAGGCCGGGAAGCACACTGCCATGAAATAGTTGTACTCCTCGTTTCCGGCGTGGCGTGGATCCTGACGGGCCTTCTCAGCGCCCACCAGCGCGGCGGCGGCCGAGCGGTGATGGCCGTCGGCAATATACAAAGAAGGCATCTTTGCGAATTCCTCCGTTATCGCCTTGATGTCATCATCGTCGCCGACAATCCAGAACTGGTGTCTGAAACCGTCCACAGGAGCGATGAAATCATATTCGGGAGCAGTCTGGACATAACGCCTTATAAGCGCGTCGAGCGCGTCGTTGTCAGGATAGGCGAAGAAGACAGGCTCCATGTTGGCGTCCGTGGCCCTGACGTGCTTCATTCTGTCCTCCTCCTTGTCGCGCCGTGTCAGCTCGTGCTTCTTTATGACGCCGCTCAGATAATCGTCAACATAGGCACCCACGACAAGCCCGTACTGCGTCTTGCCGTTCATTGTCTGGGCGTAAATGTAGTATTGCTCCTTTGTGTCTTGCACGAGCCATCCGTTGGCCTGGAACTTTGCGAAGTTCTCGGCGGCCTTGGCATACACCCGCGGATCGTACTCACTGGTACCTGGCTCGAAATCAATCTCCGGCTTAATGATGTGGTAAAGGCTCATCTCGTTTGTTCCGGCCTCTGCCCTCGCCTCCTCGGAGCTGAGCACATCATAAGGCCTCGACTCGACCCGCTCCACAAGTTCTCTCGGCGGCCGCAGGCCCCTGAAAGGTTTTACTGTTGCCATACGGAAGTCATTTGTTTACTTGATACGTTGTGTCGCCGGTAGCAAAATAGGCGTTTATCTGCCTTGCTGCCGCTATTCCGGCATTTGTGTTGGCCTCGGCAGTCTGCGCGCCCATCTTCTTCGGAGTGCTGAAATAGCGGTTTTCAAACTTCGCGAAGTCGGCGTCGGCGTCCGGCTTGATGTCCGTGATGTATTTCAGGTCGTCTCTCTCGGCCATCAGCTTGAGAAGCTCCGGCTCGTTTATCACCTCCTTGCGGGCTGTATTAACCAGTATTCCCCCCTTTGGCAAGCGGTTAACCAAAGCATAATTGATGCTCTCTCTGGTCTCGCTTGTCGCCGGAATGTGCAGAGACACAATGTCGCACTGGCTGAACAGCTCCTCCTGGCTGTCCACCGCCTTCACGCCGGCGCCCTCGATGCTCTCCTTGGGGCAATAGGCGTCATAGGCGCAGACGTCCATTCCGAAGCCTTTGGCGATGCGCGCCACGTTGCGGCCCACATTCCCAAAGGCCAGTATTCCCAGCTTCTTGCCTTTCAGCTCGGTGCCCGACTTGCCGTTGTAGAAATTGCGCACAGCATAGACCAGCAGTCCGAAGACAAGCTCAGCGACCGCATTGGAGTTCTGGCCGGGTGTGTTCTCCACAACAACACCTTTCTGCTTGGCGTAAGCGGTGTCTATTGAATCATAGCCGGCGCCTGCCCTCACGACAATCCTCAGGCTGCCGGCGGCGTCGAGCACATCGGGAGTCACCTTGTCAGACCTGACAATCATCGCATCGACGTCCTTGACGGCATCGAGCAATTGCGATTTGTCTGTGTACTTCTCCAGCAGCACCAGCTCGTTGCCGGCGTTGTTTATCTCGTCTCTTATGGCTTTGACTGCGGCTGCAGTAAACGGCTTTTCTGTGGCCAACAATATCTTTTTCATATAAGATGTTTTAAAGATTGAAAACTTGTGGAGCTGCCGCAAACGGCCATTGCGGCCCGGTTGCGCATTGCGGCAGCTCCACTTTCGGGAAATTCTGATGCGGGAATATCCGGCAGAGGCGAGGTCAGTGGCTTGCCTCGAACTCCTTCATGCACTGCACGAGAGCCTCAACGCCCTCTATGGTCTGCGCATTGTAGCAGCTGGCCCGGAATCCGCCGACGCTGCGGTGGCCCTTGATGCCGACCATGCCTCTTGAGGTCGCGAACTCGAGGAACGGCTTTTCAAGCTCCGCGTACTCGTCGTTCATAACGAAGCAGATGTTCATCAGCGAGCGGTCTTCCTCCTTGACGGTGCCGCGGAAGAGCTTGTTGCGGTCTATCTCGTCATACAGAATGGCGGCGCGCCGCACTGCGAGCTTGTCCATTGCCTCAACACCGCCGTTCTTCTTGATCCAGCGGAGAGTCTCCAAAGCGCAGTAAATCGGAACGACCGGCGGCGTGTTGAACATCGAGCCTTTCTCGACGTGTGTCTGATAATTAAGCATTGTCGGTATCTGGCGTGGGGCCTTGCCGAGCTTTTCGTCCTTCAGTATGACGATGGTCACTCCGGCCATGGCCAGGTTCTTCTGCGCTCCGGCGTAGATGCAGTCGTACTTGCTCACATCGACGGGGCGGCTGAAGATGTCAGAAGACATATCGGCAATCATCGGCACGGGCACGTCAAGATCCTTGCGCAACTCCGTTCCGTAGATTGTGTTGTTGGTCGTGATGTGCAGATAGTCCGCGTCGGCAGGGCAAGTCCAGTCCTTTGGGATATATGTGTAGTTGCTTTCGGCGGAAGAAGCCACCTCAACGACCTCGCCGAAGAGCTTCGCCTCTTTCATGGCTTTCTTGGCCCAGGTTCCGGTGTTCAGGTAAGCGGCCTTATTGATCAGGAAGTTATAGGGTACCATACAGAACTCCAAAGAGGCGCCTCCGCCCAAGAATATGACAGAATATCCGTCCGGCAGCTGAAGCAATTCCTTGACGAGAGCCATCGCCTCGTCAACCACAGGCTGAAAATCCTTGGCCCGGTGGCTGATTTCCATAAGCGAAAGGCCGGAGCCGTTAAAGTCCAGACATTGCTTGGCTGTATTTTCAATCACTTCCCTCGGAAGTATTGAAGGGCCTGCGTTAAAGTTGTACTTCTTCATAATTATTACAGTTTTTAGTTGTTTTTGTTACTACTTTTAATCTGTAGCCGTCTGCGAAGATACAATATTTCTTCCAACCGACAAAATAAATCCAACGGAATTATGTGTTCAGCACCGACAACTTGTGGAATTCTACTTTATCGGCGCCACAATTGTCCTGATGCCCTTTATCTTCTCTCCGTCGGCCTTTTCCAGCACTTGAGGCAGCTTGGAGCGCAAGACCGCAGCATAAGCATAACGCTCCATGACGTCAACACGCCCTATCTCTTCGCGTCCCAGCCCGGCTTTCTTGCACAGGAAGCCCACCACGTCGCCCTTGCTTATCTTGTCTTTCTTGCCCTTGCCGATGTAGACGGTGGCCATCCTCGACAGCGCCGGCGGAGGTATCTCGCCGGGCATGGCGTATTCAGGGCACTCGCCGCTGACAAACTCCGGAACCTCCTCGCCCGAAGACAATATGAAGAACGAGCTGCCGAATGACGCCCACCGCGCCGTGCGCCCCACACGGTGGATGTAGGCCTCCGCCGTCTGGGGCAGATGGTAATGGATTATGTTGTCCACAGCCTGTATGTCCAGGCCGCGCGACGCCAAGTCGGTTGACACGAGAATGTTGTTGGTGCCGTTGGCAAACTTGAACAGCGCCATCTCCCTCGCGTCCTGCTCCAGGCCGCCGTGATAGGCGCTGACGCAGAAGCCGCGCCCCGACAAGTATGCCGCCACACGCTCCACGCTGTCACGGTAATTGAGAAACACCATGCTGCTCCGGCCGCCGAGGACGCACAGCAGCCGGTCGAGCGCCTGCAGCTTGTCCTTAAGCTCGCTCCTGACGACATACTGCGAGACTCTCGACGAGACTCCCCCTGCAGAATAGTCGAGTTTCACCGCCGACCTGATGTTGACAAACCCCGGTATCTGCTCCATGTCTGTGGCAGAGAGGAGGAAGCGGCGGCGGAGCCCGGCAAGCGACTTGAAAAGCTTCGACATCTCATTCTGGAAGCCCATCTCCATGCACTTGTCAAACTCGTCCACAATGGCCACACGCACGGAATAAGGCGAAAGATTGCCTTTGGCGATGTGGTCGTTGAGCCGTCCGGGCGTGCCGAACACAACCTGTGGCCTCACATCTTTTATAATGCGGTGCTCGTCCATTGCCGGACGCCCGCCGTAGCAGCACACCGTCCTGACGCCTGTGCGCAGCGAGGCCATCACTGCGGCCGACTGCATGGCAAGCTCCCGGCCCGGCACCACAACCACGGCCTGCAGACTGTCGGCTGCCGGATCAAGTATTTCTGCCAGCGGCAGCATGTAAGCCAGGGTCTTGCCCGTTCCGGTGGGAGAGATCACAACCACATCCTTGTCTGTACCGGCAATCAGATTGTAGGCCTCCGACTGCATCCCGCTGAGCCTCTCGACGCCGATTCCGGCCAAAGTCTGCTTCAAATCCATTTTGCTATTATGTTTATCTTAATGTCCAATTTTTATCAAAGCTCAAACACCCCGGTCGGCATCTTGCGCTTGAGCACATCGAGGGCGACATCCTCACCGACCGTCTTTCCGGCGCCGGCCAGAGCCGCCTCCGCCGTCTTGCGCGCCAGCTCGGGATGATTGTTCTCCTCACTGAGATGGCAGAGCCACACATGGCGCAGGCTCTCCGCGTTGCCGGCTATGAACCTGGCGCAGTCTGTGTTGCACAGATGGCCCGTGTCGCTCGCTATGCGCTTTTTAAGATAAGCGGGATAACGGCCTCCGCTGAGCATCTCCTCATCATAATTCGCCTCAACCACCAGATTTGGCACACCGGCCGAATAGCGGCGCATATCGTCGGTGACGCAGCCCGCGTCGGTTATGATGCACACCGAGCTGCCGCCGCCCTCAATCAGGTAGCCCACGTTGTCGTTGCTGTCATGGGGCACGTTGAACGGAGTGACAACGAACGAGCCGACATTGAGCGTGCGGCCTTTTTCAACATAGCGCACAAGCTGCTTGTCTATCTTCTTTGTCACACAATAGTTGCGCAGAATGCCCTCGTGCACTTTCTCCGTGGCATACACCGGCAGCTTGAACTCGTTTGCCAGCACGCCTACAGCCTTGACGTGGTCCGCATGGTCGTGGGTGACGAGAATATTCTTTATCGAAGCCAGGCTGAGCCCGTACTCCCTGAAATATTTCTTCAATGAGCGGATTCCTATTCCGACATCAATCATCAAGCCCTCTGTCGCCGTGAACAAAAAATAGCAGTTGCCGCTGCTGCCGCTTCCCAATGATATGAACTTTAACATTTCGCCCGATTCCAATCAAAATTACAAGACCCGAACCTCCGGCAACACCGCCATGGCACATGGCCGGAAGTCACCGGCACCGCTCCCGGCGTCAACACATACGCCGGCTCCGGCATGGTTCTTTTTAGTTTCCGTTATGCAAAAGTAAAAATAATTTGCGTAATATCCAAAGATTTCCATCCGCATTTCGGGTCAGCCAGAAAACCTTGTTGCGGCCGATTGTCCGAAATCGGAACACAACCGCGAGCCGTCTCGACCTCACCCGCTGCGGCAGCGCCCGAAAAACCGTAAGCAGACAGCCGCCTTTTGGTTACAGTCTCGGCGACAGGACACCGTCCTTCCGCCGATTCGCAGTTATTTTGACAGCATATGGTTTCAAACCAAAATGGCCTGTTTCGCTCTGCAATACAGGCCATATTGCATCGCCAAACCACCCTTTTCGCGATGCGATATGACCTGTTTTACACCGTGTTTCATGCCGTTCCGCGCCTTTGGATTGTTCTTTTTGCGAAGTGGAGCACTCTGCCAAAGGCATAAACTTACGCGAGTTCTGGATAAGGATTTTTGTTTGTTCGACAAGAAATGTAAGCCTCCGGCCTGCTGGCTGCCACGTGTAGAGGCTCAAAATTTTGCGTCTCGGAGGGACAATGCCATTAAAAATGGATGCACCCCACCGGTCGTTTTGGAATATGATATGGGCCGTTTTGCGCTGCAAAACGGCCCATATCACATTTTATTTGAATGCCAGCGTGTTACGCAAACCGCAAATCACTGGCCGGCAACGCCGCAAAAGCACTGCCGCTCCGTGTCTGAAACCGGCAGGTGCGGACGGCCGTATGCACAGCCGCCCGCGACCAGTCATTTGGTCTCAAACGTCAGCTTGGCTTTCTTCAAGCCGTCGGTTGTGGCCGTAAGCGTCACCTTTCCGGCTTCGCGCTTGGAGCGCAGTATCACTGTGGCATTGCCTCTGTACAGCCTGCGCTTGTTGCCCACGGTCAGCTCGTCGCTAGTCATGTCGCCGTTTATCACACCTATTATCTCCGCAGGTCCTTCAACGGCAAACGAGATTTCATTCTGCGCCCCCTGCACAAGGCGGCCTTTCTTGTCAACGGCGCTGATCTTTATGTGCTGAAGGTCCTGGCCATCGGCCTGCCAGTCAGCATTATCAGGCTCGGCTTTCAGCGCAACGGCGTCGCCGGCGGTCTCAATCTTGTGGCGCGCCACAACCTTGCCGCCTTTCTTTGCCACAGCCTCAATGTAGCCCGGCTCATACTTGACATTGTCCCACTTGATCTTGTCGCGCGTCCTCGGATTGTCCGAATTCTTCTTTACGCCTATGCTCTTGCCGTTAACAAACAGCTCCACCTCGTCGGCGTTGGTGTAAGTGTAGAGCGAGAGTGTACTGCCCTCCTTGCGGTTCCAGTGGTCAGACATCTGCTGCGTGCCCACCTTGACATCGTTCCACAAGGTGTTGTCGTCGCCGTCGATTATGCCGATGTGCACCACAGGGTCGTCTGGCTTGAACATGCTCCACAACAGGTATGCGATGGGCTTGGGATTGAGCGATATGTCAAAAGCGCCCTGCACCCATCCCTTTGCCGGCCATCCAGTTGACTCGCCGAGGTAGTCAATCATGCCCCAATAGGCCAGGCCGACCACCTTGTCGCGATTCATCTCGTAGAAGTTGGGGCCCATCATTGAGGTGTTGGCCTCGCTCTGATAGAAGATCATGTCGGGGAAACGGCGGCTGTCGCCGGGGAAATACATATAGCGGTAATTATACGAGGCGATGTCGGTCTCGTGCACAAGCGGCGCCGGCAGCGAGTCCGTCCTCTGGTCGCGCACGCGCGGGTGCATGGCCACAGTCACAGGCCGGGTCTTGTCGTAGCGGCGCAACAGCTCGCGCTGCAGGCGATAAGGCGTCACGCCCCAGTCGGCATACGGCAGCGACCAGTACTGCTGAAGCTCGTTGCCGAGGCTCCACATCACCACCGACGGATGGTTGCGGTCGCGCTTGACGAACTCCGGCACGTCGTGCTGCCACAGGTTGACCCACTCTGTGCGTCCGCCGGCATACTGCGTAAGCCACTTGTCATAAAGCTCGTCAACAACAAGCATGCCGTATTTGTCGCAGAGGTCGAGGAACGACTCGCTGTATGGATTGTGCGAGGTGCGTATGTGGTTGAAGCCAAACTCCTTCAGCAGTTTTATGCGCTTCTCCATCGCTCTCGGATAGGCGGCAGCGCCCAGCGCGCCCAGCGTGTGGTGGTTGGCGTTGCCCTTGAAAAGCACTTTCTTGCCGTTCAGCTTGAACCCGAATTCAGGCGAATACTCAAACCAGCGGATGCCGAAGTCATCGCTGACCCGGTCTGCCACGGTGCCGTCAGGACGGTAGATTGTCACAACCGCCTTGTACAAGTTTGGCGTCTCGCAGCTCCAGAGCTTCGGCGACGCGATGGTTACGCTGTCAACCAGATACTCGTTTATCTTCTGGCCGCGGTTGTAGGGAATGTCGCTTGTCTTGTCTGAAACCACGTTTCCCTCGCCGTCCAGAATCTTCGTGTTCACCTTTATGTCTTTCACGCGCAGGTAGCAGGCCATCTCCGCCTGCACCATAACGGTGGCGCTGGCCTCGCTGACGGCCGGCGTCGTGATGTAGAGCGGATGGCGCGTGAAGTGCTGCTGCGGGTCTGTAATAATAAGGTGCACGTCGCGGAACAGGCCTCCGCCGGTGTACCAGCGTGAGTTCTCCGGCCGCTGTGTGTTCGCCTTGACGGCAATGACGTTGGGCTGTCCGAACTTCAGCAGCTTTGAGATGTCAATGTCGAAGCCGAGATAGCCGTATTCCGTACCGCCGACGCGCTGCCCGTTCAGATAGACATCGCCCACAAGCATTATTCCCTCAAAGTCGAGCACAATGCGCTTGCCCCTCCATGCGTTGTCGGGGGTTATGGTTTTGCGATACCACCCTATGCCCATCTCCTTGAAACCGCGCGAGCTGAGGCGGCTTCTCACGTTGCTTCCAATGTCGCTGTTGTCGGCCTTCTCGTCCTTGGCCGGAGCCACCCACGGCTGATAGATCTGAAAATCGTGCGGCACGACAACGGTCTGCCACCCGCTGTTGTCAAAAGCAGGATTCTGCGCTCCGTCAACGTCGCCGGCATGAAAACGCCAGTCAAAATTAAGATTCTGGACAATGCGTGAACTGTCCGCGGCTGCCAACGGCACAATGGCCATCAACGCCCAAAAGAACAATGCTAATCGTTTCATCTCGTTATTATTAGTAGAAAATTTTGTTTCAATTAGAAATAAAGCGCCGCACAACTGCCGCCAGCCAATCATCAGATGACGGCGCACACGCCGAATTAGTATTTTGCAAAGATAAGAAAAAGTTTTCAGCACAAGAAAATTCTTGCGCAAAAAAGAAGCGCACATTGAACTCATTTAAACTTTTGCGACTTCAGTCCGAGGAATGTTTTCGTGGCTGTTTATTTGGCGGAAAGAGGAGTGTAGCGGGCTACGTGGCGAATGACGGCGAAGAAACAGACCGAAAAGAACCTCGGAATGAAGCAAAAAAGACTTTTCGGAAAAAATTTAAATGAGTTCATTGTCCGCAATCGCTCCAAAGCGTTTTTGGCCAATTGCGGAACATACACATTATTTAAAAAATCCGCAAGTTGCCAAATGTTCCAATGCCAGCAGGGCGTGTCTCGCATACCGTCATTCCGCGCTCCGACGCGGAATCCAGAATACATAATTGCTTGCTGGATTCCGCGTCGGAGCGCGGAATGACGGTATGCGAGACACGCCACTCATAGAGTGCACAACTTGGCAACTTGCGGATGTTCATTTACATTATTTCTTAAAGACCAGCGTCGTGACAGGGCGCAATATCGTTTCACCGCTTAACTGTTCTTGTTTCAACGGGGTCTTATTGTTAGTACTGTTAAACGAAAAACCGCCTATACCATTGGGCTCAATCTCACAAAAATAAAAACCAGCCATATTAACATCACATCCGTTATCTATCAATTTTTTCCTAATGGTTGAAAAATTATCGTAAATGTATTGAAACTCCTCTTGTGTCGGCAGCCGCCATCCTGCAACCCCGTCAGAAGCGTCTGTCATCTCTGCAATTGCCGAATTCACAGCATTTGTTATTGAAGACAGCGTGCCGCTTTCAAAAGAAAGGCCGGTTTTCTCCTCCATCATCACCAATGTAACTACTGTTCCGCCTTCTGTTTCTTCTGATTTATACACATAATACTTGCCTTTGTAAAGCGTTCCGACAGCCGGCGCCTCTTCGTCAGACGGTGTCGGCTGCTGGCCATCATCATCCGTCTCGCCGGGATCGACAGCAGACGATGACGTGTCGTCAAAGTCAAACGTAATGTCTCTCTCACCGCTCCATTCGTCTCCAACTATTGTTCCGCTCAGATTGACCCCAATCTCCTGTGTGTAAGTGCCGGTGATGTTTATCTTGTAGTTCGCCTCAAACTTATCGGCACAAGTATAAGAAAAACTTTTGGGCACTCCCTCCTTGTCTGTCATGCTGACTGTTATGGTGGCGGAAGACGTTGCGGGCACAAGGCAATAAACGCCATTTGAGCTTGTCCAGTTCTTCGTTCCTGCTATTTGTGAAAGCTCAATTTCTGTCACTGCGCCCTCACCCGCATACGACCCGTCAACACACAACGACTCATACAACGGCATAACCGACACTTTCACCGACTGCATTTTTGTCGGCACATTGTCAATCTCGACATTCTGAACATACATGACTTTGCGCGACAAGCCAAGCGTCAGCGTGTTCTCCCCACCGTCTTCCAGCTGCACCATATTGCCCGCAGCCATCAAATCGCCATGAGAAGCGCCAGGCTTAAGACTCACCGGCGACTGGGCCGTGGCTGTTTCCTGGGTTGGCAGGTCGTATGCCACCGCATCCGCGCCAGCCACTGCGTAGACGTTATACTTGCCCTCAACCAAGGCGATGGATATTTCAGACTCCCCCTCATCCAACGCCGTCAGGCTGACGCACTTTCCCGTTTCATTGAACACATAGACATTAACGGGATAACTGATTTTAGACGTCTCATCACCCAAACCGTCATTTCCGGCACGTGTCCTCACGGTCAGTTTGCTGTTTGGAACGCCATACTCGCCCACAAGCACTTCATCATTTGAACATGACGACAAAAATAGCACTGCTATCATAGCAGTTAATAGATTTCTCTTCACTTTCATTGCTTCATTAAATTAAAAACTCTTGCGAATTTACAAATTTAATGATTGTCGCCAAATGCGGCGGCCAATATTTTACGATATTTTAACCCAAGTCTGTCCGTCGTGGCGAAAACAATGTGAAAGGTGTAAAAAAACACCTCTTCTGATTAAACCTATGCAGTGGCTGGGCGTCATAAGAGCGTAACAAATTTTGAAAGCATAGAAATGAAACGACTCCTAATGTTGGTTGCCGTCGCGGCGGCAACGATCTCTGCCATGGCTCAGCGAGCTGTAACGGGCACGGTGACCGAGAGCGACACCGGCGAGCCTCTGGCCATGGCGACGGTGAAACTCCTGAAGACAGACAGCACAATGGTGAAGGGCGGCCTGACCGCCACAAACGGCTCATTCAGCGTGGAGGCCCCCGCCGACGGCAAGTACATTCTGCAGGTGACGTGCATCGGCTTCAAGACCGTGCACAAGAACATCAGCCTGAGCGGAGGGCGAAAAACCTCCACAGGAACAATCGCCATGGAGCCGGACGCCATAATGCTGAAGGGAGCCACCGTGACCGGACGCGCGCTGAAGGTGACGACAAAGGAGGACACCTTCGTCTACAACGCGAGCGCCTATCGCACCCCAGAGGGATCGGTGGTGGAGGAGCTGATAAAGCGCCTGCCCGGAGCAAAGATTGACGACGAAGGCAACATCACCATCAACGGCAAGGAGGTGAAGAAGATTCTCGTGGACGGCAAGGAATTCATGGTGGGCGACACCAAGACGGCACTGAAGAACCTGCCCACATCCATTATAGAAAAGGTGAAATCGTATGACGAGAAGAGCGACCTGGCCCGTGTCTCGGGCATCGACGACGGCGAGGAACAGACCGTTCTCGACTTCGGGGTGAAGAAGGGCATGAACAAGGGTCTCATCACCAACACCGACCTGGCCTACGGAACCGAGGACCGCTACGCCGCCCGCGCCATGGCAATGCGCTTCAAAGACAAGTTCCGCGTGTTCGGATTCGGCAATGCCGAGAACATCAACGGGCGAGGATTCGGCGGGCGCGGCGGACGCTTCGGCGGAGGTCGGCGCGGCCTGCAGTCGTCGAAGATGCTGGGCGCCAACTTCAACTACGAGGAGAAAGACGGGCAGTATGACAAGTTGAAGGTGGACGGAAGCGTGCGCTGGAACCACGGCGACGGCGACACCCGCACAAAGAACTCCACAGAGAACTTCGTGAGCACAGAGGGGTCGTTCTCCAACAGCCTCAACCAGAGCTACTCACGCAGCGACTCCTGGAACGCCCAGGCTCGCCTGGAGTGGCATCCCGACACGATGACCACCATCATGTTCCGTCCGACGTTCAGTCTGTCGAAGAGCGACGGCGTGAGCTTCAACGAGTCCGCCACGTTCAGTGAAGATCCGTATCTCTACGTGAGCGACCCGCTCACCGACGACGCCCTGGCACTGATGGACGCCGAGGGCCTGGCCGTCAACTCGCGCCGGCAGCGCAGCATATCCTACAGCGAGTCCAAGAGCGTTGGCGGAATGCTCATGTTCAACCGCAGGCTCAACAGCAAGGGACGCAACGTGACACTGCGCCTGCGCGGCAACTACGGCGACAGCGAGAGCAACAGCCTGAGCACCAACAACGTGCACCTGTACAAAACGCTCAACCAAGCAGGGCAGGACTCCACCTACCAGACCAACCGCTACAATCTCACGCCGCAGAAAAACTGGGACTACAGCGTCAGAGCCACCTACAGCGAGCCTGTATTCAAGTCGGCGTTCCTGCAGTTCAGCTACGAGTTCCAGTACAAATACACCAAGAGTGACCGCTCGACCTACGATTTCAGCAACCTGGGCGAGAACTTCTTTGACGGCCTCTCGCCAGAGTACAGGGGCTGGGACGACTACCTCAACCGCCTGAACAACCCCTACCAGAGCTACCTTGACGAAGACTTGAGCCGCTTCTCTGAGTACAAGAACTACATCCACGACATCGAGGTGATGATGCGCATCATCCGCCCGGCCTACAATCTGAACTTCGGCGTGACCGTAATGCCGCAGCAGACCAAGTTCGTGCAGCGCTACCAGGGCGTAACCACCGACACCACGCGCACCGTGACCAACATCACGCCGACCGTGGACTTCCGCTGGAAAATCTCGAAGGTAAGCCAGCTGCGTGTGCGCTACCGCGGCTCAACGAGCCAGCCGAGCATGACAAACCTGCTCGACATCACCGACGACAGCGACCCGCTGAACATCTCGATGGGTAATCCGGGCCTGAAGCCGTCGTTCACCAACACGCTCAACGTGTTCTACAACAACTACATCCAGAACCATTACAAGACCATAATGGGTAACCTGCGCTTCCAGACCACGAGCAACTCGATAAGCAATATGGTGCGCTACGACCCCGTGACCGGCGGACGCACCACCCGACCGGAGAACATCAACGGCAACTGGTCTGCCCGGGGTATGTTCCTTTTCAACTCCGCGATAGACTCCGCCGGACTCTTCAACGTGAGCACCAACACCCGCCTGGAGTACCAGAACAGGGTGGGCTACGTGAGCATAGACCGCCAGGACGCGCAGAAGAACACAACCCGCAGCACCTCGATTGAGGAGGAACTGACCGCCGGCTACCGCAACGACTGGTTCGAGTTCGAGCTGAACGGCTCTGTGGAGTACGAGCACTCGCGCAACAAGCTGCAGCCCAACAGCAACCTCGACACATGGGAGTTCGCCTACGGTTTCAACTCTAACGTAAGGCTGCCGTGGGGCACCGAGATTGCCTTCGACCTCAACATGAACAGCCGCCGAGGCTACAGCGACGAGTCGCTCAACACGAACGAGCTGATATGGAACGCCCAGGTGAGCCAGAGCTTCCTCAAAGGCAAGAACCTCATCGTGAGCCTCCAGCTCTACGACCTGCTCCACCAGCAGAGCAACTTCAGCCGCACCATCAGCGCGATGGAGCGCAGCGACACCGAATACAACGCCGTGACGAGCTTCGGTATGCTCCACGTCATCTATCGCATGAACCTCTTCGGCTCCAAGGAGGCGCGCCAGAGCATGAACCGCGGCCCGAGAGAGGGCGGTCCGAGAGGCATGGAATCCGGCGGCAGAGGACCACGCGGAGGCTTCGGCGGGCCTCCCCGCTTCTGACAGAAAGCACAAAAACATCTGAATACAAGCACAAAAAGCGCAGCCCCATGTCTAGGGCTGCGCTTTTTTTTCGGCTGTTGCCGATATTGGATACTTGGGAATCATAGGAGGCTTAGGACTTCATAGGATTCCTAAGATTCCTACAATTCCTGCGATTCCTATGCTTTTTCCACCTCCTGCTTGGCGTCCGCGGCAGTCGCGGAGTCCACAGCCTGAAGCAGTTTGATGGCGTCTACATACTTGGCCATGCCCTCGGCCACACGCTTTGCGTCACGCATGGCAAGCACAACGGTTGACGGGCGGTTAACAACGTCGCCCCCGGCAAACACCCCCTTGCGCGTGGTCATGCCGTAGGGATTCTCACGGGTGAGCACGTAGCCGCGCTCATCGACCTCTATACCCTTTGTCGTGGAAACGATGCGGCTGGCCGGCACCGAGCCGATAGCCATCAGAACCTTGTCGGCCTTCTCTATGCGGCGCTCGCCGTTGTGCTCAATCACCACGCCGCTGAGCACTCCGTTGTAGTCCAGAATCTCCGCGATGCTTGACTCCCAGTTGAACTTCACGCCCTCCTCCACGGCCTCGTCATACTCCGAGCGGAGTGCGCTCATGTCGTTGATAGTGCGGTGGTAGACCACCTCCACATCCTTCGCGCCCATGCGAATGGCCGTGCGTGCGGCGTCCATGGCCGTGTTTCCGCAGCCGATGACGAACACACGGTCGCCCTCGTGCACCGGAACATCCTCGCGGGCGATGCTCCCCTCATTGTAGAGGCTCACCTTGCGCAGGAAGTAGACGGCCTGGCGCACGCCCCTGAGGTTGCGCCCGGGAATGTCGGGCTTGCGCGGCTTCACCGTGCCGGTGCCCATGAAGATGGCGTCGAAGCCCCGCTCAAAGAGCTGGTCTATGTTGACGTCGGTGCCCACAGTGGTGTTGCAGTGGAACACCACGCCCAGCTCCTCTATCTTCTTTATCTCGCGGCGCACCACGTCCTTGGGCAGGCGGTACTCCGGTATTCCGAACATGAGCACACCGCCCGGCTCCGGCTCCATCTCGATAACCTCCACGTTGAAGCCCATGCGGGCCAGGTCGCCGGCAATGGTCAGACCCGCCGGGCCGGAGCCTATCACCGCAACGCGGCCGCGGGTCTTGGGCTGCAACTTCTCGCGGACGATGCCCATGTCGCCGTCGAAGTCGGCAATGAAGCGCTCCAGCTTGCCCACACGGATGCCGGCGCCTTTCTTTGTGAGCACACAGTGACCCTCGCACTGCTTCTCGTGGGGGCACACACGGCCGCATACAGCCGGAAGATTGCTCTTGTCGTTGATAATCTTCATGGCATTGCCGAAGTTTCCCTTTGATATTTCGTGTATCCAGTCGGGGATGTCATGGCTTATCGGACAGCCCTTGACGCACTGCGGCACCTTGCAGTGCAGGCACCGCTTAGCCTCGTTGATGGCCTCAAGGATGGTGAAACCCTCATTGACCTCATGGAAAAGGTCTTTCTGTTCATGTTCTTTTTCCATACTGTTCCTATTTGTTTTCTTATTTTTTCTGCAATATTATGCCACAAAGGTACGTCAAGTTTGACACATTTCAAAATAAAACCCGCGTTTTGTTCCTCAACCCGCAGATTTAGCTTAACTTTGCATCCTGACGGCCAACGGCAGCAAACGCCCACCGAATACAAAGGCCGGCACTGCCGCACGGGTCGCCACAAACACCAAACACAATCACAACAATGCAGAAACAAAAGCTCATAATCTCTGAAAACCCGGCGGCCGCGCTGGCCGGAGCCATAGCCGAATGCGCCCCCGACAGAATCTTCATCCTGGCCGACGAGACCACCGCGAGGCTCTGCCTGCCCGAGGTGCGCGGCTGCAAGCTGATTGCCGACGCGCCGCTGATCACCATCAAACCCGCCGACCAGAACAAGACGCTCGACTCCGTGGCCCACGTGTGGACAGAACTGGGCCGCCTTGGGGCCACGCGCCACTCGCTGGTGGTCAACATCGGGGGCGGCATGGTGACAGACCTGGGCGGCTTTGCCGCGTCCACCTTCAAGCGCGGCATTGCCTACATCAACATCCCCACGACGCTGCTCGCCATGGTTGACGCCTCGGTGGGCGGCAAGACGGGCATCAACTTCAACGGTCTGAAAAACGAAATAGGCGTGTTTAACAATGCGGCCTGCGTGATAATAGACACCGCCTTCCTGCGCACGATGGACGCCGAGAACATGCTTTCCGGCTATGCCGAGATGCTCAAGCACGGCCTGATAAGCGACGAGAGCGCCTGGGCCGCGCTGCTCCGCTTCGACATCTCCCGCCCCGACCTGGCCCTGCTCAGGCAGATGGTGGCCGAGTCCGTGGGCATCAAGGAGCGCATCGTGCTGCAGGACCCCACGGAGCAGGGGCTGCGCAAGGCACTCAACCTGGGCCACACGGTCGGACACGCCTTTGAGTCGCTCGCGTTGAGGCGCACGCCCGTGCTCCATGGCTACGCCGTGGCCTACGGCCTGGTGTGCGAGCTGTACCTGAGCGCGCTCAAGACCGGATTCCCCACAGACAAAATGCACCAGACGGTGGCGTTCATCAACGCCCACTACGACAAAATGCCGATAACCTGCGACGACTATCCCGCGCTGCTCGAACTGATGACCCACGACAAGAAGAACACCGCCGGCACCATCAACTTCACACTGCTGGGCGGCGTCGGCGACATAAGGATAAACCAGACGGCCACGAAGGAAGAAATATTCGAGGCGCTGGACTTTTACCGCGAGAGCAACTGAAAGCCCCAGACAACGCCATAAGCAAGGCCCCAGACCGGTCCGACGACCGGTTTGGGGCCAATTTGTATAAGCCTGCAAACGCAGGCCGGCGGGCGGAACGCCGCCGCTTCGGCTGTCAGCACGCCTCTGGCGCGGCCGCTGCCGCGGCGACCCTGGCGGCCTCTGCGCGTGCGGGCTTGCCCGTGGCGGTGAGCGGCAGCCTGTCCACAGCCACATAGAAGTGCGGCTGCCAGTACTTGGGCAGCACGCGGCGGCAGACCTCCTTGGCCTCCGACGTGTCGGCGGCCTGCACCAGCAGCACCACGGTCTGGCCGAACTTTGGGTCCGGCCGGTGTGTAACCATAAACGGCACGCGCAGGTGACGGGCGAGCCTGCGCTCCACCTCCTCGGCCTGAATCTTTATTCCGCCGCTGCAAATCACGTTGTCCTTGCGTCCCAGTATGCGGAAGCGGCGCCCGTCGGGCGCCAGCTCGGCCACATCGTTGGTGACAACCGGCGCCTCGCTCACCGCCGGAGCGTCTATGACAAGACAGCCGCCGGCGGTCAGACTGACGGCCACGCCGCCCAAAGGCGTGTACCACTCGTCGGCCTCCGGCCCGCTGAGACGGCGCAGGGCCACGTGCGACAGAGTCTCGGTCATGCCGTATGTGCTCCACACGGCGTTGGGGAAGCCGCGCAGTTCGGCGGCCATGCTGTCGTCAACGGCCCCGCCGCCGATGATCAGGTGGCGTATGCCGCGCAGCAGCCCGCGCTCGCGCGGCGCACGGAGCGAGCCGTAGACCTGCATGGGCACCATGGCGGCGAACACCGGCGGGGCGTCGAGCGAGACCAGCGGGTGGGCCGACGGCGGCACACTGAGCAGCCGCAGCCCGCACACCTCCGCCCTGACGGCCATCATCTTGCCCGCGATATAGTCCAGCGGCATGCAGAGCAGGGCGGTGTCGCCCTGCTTAAGGCCCAGAAATGAGCACGTGATGCGGGCCGAGGCGGCCATGCGCCGCTTCTCAACGAGCATAGGCTTGGGCTTGCCGGTGGAGCCGCTGGTGTGTACGAGCACTCGGTCAGCTCCGCCGCGCCACTCGGCAAGGAATTCATCAAGCGTCATCATTGCGGCCTGAACCATAGAGAGTTCCGCCTTATCTCCACCGGCATATCGATGTTGTCGGTGTAGAGCAGGCCGGTGCCAAGACCCTGCGGAGTGGTTATGCGGTCGCCATAGAGGCGCGCCGCGAGCTGCGCCACGGCGTTCAGCCCCACGTTGGCCTCCAGCGCGCTGGTTATCCACGAGCCGATGTCGCGGTCGTCGGCCAGCCGCTTCCACTCCTCCACGCCGCGCATTCCGCCGTGCAGCGACGGCTTGAGCACGATGTAGGCCGGCTTAATGATGTTGAGCAGCTCGGCCTTTGTCTCACTGTCGTTCACGCCGATAAGCTCCTCGTCGAGAGCTATGGGCAGCGGTGAGTCGCGGCACAGCCCCGCCATGTCGCTCCAGCGGCGCGTGCGTATGGGCTGCTCGATGGAGTGCACGGCATATTGCGACAGCAGCTCCAGCTTGTAGAGAGCCTCGTCTGTGGGAAAGGCGCAGTTGGCGTCGAGCCTTATCTGCATCTCACGGTGCGAGAAGCGGCTGCGTATGCGCTTCAGCAGATCCATCTCCGCGTCGAAATCAATGGCTCCTATCTTCAGTTTCACGCACGTGAATCCCTGTTCTATCTTCTCTTCCATGCGGCTGAGCATCTCGTCGTAAGTGCCCATCCACACCAGCCCGTTGACCGGTATGCCCTCTTCGCCGCGGCTGAACGCCGTGTCAAACAGCGCGGCCGAGCCTGCGCGGAACGCCGCCACGGCCGTCTCCAGTCCGAAGAGCATCGACGGATAGTCCTCCATGGCGGCATAATCAATCTCGCCCTCGCGCTCAAACCTGTCGCAGAACGAGCGCAGCGTCTCGGCATAATGCGGCCCGGCGTCGCAGCTCAGGTCGGGCAGCGGGGCGCACTCCCCCACTCCCTTGCGTCCCGGGCAGCCGGGCGCCGTAAGCTCCAGCAGCCACGACGTGCGCTCGGTGTAGACTCCGCGCGACGTGCCTGCGGGCTGCTTGAAGTGGAATGTGCGCGGCGTTATGCTTATTTCGTATTTCTTCTCCATTTTCACTTTTTTGTTTATGTCGTGCGCGGCGGCGCCTGCCGTCACGGCAGTTTGGGATATTTGCTGAAGTCGGGCTTGCGCTTCTCCAGAAAGGCCCGCCCCCCTTCCTGCGCCTCGTCCAGAAAGTAGTAGAGCATTGTGGCGTCGCCTGCCAGCTCCTGAATGCCCGCCTGGCCGTCAAGCTCGGCATTCAGCCCGGCCTTTATCATCCTGAGGGCCAGCGGACTGCGCTCCATCATGGTCTTGGCCCACTCCACGCACTCGTCCTCCAGACGCTCCGGGGGCACCACCTTGTTCACCATGCCCATGCGCTCGGCCTCCTCCGCACTGTACTGCCGGCACAGGAACCATATCTCGCGGGCCTTTTTCTGCCCCACTATGCGCGCCAGATAGCTGGCGCCGAAACCGGCGTCGAACGACCCCACCTTGGGTCCTGTCTGCCCGAAGATGGCGTTCTGGCTCGCTATGGTCAGGTCGCACATCAGGTGCAGCACGTGCCCGCCGCCGATGGCGTAGCCGTTCACCATGGCGATGACCGGCTTTGGCAGCGACCGTATCTGCCGCTGCACATCGAGCACGTTGAGCCTCGGCACTCCGTCCTCGCCCACATAGCCGCCCCGGCCCTTCACGTTCATGTCGCCGCCCGAGCAGAACGCCTTGTCGCCGGCGCCCGTCAGTATTACCACACCTATGCGCTGCGCCTCGCGGCACCAGGCGAACGCCCGGCTCATCTCCCACGTCGTGCGCGGCGTGAAGGCGTTGCGGTAGCGCGGACGGTTGATGGTTATGCGGGCTATCCCCTCGAACTCGTCGAACAGTATTTCCTTGAAGTCAAAGCCCTCGATGTGCTTCCATTCTCTATTTTCCATAATTTTATTTTTAATTAATATCATTATCGGTTGCTCTCCTGCATGGCGCCGCGCAGCCGGCGGTAATATCCGCGCAGCGCGTCGGCGTCGGCCGCCGCGTCGGTGAACACCTCCAGAAGCATCGGTCGGGTCGACTCGCGCGTCAGCAGCGCAAGCACCCCGAGCCTCATCGAGTCAGCGTCGTCGGCCCGCAGATAGCCTATGTCGTTCTGGGCGCATATGCCACGCGCGTCAGCATTGTGCGCGGCGGCCACCAGCGGGTCGCGCGCCGCGCTCCGCTCCAGCCCGTCCAGACGGCTGAATATGCCGCCGCAGCGGTTGTTGAGCAGCAGTATGCGCAGGTTGCCGCGCAGCGACGTGTTCCACAGGGCGTTCTGGTCGTAGAAGAAGCTCAGGTCGCCGATGACGCAGAACACCCTCGACCGCGTGGCCATGGAGTGGCCGGCAGCGGTTGACAGGCTGCCCTCAATGCCGTTGAGCCCCCTGTTGCACCACACATAATGCCCCGCATAAATGTTCGCCAGGCGCACCGCCGAGCTGTTGGCGTAGTGTATGCATACATCGTCCTCCATGTCGTCGAGCTGCTCCTCAAAGTATTTCACCACCGCCATTTGCGAGAACGGCGGGTCGAAAGAGGCGGCGTTGGCATCGGCGGCGGCAAGCGCCGCCTGCCACCGAGCCATGAAACCGGCGCTGCCGCTGCCGGCGGCACCGTCAGCCGCCAGTGCGGAGAGAATGGAGCGCAGCCCCTCCGCGCCGCCATACTCCACCACCCCGGCCAGCCACTGTGTGGGGTCTGGCAGACTGTCGGCGCACGGCGTGAGCATGAAGGTGGGCGCGGCCGACCGCCTGAGGAACTGCCTGAGACGCTTGCTCACCACGGTGTCGCCCGCATAGACCACCAGGTCAGGACGGAAAGCGGCGTCGTCGCCCAGGGCATAAAGTGCCTCGTCGAAGCGCACCGCGCCCCCGCCGCAGGCCAGCGGCTCGAAAAGCACAACGGCACGGCGGCACAACCGCTCCAGAATGTCGCCGCCTATGGTCTGGCCGTCGGTCTGGCCGAGCACCACCATCGGCCGCCCGGCACGGCCGAAAGCCTCTGCCAACGCGCCCGGACAGCCCCTGGCGCCCTCCTGCGTCATGAGTCTGAACACGCGCTCCACGGGCAGCCTGTCAACGGTGAAGCCGAAAAGCGGCTCCGTTATGGGCACATTGATATGCACGGGCGCGGGCCGACGCCACGCGGCGCGGCACAACGCCTCGTTCACCAGGCGGTTGCAGTGCCAGCGTTCCACGGCGTCGTGAGGCTCAGGCAGGCTCACGGCACACCTCACGAACCGCCCCAGAGCGTCGCCCTGCGGCAGGGTCTGGCCGTCGAGCTGGTCTATCCAGGCCTGCGGCCTGTCTGCCGAGACCACCACAAGAGGCACGTGGCGGTAAGCGGCTTCGGCCACGGCGGGGGCGAGATTGAGCAGGGCTGAGCCTGAAGTGACACACACCACCACCGGGCGGCGCGTGGCAAGGGCGATGCCCAGTGCCACGAAGCCCGCCGAACGCTCGTCGGTGACGGGATGGCAGCGCACCTCCGGGCACTCGTTCAGGTTGTGCGCGATGGGCGCATTGCGGCTGCCGGGGCAGACCACGGCATCGGTCACGCCGTGGGCCACGAGCAGGGCTGTCAGTATGTTAACGTTTTCCTTGTCGCTGTACATTTATGTGTAAGTTGCTTTGTCTTTTCAGATTGCGTCGCCTATCACACGGCGCATGGTGTCCATCTTGGCCTCCGTCTCGCGCCACTCCTGCTCCTCCACGCTGTCGGGCAGCAGGCCGCCGCCGGCATAGAGGCCGCACTCACGGCCCTCAATCCTCATGCAGCGCAGCGTTACGAACAGGTTGGTGGCTCCGCCGAGGCCGAGCGGTCCCATGAACCCGCTGTAATAGCTCCTCGGCGAATGCTCTGCCGCGAGGATGAAGCTCCGCGCCGCGTCCTTGGGCAGGCCGCAGACGGCAGGCGTGGGGTGAAGGGCGTCGGCCAGCTCGCCCCCGCTCTTGCCCGGAGCGAGCGCGAAGTCGAAGTCGCTGCGCAGGTGGACAATGTCTCCGGCACGCACCGTGCGGGCAGCCTTGCGGCTCACGTCCGCCGCGAAAGGGCGCAGCACGGAGCCGATATAGTCGGCCACAAGACGCTGCTCAAGCCTGTTCTTGGCACTCCAGCTCATGGCGTCGGAGGCCGGGCCGGCGGGCGACGGCGGACAGTCAAAGCCCAAAGCGCCGCCCTCGAGCCTCATTGTGCCGGCCAGAGCCACCGTGTGCCACCGTCCGCCGTCGCCTCCGAGCAGCAGCTCGGGCGTGGCCGCAAGCCACGTGCCGCACTGCGGCGCCTCCACAAGAGCCACAAACATTCGCGGATAAAGGCGGCAGGCGCGCAGGAAGAGCTGCTCCGGGGCCACCCGCCGGGCCATGCGCTCCACGGAGCGGCGGGCCAGCACGAGCTTCAGGAAGCGCCCCGCCACGAGCTGCCGGTGACAGCGCGCGAAGTCGGCGGCATAGGCCTTGCGCTCCGCGGCGGCATCAGCCTCAGGGCGCGGCAGGCGGCTGGCCACGGCTGTCTCGGCCTCGACGGGCCTCCACTCCACCCTGTCGGGCCGCAGAAGCAGCACCGGCTCAGCCTCCGTGGCGTCAAAAGGAGCGATGATGAAGCCGCTCCGCCCGCCGGCGCCGGCGACCGACGCCAGCCGGGCCGGGCTGCCGGAGAGCTGCTCCACCGCACAATAGCTGTCGGCGTAAGGCAGGCGGAAAAACGCGCGGGCCGTCATTGCGGTGCCTCCAGCGGCTTGTCCACAATAAAGTTCATGACGCTCGCGGTGGAAAGCACCGTTCCGCCGGAGTCTCTCAGCGTGACGTTCCACACGTGGAGCGTGCGCCCCTTGTGCACAACGCGCGCCACGGCCGTGACCGTGTCGCCCACGAAAGCGCTCCTGACGTGGCTTCCGCTGACGTTGACGCCCACGCAAGCCTTGCCCGGACAGAGGGCCGACGAGCCTACGCCGGCCAGATATTCGGCCAGGGCAAGCGACGCGCCGCCGCTCAGCAGCCCCATGGGCTGGCAGTTGCGGCCGTCTATTGTCATCCGGGCCATGCACGAGTCGGGGTCGGGAGTTGACACAAACTCCATCCCGATGGCCTGAGCCATATTCGGCTTCTGGGCTATAAACTTCTTTATTTCTTCTAAATCCATTGCTTAAAAGCTGCGCCCGGCACCACCGCGACGCGCCACAGTGCCACTCACAAAGACCGCTGCCGCACGCCACGCCGCCGAAACGCATCTGTTTTCAAAACCCGTTGTATAAAATATGTTCCTGTATGCAAAGGTACAAAATTAATGAAGAATGAAGAATTAAGAGTTAAGAAAAATAGCCGATGCGGTTGTTGTCCGCCTCCCGTCTCCTGTCTCCTGCCCCACGGCAAAGCTATTGTCCGCCTCCCGTCTCCTGTCTCCTGCCCCACGGCAAAGCTATTGTCTGTCTCCTGACTCCTGACTCCTGTCTCCTGCCTCCTGAAAATTAACACTTCATTTCCCGCCGAAATAGAAAAATTCCGGCGGTTTTTGCCCCTCTTTTTTGCGAAAAACAGGCCGCCGCTATGCAATATGACCCATATTGCAATGCGATATAGGCCATATTGGAATGCAAAATGACCTATATTGGAGTGCGAAAAGGCCCTTCTTGCAAGGCAGGAAAGGCCGTTTTGGGGCTGAAAAATGGTGGTTTCGGGGGCTGAAAAAGTTGCACAATCAGACCAATTGGACTAATAAGTCTAATTGGCCCAATAAGTTACGGCTGCACACTCATGCTGCGCGTATTTCAGGCAAAAGTGTTTCCGTTTTCAAATTCGCGAAATTTGAGAGGGTAAAAACTGCGGAATTTTAAACATTGCGAATTTGTTTTAACTCAAAAATAGGCACACTGCCGCAGACTGCCGCGGCGCGTCGGCAGCCCTGACCGGCATGGGCGGTCTGCCGACGGATATGGTTCCGGCCGACGGCAAGGTGATAATAAAAGCAAAAAAGAACGTGCAATCAAAATAAAATTAGTAAATTTGCAGCTACAATAGACAGATATTCGAAGTATTATGAACGTTTTAGAACTGAGTGAACAGGAAATTGGCCGACGCCAAAGCCTGCAGGAACTGCGCGACATGGGCATTGACCCCTATCCCGCCGCAGAATATCCCACCAACGCTTTCTCTACAGACATCAAGGCAGACTTCAGTGATGAAGCCGAGCCGAGTGAGGTCTGCATCGCCGGACGGATGATGAGCCGCCGCGTGATGGGCAAGGCCAGCTTTGCCGAACTGCAAGACTCAAAAGGCAGAATACAGGTGTACATCACCCGCGACGACATCTGTCCGGGCGACGACAAGGACTTATATAATAAGGTGTTCAAGCGTCTGCTCGACATCGGCGACTTTATCGGCGTGAAAGGATTTGTGTTCCGCACGCAGACAGGAGAGATCTCCGTACACGCCAAGGAGCTGACGCTGCTCTCGAAGAGCCTCAAGCCGCTGCCCATCGTGAAATATAAGGACGGCGTGGCCTACGACAAGTTTGACGACCCGGAGCTGCGCTACCGCCAGAGATACGTTGACCTGGTGGTCAACGACGGCGTGAAGGACACATTCCAGAAGCGCGCCACCGTGATAAGGACCATCCGCCGCGTGCTCGACGAGGCCGGATATACCGAAGTGGAGACGCCCGTGCTGCAGAACATACCCGGCGGAGCGAGCGCAAGACCGTTCATAACGCACTTCAACGCGCTCGACTCCGATATGTATATGCGCATAGCCACGGAACTGTATCTCAAAAGACTGATTGTCGGCGGCTTTGAGGGCGTCTACGAAATAGGCAAGAACTTCCGCAACGAGGGCATGGACCGCAACCACAACCCGGAGTTCACCTGCATGGAACTCTACGTGCAGTACAAGGACTACAACTGGATGATGGCCTTCACGGAGAAACTCCTGGAGACGGTCTGCGTGGCCGTAAACGGAACGACGGAGCGCGAGATAGACGGCAACATCGTGAGCTTCAAGGCCCCCTACCGCCGGCTGCCCATACTCGACGCCATAAAGGAGAAGACCGGCTATGACCTCAACGGCATGGACGAGGCCCAGATACGCGAGGTGTGCGGCAAGCTGGGCATGGAGACTGACGACACGATGGGCAAGGGAAAGCTCATCGACGAAATCTTCGGAGAGTTCTGCGAGGGCACATTCATACAGCCTACGTTCATCACCGACTATCCTGTGGAGATGTCGCCGCTGACGAAGATGCACCGCTCGAAGCCCGGGCTGACCGAGCGGTTCGAGCTGATGGTCAACGGCAAGGAGCTGGCCAACGCCTACTCCGAGCTGAACGACCCGATAGACCAGGAGCAGCGCTTCATAGACCAGATGCGCCTGGCCGACAAGGGCGACGACGAGGCAATGGTCATTGACCACGACTTCCTGCGCGCCCTGCAGTACGGCATGCCGCCGACCAGCGGCATTGGCATCGGCATAGACCGCCTGGTGATGCTCATGACGGGCAAGACGTTCATACAGGAGGTGCTCTTCTTCCCGCAGATGCGCCCCGAGCACAAGGCTCCGCGCAGCTCAAACGCAGAATGGGCGGCCCTGGGCGTGGAGGAGCAGTGGGTGCCCGTGCTCAACAAGTGCGGCTACTACCTCGTGCAGGACATCAGGGACGTTAACCCGCAGAAGCTCCAGATGGACGTCTGCGGCGTGAACAAGAAATACAAACTTGGATACGACAACCCGAAGGTGGAGACGTTCGCGGCGTGGATAGAGGCCGCGAACAAGACCGGAGAAACGGAATGACCAGGCACGGGCCCGGCTGGCGGCGCGGCGCGCAACCGCAAAAGCGGATGACGGCCGCCAGCCGGGAGCGCCGGACTCTGCTCATGGACTCTAAGTGAAAAAGAAATGTTCGACTGCGGAAAAATAGCAATCATCGGCGGAGGCAGCTGGGCCACTGCTATCGCAAAGATAGTGGTGGGCCACACGCACCATATCGGCTGGTACATGCGGCGCGACGACCGCATCGAGGATTTCAGGCGGCTGGGCCACAATCCGGCCTATCTCATGGGCGTGAGGTTCAACATCGACGAGATATTCTTCTCCAGCGACCTCAACAAGATAGCCGAAAGCTATGACACGCTGGTGTTCGTCACCCCGTCGCCCTATATCAAAAACCACCTGAAGAAGCTCCGCGTCAGACTGAAAGACAAGTTCGTGGTGACGGCCATCAAGGGCATTGTGCCCGACGAGAACCTTGTCTGCTCGGAATATTTCCACCAGGTCTACGATGTGCCCTACGAGAACCTGTCGTGCCTGGGAGGCCCGTCGCACGCCGAGGAGGTGGCCCTGGAGCGCCTGTCATACCTGACAGTGGGCTGCTCCGACAGGGAGAAGGCACAGGCCTTTGCCGACGTTCTGGCCTGCGACTTCATCAAGACCAAGACCAGCGACGACGTGATTGGCATCGAATACTCGTCGGTGCTGAAGAATGTCTACGCCATCGCGGCGGGCATCTGCAGCGGACTGAAGTTCGGCGACAACTTCCAGGCCGTGCTCATGTCGAACGCGGTGCAGGAGATGTCGCGCCTGCTCACAGCCGTACACCCGATAGAGCGCAACGTCTATGACTCGGTCTATCTGGGCGACCTGCTCGTGACAGGCTACAGCAACTTCTCGCGCAACCGCACGTTCGGCACCATGATAGGCAAGGGATACAGCGTGAAGAGCGCACAGATAGAGATGGAGATGATCGCCGAGGGATACTTCGGCACCAAGTGCATGAAGGAAATAAACAGGCATCTGCACGTGAACATGCCGATACTCGACGCCGTGTACAACATACTCTACGAGCGCATCAGCCCGCAGATTGAGATCAAACTGCTCACTGACTCGTTCAGATAACCCCGAAGCGGCGGAGCGAAAAGCGCCCGCGCAACAATACCAACAGGCAACGGACAATAAAAACCTATAAACACAAAGCAATGAAAACAATCAGCTTAGACATCACGAAGGCAGCGCAGTTCCTCAGCGAGGGGGCTGTGAAAGCCTATGAACCCAAAGTGAACGAGGCCCGCAAAGCGCTTGAGAACGGCTCCTGCCCCGGCAACGACTTTCTCGGATGGATTCACCTTCCGTCGTCAATCACGCCCGAATTCCTCAAGGAAATACAGGACTGCGCCGACACCCTGCGCGCCAACTGCGAGGCAATCGTTGTGGCCGGAATCGGCGGCAGCTACCTCGGAGCGCGCGCGGTGATCGAGGCACTGGGCAACTCGTTCAGCTGGCTCGTTGGTGACAAGAGCAACCCCACCATCCTCTTCGCCGGCAACAACATCGGCGAGGACTATCTCTCTGAGCTTACGGAATATCTGAAAGGCAAGAAGTTCGGCGTGATAAACATATCGAAGTCGGGCACGACGACAGAGACAGCCCTTACATTCCGCCTGCTCAAGAAGCAGTGTGAGGACCAGCGCGGCAAGGAGGAGGCCCGCAAGGTGATTGTGGCCGTCACCGACGCCACCAAGGGAGCCGCCCGCGCAGCCGCCACCAAGGAGGGATACAAGACATTCGTCATCCCCGACAACGTGGGCGGACGCTTCTCGGTGCTCACCCCCGTCGGCCTGCTGCCGATAGCCTGCGCCGGCTTTGACATCACGAGACTGGTTGGCGGAGCCGCCGACATGGAGCGGGCCTGCGCCGCCGACGTGCCCTTCGGGCAGAACCCGGCCGCCGTCTATGCCGCCGTGCGCAACGCACTCTACAACGAAACAGGCAAGAAAATCGAGATAATGGTGAACTACCAGCCCAAGCTCCACTACTTCAGCGAGTGGTGGAAACAGCTCTACGGCGAGAGCGAGGGCAAGGACGGCAAGGGAATCTTCCCCGCATCGTGCGACTTCACCACCGACCTGCACTCCATGGGACAGTGGATACAGCAGGGCGAGCGCACCATCTTTGAGACCGTGATCAGCGTTGAGGAACCAAACCACAGCCTGCTCTTCCCGCACGACGAGGAGAACCTTGACGGCCTGAACTTCCTGGCCGGCAAGCGCGTTGACGAGGTTAACAAGATGGCAGAGCTGGGAACACGCCTGGCACACGTTGACGGAGGAGTGCCCAACATACGCATCAGCGTGCCGAAACTGGACGAATACAACATCGGCCAGCTCATCTACTTCTTCGAGATCGGCTGCGGCATCAGCGGCAACGTGCTCGGAGTGAACGCATTCAACCAGCCCGGCGTGGAGGCATACAAAAAGAACATGTTCGCACTGCTGGACAAGCCAGGCTATGAGGCCGACAGCAAGGCCATCAAGGAGAGGCTTGCCAAGGAGGCCTGAACAACACAACTGACAGGAATGTACGAAATTGCAATCAAACAGTATCTGAGAAAATACGGCTTTGGGGAATTCAACCCCAAAGCCGTTCTTTTCGACATGGACGGCGTGCTCTACGACTCCATGCCCAACCACGCCACAAGCTGGCGCCGGTCGATGGCCTCGTTCGGCATAGACATGGCCGAGGCCGACGCCTACAGATACGAGGGGATGCGCGGCGTGGAGACCATAAAGCTGATGGCGCGCGAGCAGTGGCACCGCGAAATAAGCGACGAGGAGTCGCAACGGATGTATGACGAGAAGTCAAGACTGTTCTCGCTGTGCCCGCAAGCGGAAATCATGGAGGGCGTGATGGACCTGCAGCGCAAGATAAAGGCTGAGGGAATGAAGATTGTGGTGGTGACAGGCAGCGGCCAACATTCGCTGCTCGAAAAGCTCGCCGCCGACTTCAGCGGACTCGTAAGCCCGGACCTGATAGTGTCGAGCTTTGACGTCAGCCATGGAAAGCCCGACCCGGAACCTTATCTGAAAGGGCTGGCCAAGGCGGGAGTGGAACCGTGGCAGGCCGTCGTGGTGGAGAACGCTCCGCTCGGCGTGCGCGCAGCCGTGGCCGCAAAGATATTCACCGTGGCTGTGAACACCGGCCCGCTGCCGTCGGACCTGCTCACCGCCGAGGGAGCAAGCCTCGTGTTCGACCGCATGACGGAATTGCGCGACAGCTGGGAGAAAATCGCGCCCGCCATGACAGACAGTGCCGATGCAGGCCTGATATGACATCACAGGAACACCGAAGCGGCAAAAAAGCGGGAGTGCCGACGGACCTCTTCAGCGGCTGGAATCATGGCACAGCCTTCCGGAGCGGTGCGTCGGCACTCCTGTAAACGCTTTGTCGGCATTGCGGCTTCGGCAACATAACGCCCCAGGCCACAACAGCCTAATGCGATTTAGGTTAAATATCCTCCTCTTCGGCACTTGTGTCGAGCTGTGTGTCGCGCTCGATGCTCATGCCGCCGGCCTTTGAGACCGTCACCACCAGCGGGATGTACTCGTCGGTCTGAGGATGGCTCACACTGGCGGCAAACCGGAGCCGGCTGCCGTCAACACGGTCGAAGACGAGCCCCTCAAGGATTCCGGTCTTGCGATAATCATCATCAAGCAACTCGTCGAAAGTCTTTTTTGTGAACGTTTTCCTGAAAAACACACTTCCGTCGGCGCGGCTTACCACCAGCTCTATTCTGTTGTCAACAAACTTCTGGCCTGTCTCGTCGGACACCATGGCCAGACTGTCGTCGGCCGCGCGGTGAATCCTGCACACAAGACGGATGCCGTCAAGCTCAACCTCACGCGTCTGCTCATAGTCCTGCATTCTGACCGGAGCGGCCGGCTTTCTCACCTCAGCTTTCGTGGTTATTATTGTGTCACTCTCTTTCTTGCCCCCGCACGCGGCAATGGCGCACAGAGCGGCAGCCGCCACAAACATAAATATCTGTCTTTTCATTTGATGTCGAATTGTTTTATGCAGATGCAAAGTTACGAAAAAAGCCGCACTAACAACTCCGCTCCACAACTTTTTTGACCTCAATGGCACCGGGCGGCTACAAATCCGACATCAGGGCGAAAGAAAAAAGGCGCACCGGCAATCTCGCCAGTGCGCCAAAGCTATCCTAAAAATCTGCATTTCACCTCAGACTTCACCATGAAGCCATATCCAATTGGGCACGCCTGCCCAAAAAACAACACTATAATTAACCTAAATCACTATGAAAATCACTCTTGAGTGCGCCCGCCACGCGGTGCGTCACGCCTGGGAGCACGCTTTGCCATGTCGGCCTTGTAGCTCTTATACTGCTCCTCGGTCATTATGGCCTGCAGCTCCTTGTCATATGCCTCCATGCGCTCGCGCATCTGCTTGCGGCGCTCGGCAAAGGCGCCCCCGCGCCCGCCAAAGTCACGCCTGCCCTGCCGCGCGGTGCTGTCGGCTGCCGCAGGCAGCCCCATTCCATTGCCTTGAGGCCTGCGCATCTGCGGTCCGCGACCGCCGCGACCTCCACGAGGAGCGCCCGCGCGACCGAACGCATCTGCATATTTCGTGTTCAGTTCGAGCAGTTTCTTGGTCTGCGTCTCATCGAGACCGTATTTCTTAGCAACCAACTCTGTGCGCTTCTGCACTCTGTCGGCACTGCTGTTGTTCTGCTCTTGTGCCATTGCAGCCGTCGCCATCATCAAGAGGGCCGCCACGGCAAGTATTGTCCGTTTCATATTCTGATTTCCTTTCTTTTGTTTTACGTTACCTGTTGTTTTCGGCTGCAACCGTTTGTATGACGGACTATGGGGCAGATGGTTTAACTGACCGGCAGGGAAACACATACATTTTACATTTATTTTAAATGCTACAGGCGATTAAAACTTTATTCACAAATAGCAGTCATCCAAGAAGAGTTATTGGAACGCATATGATATGAATTGATGTGCGCCCTGAGCAATACTGACACGAGCACGCCACAAAAGACTCCTGGACACGACAAAATGTCATATCTGTGGCACGCGCCCGACACACAGACGGCACTTTGGCACATGCTTTGCTATAATGTCAGCGGACTGCAGAAAGCGGTTAAAGACACAAACAAACGACGAATAATAATAAAAAAAAACAAGAATATGGGAAAGATTATTGGAATTGACTTAGGAACAACAAACTCGTGCGTTGCCGTATTCGAGGGCAACGAACCGGTTGTAATAGCCAACAGCGAGGGCAAGCGCACAACGCCATCTGTCGTAGGATTCGTGGAAGGCGGTGAGCGCAAAGTGGGCGACCCGGCCAAGCGCCAGGCCATCACCAACCCGAAGAAGACCGTTTACAGCATCAAGCGCTTCATGGGCGAGACATGGGCACAGTGCGAGAAAGAGGTGAGCCGCGTGCCGTTCACCGTTGTCAACGAGGGTGGCTATCCGCGCGTGGACATCGACGGACGCAAGTACACACCGCAGGAAATCTCGGCCATGGTGCTGCAGAAAATGAAGAAGACCGCCGAGGACTATCTCGGACAGGAGGTCACGGACGCCGTGATTACCGTGCCGGCATACTTCTCTGACTCACAGCGCCAGGCAACGAAAGAGGCCGGCCAGATTGCAGGACTCAACGTGCGCCGCATTGTCAACGAGCCTACGGCTGCCGCACTGGCATACGGAGTGGACAAGGCCAACAAGGATATGAAGATTGCCGTGTTCGACCTCGGAGGCGGCACATTCGATATTTCCATCTTGGAGTTCGGCGGAGGTGTGTTTGAAGTGCTCTCGACCAACGGCGACACCCATCTGGGCGGCGATGACTTCGACCAGGTAATCATCGACTGGCTCGTGCAGGAGTTCAAGAACGACGAGGGAGCCGACCTCACCACCGACCCGATGGCCATGCAGCGCCTTAAAGAGGCTGCGGAAAAAGCCAAGATCGAGCTGTCAAGCTCCACAACGACAGAAATCAACCTGCCGTACATCATGCCCGTAGGCGGCGTGCCCAAGCACCTCGTGAAGACGCTCACACGCGCAAAGTTCGAGCAGTTGGCTCACGACTTGATCCAGGCCTGCCTTGTGCCCTGCCAGAACGCCATCCGCGACGCCAAACTGACCACAGCAGACATTGACGAGGTGATTCTCGTCGGAGGATCAAGCCGCATCCCCGCCGTGCAGACACTGGTCAAGAACTACTTCGGCAAAGAGCCTTCAAAGGGAGTCAACCCCGATGAAGTTGTGGCCGTTGGCGCAGCCATCCAGGGCGCAATCCTCAATAAGGAAGGCGGAGTCGGCGATATCGTGCTGCTTGACGTAACCCCGCTGACACTCGGCATCGAGACAATGGGAGGCGTCATGACCAAGCTCATCGAAGCCAACACAACCATTCCGTGCAAGAAGAGCGAGGTGTTCTCCACAGCTGCCGACAACCAGACGGAAGTGACTATACACGTGCTCCAAGGCGAGCGCCCCATGGCCGCACAGAACAAGAGCATCGGCCAGTTCAACCTCACAGGCATAGCACCGGCACGCCGCGGCGTTCCACAGATTGAGGTGACATTCGACATCGATGCCAACGGCATACTGAAAGTGTCTGCCAAGGACAAGGCCACCGGCAAGGAGCAGGCCATCCGCATAGAGGCATCATCCGGACTGAGCAAGGAAGAGATAGAGCGCATGAAGGCAGAGGCAGAGCAGAACGCCGAGAACGACAAGAAAGAACGCGAGCGCGTGGACAAGATGAACCAGGCAGACTCGATGATTTTCACCACCGAGAACTTCCTCAAGGACAACGGTGACAAGATTCCGGCCGACAAAAAAGCTCCAATCGAAAGTGCACTCCAACAGCTGAAAGACGCCCACAAGAGCGGCGATGTGGCTGCCATCGACAGCGCCATCAGCAACCTCAACACAGTGATGCAGGCTGCCAGCGCACAAATGTACCAGAACGCAGGCGCACAGCCCGGTGCCGGCCAGCAGCAGTCGGCCAATGGGCAGCAGACTCAGGACAACAGCTCAAAGACCGACGACAACATTCAGGACGCCGATTTTGAGGAAGTCAAGTGATTCCGATAAGTAAAGACATACAAAATCGCAAGCAAAAGCGTGCAGCTCAATGAGTTGCACGCTTTTTGCGTTTATGGGGTTCTTGTTTTCTATGCCTTTCTATAGGCTTTTTTATCTCTTATTTGCGACATATTTGCAACAAGACAAAAAAGTAGATAATGTGGAACAAAATCCCACTTATCCATACTAATACAAACTTAAAAGTAGATAATATGCCAACAATCGGATTTGAAATCAAGAGAAAGTGTAAAGTCTGCGGCAAGGTATTTGTCGCAAAGACTCTCGACAGCTATTACTGTTCGCGCAGGTGCAGCAATGTGGCTTGGAAGCGCAAAAGAGATGCGAAGGCAAAGAACGCAAGGCTGGAAGCTATTGCCCAACAGGTTCCTGACATCAGAGAATACATATCGGTCAAAGAAGCCGTTGCTATGTTCGGCGTGGAGCGCAGCACACTGTATCGGCTGATAAAGGAGGGAAGAGTTCCAGCAATCAATATCGGCGAGAGACTGACACGCATCAAGCGTTCCGATATGGAACGTCTGTTCCTTAGTAGACCTGAAAGTGCGGTTGAGAAAGAGAAGCCTGCTCCTAAACTATACAGCATGGAGCCGGAGGACTGTTATACCATTACCGAAGTTTGCGAGAAATACCACATCAATGACAGTTCCGTATGGGCTCATGTGAGAAAATACTCCATCCCCTCCCGACAAATGGGGAACTATGTGTATGTACCCAAACAAGAAATAGATAACCTTTATAAATCAGAAATAGAATGAAGAAAGCATTGCCTAACACCAAAGTGACCGTCAAGCTCAGACGGTCGAGATATAAAGAGGAGTGGTATCTGATTATTGAATCGTACCCGGTTTACAAACGAGGCTCAACCAGAGCAAGCCGTGTGGTGGAATCTATCAAACGGACTATATCCACGCCTATTTGGGATAAGTCATCCATCGCCCGCATCCTGCCGGACGGAAGTTTCAACTACAAACCCAAACGTGATTTGAACGGAATCATCCAATGCCGTTCCACCATCGACCAAGAGGCCTGCATCTATGCGGATAATGTCCGTAAGTTGCGCCAGCACGAGTACGACAGTGCCATCCTCTACACCGATAAGGAGAATGAAATCGCCGCGCAGAACGAGCGTGGCGAGCAGGACTTCATCAAGTATTTCAACGGCATCATCAGCAAACGCCATCCCAACAGTTCCAATTCGATTATCGTCAACTGGATGCGTGTGGGCGAATTGCTGAGAATCTATTCGCAGGGGAACCCAATACCTTTCAAATCCATTTCCGTCAAACTGCTTGAAGACATCAAGATGTTCCTGCTTCGCGCTCCGATGGGTGGCAACAAGAAAGGAACCATCTCGCAAAACACAGCTTCAACCTATTTCTATATTGTCAAGGCCGGACTGAAACAGGCTTTTATTGACGAATACCTCACGGTTGACATCAGTGCAAAAGTGAAAGGCATCAGTTCGATTGAAAAACCTCGTGTCGCTCTTACCATGAATGAAGTGCAGATGTTGGTAGACACTCCCTGCAAGGACGATGTACTGAAACGTGCGTTCCTCTTTTCTATCCTCACGGGATTACGGCATAGCGACATTCAAGCCTTGCGGTGGAAACAGATTCAACAGACGAGTAAAGGCACATGGCAAGCCTTGGTGGTTCAACAAAAAACCAAACGTCCCGATTATAAGCCCGTCACGGCACAGGCTCTCCAATTATGCGGCGAGCGGCCTGACGATGATGAACGCCTGGTGTTCGAGGAACTGACAGATGTTTCGTGGATTTCCATACCATTGAAAGCATGGATAGAAGCATCGGGCATAAAGAAGCATATAACCTTTCAGCGTGTGAGCCATTCCTTTACGCAGGGCATGTTGTATTCGGAAGTGATGACTGCCGTATGCCCGTCTATTTGCGTAAACCTCGTACTTTCATAGTCCTCCACCCATCCTTTGAGGGTGTCCGTTCCCCATGCGTCCGCATCGGCGAATATGTTGTCCAAAACCTTGATAGGGTCGCTGAACGTCACTATCAGCGTTTCATATCTTGCGCTCATCGTCTGCCCTCCTTGCTTTTAAGGTTCAACCATTCGTTGCGCAACCTTCTACATTCTTCCAATGTAGGTTTCACGCAGGAGAACAGTTCTCCGTCCGTATGGCGGTAGTCATATTGCACGAATGTGCACCTTTTCCTGCCGAAACTCGTTTGAAAACGCTCGTACTTCTCCGTTCCTGCCGCCTGGCAGGTGCTTGTTCAGTTAATGGTCATTCTTGTTGTCATAATCAGTTCCTTTTAATGGTTATTCTTCCTATTTCCGTTTCGGGATGGATGTCAAAATCCCAATCCACTTCTTCATCGTCCAGCGTGGTGTGGATGCTTCCACCCATGACCAAACCGCACTCTTTCATCACGAGTTCCCTCGCTTCCGTCCTGCTGTCGGCTTCCACCTCGAACACTCCCGAAAAGACAAACCTTGTGTTCACTCTGTAACGTGCCATAGCCTTGTCAGTTAAAATTCAACAATAAGTAATCTGTTCTCCAAACATTGGTCGGGGTCGGATGCCTTTTTCTGCGTCACCCATAAATGGTGTGCGCCATACCC